>JANLUZ010000177.1:0-9833 GCA_031363755.1 Polaromonas sp.
CACTGCAACACGCCGCAGCTGACGGCGATCACCTCGGTGACGGCGCCCTTTTCTTTCAGGCGGGTGGCTTCTTCGACAGCAATTTCGTCGAAGGGATTCATGCTCATCTTGACGTTGGCGATGTCCACGCCAGAGCCGTCAGATTTGACACGGACCTTGACGTTGTAATCGACGACTCGCTTGACCGGGACCAAAACCTTCATGAGAGGCTCCAAAGTTAATGCATTAAAAATTCGGGGCAGCCTTCTATTTTAGGCGGGGACCCTCTTTGGCCAGCGTTGACCAACCCCGTAGCAGGGGTATGAAAACCCTCACTCCCAAAAAATAGAACGATCGTTCTATTTCATTATAGGAGTATGCGCCACCGGCTCGGTGGCCAGGTTTCCGAAAGCCGTTGAGTGCTGCGTGCTGGCGGGTGTAAGCAACGGCGTGCTGTGCAGCACACGTTGCGGAAAAGGAATGTCGATGTTGTTGGCACGCAGGGCCTTGAGAATCGCCAGGTTCACCAGTGACTTCAGGTTTTGCTGCCCGTTTTCGGGATCGGTCATCCAGTAGTTAACGGTGAATTCAAGGCCATCGGCCCCGAAATTGGTCAAATTCGCGCCAGGCTCGGGAGTTTTGAGCACCCGGCCCTGGGCGGCCGCAGCCTCTGTCAACAAGCGCATCACCAGCGTGACATCACTGGCGTAGCTGACGGTCACCACGGTGGACTGCAGCACCTCGGTGTCGGCCAACGACAGGTTTTCAATCCGGTTGCTGATGAACATCTCGTTGGGAACAATAGACTCCCGGCCCGACAGCGCGCGCACCACGGTGTAGCGCGCGCGGATGTCGGTGATGCGGCCTTCAAAGGTGTCGACCCGCACGTTGTCGCCAATGCGCACACTCCGCTCGGCGAGCATGACAAAGCCGCTGATGTAACTCGCGGCCAGCTTTTGCAGACCGAAACCGATACCCACGCCAATAGCGCCGCCCAGCACCGACAGCGCCGACAGGTCAATACCGGCCGATGACAGCGCCAGCAGCAGGCCGATGAAGACGAGCACCACGCGGGTCGCGTTGCTGAGGGCTTTGCGCAGCGACAACTCGCCGCCGGTGGCCTTGCGCAGCAGACGACTTTCAATGGCCGATGAAATCCAGAGTGTCACGATGATGACGACGCTCGCCGTCAGGGCGCCCTCCAGCAGGGTGCGGACCGACAGGGTGGCGCTGCCGACCTTCCACTTGATGTCATCGAGCTCCTCAAGCACAACCGGCAACAAGCCGCTGACCCACAGCACCAACGCCAGCCAGGCCAGCCAGGAAAACGTGCGCTCCAGCGCCCGAACCACAGGCGCGTTTTTGAAAGCAACCTGCAACACCTTCACAATCAAACGAATGACCGCCAGCGCCAGCAGCACAGGCACCGCCACCTTAAATACAGCGGTGGGAAATGCGCGTGCCAAAAGCACCTGGGCCGTGTAGGCAAAGAACAGCAGCAACAGCGGAAACAGGACGCCGTCGATGGTTCGGCGGCCAAAGACAATCGACGTTGGATCAGGCTCCTTGCGCGCCCTGCCCGCCAGCTTGACCAGCAGCCACGCCAGCGCCACACAACCCAGCAACACCACCAGTTCCTTGAGTGCTGCGGGCTTGAGCAAGGCTGCAAACCATTCGTCAAAGTTGTCGATGCGATTGGTCGATGCCGTGTTGCCGATTGAGAAAATCGACGCTAGGGCGCCACTGCTGGCCATTGGGGCTTCCTTTTGTCGATGAAGGCTTGCACGCCCTCTTGCGCAGCCGGGTGCACCATGTTGACGGCCATCGCCTGGCTCGCCAGCTGGTAGGCAGCCGCCGTTCCGAGCGCTTGTTGCTGGTAGAACAACGCTTTGCCCAGGGCCACAGCAGCCTGCGGCTTGCCCAGAATGGACCGCAGCAGCGCTTCAACGCCAGCGTCCAGCGCATCAGCGGGCACCACGCGGTTCACCAGTCCGCGTTGCCTTGCCTCGTCGGCCGTGATGAAGTCGCCCGTCAACAGCATTTCGAGCGCCTGCTTGACGGGAATGTTGCGCACCAGCGGCACACTGGGTGTGGCGCAAAACAGCCCCACGTCGATGCCGTTGACACCGAAGGTGGCCCGCTCACTGGCCACGGCCAGGTCGCACTGTGCCACGAGCTGGCAGCCAGCAGCAGTGGCCAGGCCTTGCACCTTTGCAATTACCGGCACGGGGAGATTTTGAAGCGCCAGCATCATGCGGGAGCACTTGGCAAACAGCTTCTGGTAGTACGCCAAATCGGGGTGAGCCGCCATTTCCTTAAGGTTGTGGCCAGCGCAAAATGCCTTCCCACTGGCGGCGATCACCACAGCGCGTGCGCTGACATCGCCTTCAATGCGGGCCACGCTGCTCAATAGAAGATCGAGCGTCGCGTCACTGAGGACGTTAAATGCGTTGGGCTGGTTCAGGGTGAGCGTGTGAACCCCGCGCGCGTCGATGGTGTGAATCAGCAGGTCACCTGCTGTGGTCGTTTCAGTCTTCTCGGTCATGGTCGCTGCGCGCCTACAGGTCGGCCAGCACACGAATGTGCGCTTCAACACTGCGCGCCAGTGCGTTCAGGTTGTAGCCGCCTTCCAGCGACGACACGATGCGGCCTTTGGCGTGCCGGTGCGCCACATCTTTCAGGCGCTGTGTGATCCAGGCGTAGTCTTGCTCCACCAGGCCCAGCTGACCCAGATCGTCGTCGCGGTGGGCGTCAAAGCCCGCACTGATGAAAATCATTTGCGGCTTGAACGCGTCGAGGCGAGGCATCCAGAACATCTCGATCATCTCGCGCACATCCATGCCTTTGGTGTAGGCAGGCACAGGCAGGTTGACCATGTTGGCGTCACCGTCGTCGCCCCGGGGTTCAGCGCCGCTGAACGGGTAAAACGGATGCTGGAAAAAGCTCACCATCAGCACCCGGTCGTCGCCACGCAGGATGTCTTCGGTGCCGTTGCCGTGGTGCACGTCAAAGTCCACCACCGCCACGCGTTTGAGGCCATGGCGCTCCAGCGCGTATTTCGCCGCAATGGCGATGTTGTTGAAAATGCAAAACCCCATGGACTTGTCGCGTTCAGCGTGGTGGCCGGGCGGGCGCACCCCGCAAAAAGCGTTTTCCATTTCACCGGCGATCACGCTGTCGGTCGCCGCCAGCACGGCGCCCGCAGCGCGCAATGCCGCGCGGTAGCTGTGCACATTCAGCGAGGTGTCCGGATCGATGGACGCATAGGCGGGGCCGCCCGCCTTGATATCGTCAGCGAGCTGATCGCTCAACCCTCGAATGGCGGCGACCATCATGCGGCCGTGGGCCAGCTCAATGTCGGTCAGGGCCGCGACCGGTGCTTCACGCTGCGCCAGTGCATCGGCCACACCCGTGGCCAGCAACCAGTCTTCAATGGCGTCAAGGCGCTCCGGGCATTCGGGATGGCCCGGGCCCATTTCGTGCTTTTTGCACTCCTTGTGGGAGAAATATCCAGTCGCGTTCATAGCGGAGAAGTTTTCAGTTAACGTGCCCTGATGGGAACTCAAATGAATGCCAAAGAAAAGCTTCAGGCACTGCTGATTCAGCTTAACACGGTGATTGTGGGAAAGCCGGTCCAGGTCAGTGACTGCGTGGCCTGCCTGCTGGCCGGTGGCCATTTGTTGATTGAAGACGTGCCCGGCGTGGGCAAGACTACGCTGGCGCATGCGCTATCGCGCTCGTTTGGTCTGCAATTTTCACGGGTGCAATTCACGGCCGATCTGATGCCGAGCGATTTGTCGGGCGTGTCGATTTACGAGCGGCAAAAAGAAAGTTTTGTCTTTCACCCCGGTCCCGTGTTTGCGCAGGTGCTGCTGGCCGATGAAATCAACCGCGCCAGCCCCAAAACGCAAAGCGCCCTGCTCGAAGCCATGGAAGAAAAGCAGGTGACGGTAGAGGGCGAAACTCGCCCGCTGCCAGTGCCGTTTTTCGTGATTGCGACGCAGAACCCGCAGGATCAGCTCGGCACTTATGCCCTGCCCGAGTCGCAACTCGACCGGTTTCACA
Source organism: Polaromonas sp. (assembly GCA_031363755.1). Taxonomy (GTDB): domain Bacteria; phylum Pseudomonadota; class Gammaproteobacteria; order Burkholderiales; family Burkholderiaceae_C; genus Polaromonas. Next base: position 4,045 of record JANLUZ010000177.1, read on the forward strand.
TGCGCATTTCACTGGGCTACCCCGACCGTGATGCCGAACGCGCGTTGCTGCGCGGCGGTGACCGTCGCGATATGGTCGAGCATCTTCATGCAGTGCTGACGCCCCACGACCTGGTCGAACTGCAACGCAACGTGCAGGCGGTGCATGCCTCGGAGCCGCTGATCAGCTATCTTCAAGACCTGATGGCTGCGACCCGGTCCGGACGCTGGTTTTTGCAGGGCCTGAGTCCGCGCGCGGGCATTGCCATCATGCGGGCCGCCAAGGCTCAGGCGTTTCTGAGCCAGCGAGACTACGTGGCCCCCGACGACATTGCCGCGGTGCTGCCGCAAACCGCAGCACACCGGCTGGTGCCCGTCAGCAATGCCGGACGCGGAGCCGCCGAGCAGGTGCGGGCCATGCTGGCCGCGACGCCGCTGCCGTGAGACAACTGCCGTGACCACGCCGGCCAGCGCCCTGTCATGGCGACGCCCGGCCGCGATGATGCGGTCGCGGTTTCAGGCCTGGTTTGAAAGCCGCCTGCCGCTGGCCGACCAGATCACCCTGAGCCAGCGCACGGTCTATATCCTGCCGACACGGCCGGGGCTGATGCTTGGCGTGACGCTGCTGGTGCTGCTGGTGGCCTCGATCAACTACCAGCTCAATCTGGGTTATTTGCTGACGTTCCTGCTCGCCGGCTGCGCGCTGGTCGGCATGCATGTGTGCCACGGTACGCTGCGGGGTGTTGCTATGAATGTGATAGCTCCCCAGGCAGTATTTGCCTGGACTACGGCCACTTTTGGCATTAAATTGACGAATGACAGACGTACCGCACGCTATGGCATCGGTGTTCGCGTTTTGCACGATGCCGACCGCACAGGCCAACCCCTGCCCCCCGCCGCTGCTGTGGACAGCAGCTGGTCATGGACAGACGTGCCTGCACGCGGCAGCAGCACAGTGCAGGTGGGGTTCACACCTACGCAACGCGGTCTGCACCGGGTGCCGACCCTGACGGCCGAGACCCGCTTTCCACTGGGCACCTTCCGCGTATGGACGGTCTGGCGGCCGGCATGTCAGGTGCTCGTCTACCCGGCGCCTGAGCCCCACCCGCCACCGCTGCCGCCCGGCGAGCCGCGATCCGGGGGCGCCACCGCCGTCACCAGGAGTCAAAGCAGTGGCGAGTTTGACGGTGTGCGCAGCTACCGCCGGGGCGACCCGATGAAACGGGTGGTCTGGAAAAAAGCGGCCAAAGCCGATGACTCCAGCATTGGCTTGGTGGTGCGAGACACCCAGCAAGCCGACCGGCATGAGCTGTGGTTGGACATCATGCAAACCGGCGCCATCGACCTGGAGCACAAGCTGTCCCGGCTGTGTGCCTGGGTGTTGATGGCTGACCGATTGGGCGTGGACTACGGCTTGCGCCTGCCTTCGCTGGCGCTTGAGCCTGGCGCGGGCGAGGCCCACCGCCGGGCCTGCCTGGAGGTGCTCGCACTGTGCTGACGATCTCTGGCCGCTGGAACGCCCTGCGCAGCCTGCCGCGCGACAGCCGTGACACCTTGTTTTTGCTGCTGGTCACGGCATGGGTGCTCATTCCCTTGACCAGCAACGTACCCGTCTGGTGCAGCGGCGTGGCCGCCAGCGTGCTGCTCTGGCGAGGGTGGCTCGCCCTGCAAGGGCGGCCGCTTCCGGGCAAATGGTGGTTGCTCGGCTTGCTGGCACTGACGATTGCCGCCACGGTATTGAGCTTCAAAACACTGCTGGGGCGGGACGCTGGGGTGACGCTGCTGGTGGTGTTGCTCACCCTGAAAACGCTCGAACTGCGCGCCCGACGCGACGCATTTGTGGTGTTTTTTCTGGGCTTTTTCTGCATGCTGAGCAACTTTTTTTACTCCCAGTCGCTCCTAACTGCCTTCAGCATACTGCTGGGTTTGATGGGGCTGCTGACAGTGCTGGTCAATGCCCACATGCCTGTCGGGCGCCCCCCATTTTCAGCCGCCGCTAAAACCGCCGGATGGATGACGCTGCTGGGCGCGCCCATCATGTTGGTGCTGTTTTTGCTCTTTCCGCGCATGGCGCCCTTGTGGGGCGTGCCCAGCGACGCCACGACCGGGCGTAGCGGCTTGTCGCCCGAGATGCGTGTGGGCAGCATCGCGAAATTGGCACTCGACGACGCAGTGGCGTTCCGCCTGAAATTCCAGGGCGACATCCCGCCGCAGTCGGCGATGTATTTTCGCGGCCCTGTGCTCTCGAGTTTTGACGGCACCGAATGGCGCTCACCGCGCTTTGGCTACGCGGCGCGTTACAGCGTGAAAAGCAATCTGACGGTGTCAGGCACCCCCTACCGCTACCAGGTGACGATGGAGCCCTCAAACCGGCCGTGGCTGATGATGCTGGAGGCCACGCCAGACAGCCCAGACATCCCGGGCTATCAAAACGCCATGCAGGAAGACCTGCAGTGGCTGACCATTCGCCCGGTGGCCGACCTGATCCGGTTCAACGCCACAAGCTACCCCAACTTTCAGCACGGGCCCACCACCCGCGTCAATGGTTTGACCGAATTTGTGGACCTGCCGCCCGGCTACAACCCCCGCACGCTGGCGCTGGCAGCGCAGATCAAGGCCGACGCGCGCAACACCACCACCGCAGCCCTTGTCAATGACGTGATGACGCGGCTGCGCACCGGCGGCTACACCTACACCCTGGACCCGGGTGTTTATGGCGTCAACACCGCCGACGAATTCTTTTTTGACCGCAAGGAAGGGTTTTGCGAGCACATTGCCTCCAGTTTTGTGATTTTGATGCGCGCCATGAATGTGCCGGCCCGCATCGTCACGGGCTACCAGGGCGGTGAGCTCAACAACGTCGACGGATTCTGGGTGGTGCGGCAAAGCGATGCGCACGCCTGGGCAGAGGTCTGGCAAGACGGCCACGGCTGGGTGCGGGTCGACCCGACCTCTGCTGTGTCGCCCGGCCGCACCGGTGCTTTTGAACGGCTGGCAGCGCCGCGCGGGGTCATGTCGCAAACCCTGAGCAATCTAAGCCCGGGCCTGGCCGCCCAGCTCAGAGCCACCTGGGACGCCGTGAACAACGGCTGGAACCAATGGGTGCTGAGCTACACGCAGGGCAAACAACTCAACCTGCTGAAAAATCTCGGGTTTGAGTCGCCAAGCTGGGAAGACCTGAGCTATGTGCTGATCGCTGTCGTGGTGCTAGCCAGCCTGCTGGGCGCCGGGTGGACCTTGTACGAGCGCGCCCAGCACGACCCCTGGTTGCGCTTGCTCGCGCGTGCCCGCCAGCAGCTGGACCTTGCCGGGCTGCCTAGCACCCCTGCCACCTCACCGCGCCAACTCGCTGCCATGCTGGCTGGCAAAACAAGCCCTGCCGCATCAAGCGATGTGCTGGCGCTGCAGCACTGGCTGATGCAGCTTGAGGCCCAGCGCTACGCGCCCCGCACCGCCACCGACAGCCCTGATGACCAACTCAAACAACTTCATCAACAATTCCGAAGGCTGGTGTGGCGTCTGTGAAATAAACTGCCTGGGCGCCTGGCGGTTCGATGCCTGAGCGCCCAACCTTGAAAGTCCCCCTGTGCCGTTGTTATCCTCTCCCGTAAGCCGTCCTTGGCGCTGGGCCTTTGCAGCAATTGCTACACTATTGATAGCTCCACAGGCAGCAAACACGTGGGCTAGCGAGCTAAAAAGCTCTAAAAATACGCCTCTGCTGGTCAAAATAGCCGACAAGCCCTCATCGTCAAACGGCCTGGCCTACAGCACGCGCTCAGACGCGATGCAATTTGCCCGGGACCTGGCCTTGCGCCGCGACCTGGACCCGGTATGGGTTCAAGCCGCTATCGGCCAGGCTCGCCTGTTGCCGATCGTGCAACGGCTGATGCAGCCACCTGCTAAAACCTTTGTCAAAAACTGGCGGGTTTACCGCAGCCGTTTTATCGACCCGGTGCGCATTGAGGCTGGGGTACGCTTCTGGCAAGCCAATGAGGCCAGCTTGTTGCGCGCTGAAAAACAATATGGCGAACCGGCGGAAATCATCGTGGGCATCATCGGTGTCGAGACCATCTACGGTCGCAACACCGGAAGTTTTCGGGTCATGGACGCGCTCTGCACGTTGGCGTTCGACTTCCCGGCGAGCCACCCCCGGTCTGAAGAACGCAATGCCTACTTCCGGGGCGAGCTCGAGCAGTTTTTGACGCTCCAAAGCCGCCGCGGCACCGACCCCTTCGAGGCACGCGGAAGCTACGCAGGCGCCATGGGAATGCCACAGTTCATGCCGACCAGCGTCGCTCGGTATGCGGTTGACTTTGACGGCGACGGTGTGATCGACCTGTGGAACAGCCCAGCTGACGTGATCGGCTCGGTTGCCAGTTATTTCAAAGCCTTCAACTGGCAAGCGGGCATGCCCACCCACTACCCTGTCAGTTTAGACCCCAGCCGCTTGGACATGGAGGCGTTGATGGCACCGGACATCCTGCCAACGTTTTCAGTCGAGAGCTTCACCGACAAAGGCGCCGTACTCGCAGGCGACGCCTCACAACACATGGGGCCACTGGCGCTGATCGAGTTAAAAAACGGCGCCGACGCAGCCCAGTATGTGGCGGGCACCGAAAACTTTTACGCCATCACGCGCTACAACTGGAGCAGCTACTACGCCATGGCCGTGATCGAGCTGGGGCGGGAAGTGGCCGCGCGCTTGAAACGCTAGGCGTCTGGCGCTGCCCCCCACGCCAATGGCATAGCGAAGGGCCAGTACAGTTACTGCAATGTTTCTTTGAGTGCAGCGGGCAACGCAAAAGACATGACGTCAATGCCATCTTCCCGCAAGGCAGTCGCTTCGCGCGGACTGGCCTGCCCGCGAATACTACGCAGCGGCGTTTCCCCTTCATGCATACGCCGGGCTTCGCGGGCAAATCCGTCACCCACGTCTTCCGTGCTTTTCAGCAGATATCGAACCCCCGTGAGAAAGGCCGCCTGGGCGGGTTTGCTGTTGTCCGCATCGTGCACCGACCCCGTATCCGTTTCCGCCACGTCGCCCTTTGACGCCAAGGCTTGAGGCGTGGACGACGCTGACGCTGTCGCCAGGTTGTCCACCAGACCATCGCGCTGAGGCGGCGCTGTCGCACCCGAGAGGTTCAACCGCGGTGCACTCAACATCTTTTGGACGTGACTGTCGGCACAAACAGGGCATGTCACCAATCCACGCGCCAACTGGGATTGGAAATCACGCTCCGAGGCAAACCAGCCTTCGAACAGGTGCCGCGCACCGCATTGCAAATTCAGCACCTTCATGGCGTGATGCGCCTGATCACGTTAAGCAGGCGCCATCGGCGGTACTTGCCAGTCAAGCACCCACCGGCCTGACAAAACGTTTTGAAGCCACAGTAATCCGCTCAAGGTCTTGGCGTCCGTCACCTTGCCCTCAGCACACCACGTCAACAGTTCGTCGGCATCTGCGGTGAATACATCAAGAAACTCGCCCGCATCGAGCTGCTGCGGCCCAGCGGTCAACCCGCGCGCAAACCAGACATCAATAAATTCTGTGGAATAAGAGATGACAGGGTGCAGGACCCCCGCCCGCACCCATTCGATGGCGGTAAAACCCGTTTCCTCGAGTAGCTCGCGCTGCGCACAGGCCAGGCACGATTCGCCCGGGTCGAGCTTGCCCGCAGGAAACTCGATCATCACCTGTTGGACAGGGTAGCGATATTGCCGCTCCATGACGAAGCGACCGTCGTCCAGCTGAGCGATCACCATCACCGCACCGGGGTGAACGATGTACTCGCGGGACGCGTGATGGCCGTC
>JANLUZ010000127.1:0-22597 GCA_031363755.1 Polaromonas sp.
TTGCGCGTCCGTCACCGGGGCGTTGTGCGTGAAGTCAAAGCGCGTGCGGTCCGCGTTGACCAGGCTGCCCTTTTGCTGCACGTGGCCGCCCAGCACTTCGCGCAGGGCCTTGTGCATCAGGTGCGTGGCGCTGTGGTTGCGCACGGTCTGAAGCCGCACCTCGGTGTTGACCTGGGCGATCACGGCGTCGCCCACTTTTAAGCTGCCGTAGCTCACATGGCCGTGGTGGCCAAACACGTCAGCCTTGACCTTTTGCGTGTCCAGCACTTCAAACTGGCCGTCTTTGGTGCTTTCGCCCACCGTCAGCCGGCCCTGGTCACCGACCTGGCCTCCGCTTTCGGCATAAAACGGCGTCGTGTTCAACACCACCACACCGTTTTGCCCGGCGGTCAGCGACTGAACCGCTAGGCCGTCGGCATACAGCGCCACGACTTTGGCGGGCTCTTCCAGCAGCGTGTAGCCGGTGAACGCATGGCCGTCGCCCGAGTAGTCCAGCGCCTTGTCCATCTTGAACTTGCCCGCCGCACGCGCCTGGGCTTTTTGCTTGTCCATGGCGGCGTGAAAGCCCGCTTCGTCAACTTCTACGCCCCACTCACGACACACGTCTTGCGTTAGATCAAGCGGGAAACCAAACGTGTCATGCAACTTGAACGCCAAATTTCCATCAAATTTCCCAGGTTGTTTCGGGTCAAGTAAGTACAGCTCGTTGATCGCTGTGTCAACGGATTTCATACCAATTTCCAGCGTCTCGAAAAACCGCTCTTCCTCCACCCGCAGCACGTCCATCACCCGCGCGCCGTCGGCCTTCAAACGTGGGTAGGCGTCGCCCATCAGCGCCACCAAATCAGGCACCAGCTTGTGGAAAAACGGTGTTTTTTTGCCCAGCTTGTAGCCATGGCGAATGGCGCGGCGAATGATGCGGCGCTGCACATAGCCGCGGCCTTCGTTCGAAGGGTTCACGCCGTCGCTGACTAAAAACGCCGTAGCGCGGATGTGGTCGGCGATCACGCGCAAGCTTTTGTGGTCCAAAGCGGCCTCGCCGGTTTCGCGGGCGGCGGCTTTGATCAGCGCGTCAAAAATGTCGATTTCGTAGTTGCTGTGCACGTGCTGAAGAATGGCGGCCAGGCGCTCCAGGCCCATGCCGGTGTCCACGCACGGTGCGGGCAGCTTGTTCAGCGAGCCGTCTGGCTGCATGTCGAACTGCATGAACACGTGGTTCCAGATTTCGATAAAGCGGTCACCGTCTTCGCCCGGGCTGCCGGGTGGCCCGCCGGGGATGTGCTTGCCGTGGTCGTAAAAAATCTCGCTGCACGGGCCGCACGGGCCTGTATCGGCCATCATCCAGAAGTTGTCAGACGCGTATTTTTTGCCCTTGTTGTCACCGATGCGGATCACACGCTCGGGCGGCAAGCCAATCTCATTGACCCAGATGTCGTAGGCCTCCTGGTCGTCGATGTAGACGGTAGCGGTGAGTTTGTCGGCAGGCAAACCGTAAACCTGTGTCAGCAGCTCCCAGCCCCACTTCAGACTGTCGCGCTTGAAGTAGTCGCCAAAACTCCAGTTGCCCAGCATCTCAAAAAACGTGTGGTGGCGCGCGGTGTAGCCCACGTTTTCCAGGTCGTTGTGTTTGCCACCCGCGCGCAGGCAGGCCTGCACCGACGTGGCGCGCGTGTAGCTGCGTTTGTCCGTGCCCAAAAACACGTCCTTGAACTGCACCATGCCGGAGTTGGTGAACATCAGCGTCGGGTCATTGCCCGGCACCAGTGAGGAAGACGGCACCACGGTGTGGCCCTTGCTGGCGAAGAAATCCAGGAAGGTTTTTCGGATGTCGGCGACAGACATTACAGGGGATGGGATGTTTGTTGTAGTCATAGATAAACCAGAAAAATAAAATCAAACCAGCAGGTCGAGCTTGATGCCAGGAAATTTTTGAAAATCTTTGTCGAAACTGCCCACCGTGGCGTTGTGCTCCAGGGACAGCGCGGCCAAATGCGCATCATTGGTCAGGTTACCGGCGGTTCCTGCGACAAAAAGCAATCGGGTCAAGATGCCTGAATGGCGTGCTGTGGGTTGTAACAAACGCGCCCTTGGATGCGACATCCATTCATCGACGATGCCTGTTGCGTCAGCAATTGACAAAGGTTTTGGCAAGATGGCAGATTGCGTGGACAGCCTGATGAAACCGATCAACGCCAGCCATGTCAGGCCAACCCCCGGTTCAGCGTCAAATGCTTCGCCTAACCACAATGCTGCTCTGCTTTGATGCTGACTCGATGGATTTACCGAGTAAAGAAAAACGTTGGTATCAGGCAACCTCATGCGCCTTGCCCACCGTTTTTATTCTTACCCGCCTGAACTTTGCTTTTTTGAGCGGCACGGTCAAGTCGTGCAGTCAATTTCAAAAATTCGATATTGTCGAGCTCAGCGACCAACTCATTGGCTTTGGTCACGTCAACCAGAAAGCCGCCCGTGTGAAACACCCGCTGGACGTACTTAGGAATTTCTCGGGCGGGCGGTGTCGCAACAGCAGTCAGGGGGACGATCTTCGCCACCGGCTTGTTGTGCCGCATGATGATGACTTCCTCGCCCGCCTCGGCACGCGCGACGTATTCGCTGAAATGCGTTTTGGCATCGAATAATCCGACAGCGTGCATGGCAACTCCTTCAAGTTGGATGGCCAAATTGGTTGAATCAACCAGATTTTACCATTGGCGTCCTTCGAGCGGCCCGCTGTATCACTTGGCTGACAGCGCCCCGCCGCTGATGTGGCTATGCTCGTTTTCATTCCAACCGCACCCGAAAGCAAACCCAATGGACATGAAGACCTCCCCCATCTCCCTGCTCAAAGACCCCAGCCTGTTCAAGACGGACGCGCTGATCAAAGGCCAGTGGCTGGCTGGCAACGCGCGTTTTGATGTGACTGACCCGGCCACCGGCCTGAAACTTGCCGACGTGGCCGACCTGCAGCCCGGCGACGCCGAGGCCGCCATTGCAGCGGCCAACGCGGCACTGCCCGCCTGGCGCAAAAAGACGGGCAAGGAGCGCCACGCCATCATGCTCAAGTGGTACGACCTGCTGATGGCCCACCAGGACGACCTGGCCCGCATCATGACGGCCGAACAAGGCAAGCCTTTTGCCGAAGCGAAAGGCGAGATCGCCTACGGTTCGAGCTTTGTCGAGTGGTTTGCCGAAGAGGCCAAACGTGTCAACGGTGAAACGCTGCCGCAGTTCGACAACAACCGCCGCCTGATGGTCATCAAGCAGCCGATTGGCGTGTGCGCGGCGATCACGCCGTGGAACTTTCCGCTGGCGATGATTACCCGCAAAGTCGCGCCCGCGCTGGCCGCCGGTTGTACGGTGGTCATCAAACCGGCAGAGTTAACCCCGCTGACGGCTTTGGCGGCCGCCGAGCTGGCGGTGCGTGCGGGCATTCCGGCAGGCGTCATCAATGTGCTGACCAGCAGCCACAGCGCCGCCATTGGCCAAGTGCTGTGCAGCAGCGACGTGGTGCGCCACCTGAGCTTCACCGGCTCCACCGAAGTTGGCCGCATCCTGATGGCGCAATGCGCGCCGACGGTTAAAAAGCTGTCGCTGGAGCTGGGCGGCAACGCGCCTTTCATCGTGTTCGACGACGCCGACATCGACTCTGCCGTGGACGGCGCCATGGCCAGCAAATACCGCAACGCCGGGCAGACCTGCGTGTGCGCCAACCGCATTTACGTGCAAGACGGGGTGTATGACCAATTCGTTGAAAAGTTTGCCGCCAAGGTCAAAACCTTGACCGTCGGCAACGGCTTTGACCAAGGCGTGACCACCGGCCCGCTGATTGAAGACGCCGCAGTTGAAAAAGTGGCCCGCCACGTGGCCGACGCCATCGCCAAGGGCGGCACCTTGCTGGCCGGTGGCTACAAACTCAAGGGCCAGTTTTTTGAACCCACCGTGGTGGGCAACGCCACGGCCGACATGCTGTGCGCCAAAGAAGAAACCTTCGGCCCATTCGCCCCCGTGTTTCGCTTCAAGCACGACCAGGAAGCTATTGACGCGGCCAACAATACCGAGTTTGGCCTGGCGAGCTACTTCTACAGCCGCGACATTGGCCGCATCTACCGCGTGGCCGAGGCACTGGAATACGGCATGGTTGGCATCAACGCCGGCGTGATCGCCACCGAGCACGTGCCCTTCGGCGGCGTCAAACAGTCCGGCCTGGGCCGCGAAGGCTCACGCCACGGCATCGAAGACTATCTGGAAATGAAATACCTGTGCATGGGCGACATCGAGAAGTAGCCGCTCACTACAGCAAAGCCCGCTGCGCGCTTCGAGCGGCGCTGAAGATGCAGCTGCTGGTAAAGCGTGATTTGCTGGTGCCACCCCAGGTTTATTGGGGGCGAGGTTTTTAACGCTATTTATTTGATAGCTGGATATGCAAGTAACGCTTGAGCTGCAGCCGGTTTTTGGCTTGAAAATGACAATGGCAAAGGGCATGCCAGACGAAGTTTTTTACAGCGTTACGTAGAGTTCAGTGGCGCGCGGGACCTACGCGTGTCCGTTGGAACGGCAAGTTAGAAGTAGTCGCCTCAAGACGCTCAGCAAGCCAGACTTTAATCACAGATTGTCTTGTAACCCCTAGCTTGCTCGCTTCACGATCAAGTGAGTCAATCATCCAGGTTGGAAAATCGACATTCACCCTTTTCTGCTCATGGAGCCCGCGCTTAGATTTAGACAGGTCCAACGATGCCGTGATGTCGATGCCGTCGTCAAACTGTTGCTCGAATTTTTTAGCTTTCATAAAGTGCCACCTCTTCTGTGCGTGCACGACGCACGGATCTCAATCTTACATTGGACCCACGATAGGTAATGACGGCTGACCAGTGCTTCCCATCAATTGACCCAATCACCAGATATCGCGTCTCATCTTCTGTCTTTGCTGGAACTTCAAGCAGCATCGGGTCGTTCCAAAGGCTTTGCCTCAACGAAATCGATGCCATGTTTTACGCGATTGGTCTGACTCTTCGCAGTGTCGAATTCAAAGGGACTCATAGTATAAAAACTACACCTTAATTGGTGTCAAACTGCTAGTCAATTATGGCTTCCTAACGTTTGACATGAGGGGATGCACAAAAGGCGCAGCCTTTTGTGCATCCCCTCGATGGAAGGGTTAGGCGTCATGGTCGGCCCAGGAGCGCACGCTCGCGGTACTGCGTATTCTGAGCCTCGATGGACGCCACTGTTCTCTCAATTTCCTCACGCAGTGCGGCAACTTGGCCTTGGCTGGCGCACAAGTTGAGATGCACGCGGGTGATCTCCTCTTGGGGAGACTGGCCGAGTTTGGCGGCGGTGTCGCTGAACAGGCGAGCATACGTGGCAAGTTCTTCTGCTTGCTCCACAAGCTTGGCAATCTTGGATTCAGATTGCTGGATACCAGAATTCTGATACGAGCCCGAGAAGACACCAAGAGTGCTGTGTGCAAGCGCAGAGTGTTCTGCAGACGACTTGATTCGTTGAAGATCGACCAAGATCTCCGCAGCCGTTCTTGCCGCGGCGAAGAGTGCGCCACTTTGTGCTGCCTCTTCGGCCCAGCGTTGGGCGCTCCGCGCCGAAGCCGCCGACCGGAACGCAGCCAGTGCAGACAGAGCGGCAATTACAAGGCCGAGTATGGCTGTTGTGGCCGCCACAGTTTCAGTGGATGTCATGGGCAGCGGTATCTTCGAAGTAGGTTTGTATGACGCCTAACGTAATGTAGACCGCAAAACATGCGGGATAAAAATGGCGCTGCAACATAACTTAGACATCAAAATCTCCTGAAACCCGCTTGCACATTGGCTTGTCGATGCATATACTGTTCATTTGTACAGTTATAAAATATGCCGTGAAACCCCGCAACCCACCGCTGCAGTCTTCCCGTCTTCTGGACCAGGTTCGGGAGCGGATTCGTTATTTGCACTATAGCCTCAGCACTGAAAAGACCTACCTCTATTGGGTCAGATTTTTCATTCTTTGGCATGCCAAGACCCACCAAATGACCCACCCGCGTGACATGGGCGCGAAGCAGGTTGGGGCGTTTTTGACCATGTTGGCGACTGAGCGGCATGTTTCGGCGTCAACCCACAACCAGGCGTTGAGCGCCTTCCTTTTTTTGTACCGAGAAGTGCTTGACATTGACTTGCCCTGGCTGACCAATATCAACCGGCCCACGCAGACCAAACGTATTCCATCGGTTCTGACCAAAGATGAAGTAGCAGGTGTGTTGGCCGCTATGGAAGGCCAGACCGCTTTGCTGGCGCGGCTGCTGTACGGCACCGGCATGCGTCTGATGGAGGGCATGCGCTTGCGCATCAAAGACGTGGACTTTGATCGCCACGTCATCATTGTTCGCGAGGCCAAGGGCAATAAGGACCGCGTGGTGATGCTGCCCCGTTCGCTGGCACCTGCGCTGCGGATACAAATGTTGGCAGCCCGCGCGCAGTGGGAGGCTGATCGGCAACTGCAACTTGCGGGTGTTCAAGTCCCCGATGCGCTGGAAGTGAAATACCCACAGCTTGGGCGTACTTGGGGTTGGTACTGGATGTTTCCATCGCCAACGCTGTCGGTTGACCCGCGCAGCGGCGTCGAGCGGCGACATCATTTGTTCGAAGAGCGTTTGCAGCGCAGCCTCAAGAAGGCCGTAGCGATTGCTGGCATTGCTAAGCCGGTCTCAGTGCACACCTTGCGGCACAGCTTTGCCACCCACTTATTGCAATCGGGCACTGACATTCGCACGGTGCAGGAGTTGCGTGGTCACAGCGACGTGAGCACCACCATGATTTATACCCATGTCCTCAAGGTAGCTGCGGGTGGGACCGCCTCGCCATTGGATTCGTTGTTACCAACTCCGTCGTAGGGAAGCGGCTTAACGCGGATGACTGCTTTCAGCCAGCGCATCGAAAGATGTCAAATTCCGCTTTGCGGTCAAAACCAGTCGGTGCCTTACGACGGTCGTTGAATAGCATTCAGTCTGCAGCCAACAGTTGACGCTCAGAAACAACCACCTGAACCGCGCTCGTTGATCACCTCCGCACAGCGGGCCTTTTAACCAGTACTACTTTGATAGCTGCCCCCGCTGGCTGGCAAACAGGCGTTTGAACTGCGGTGAGATGCGCAATCGGCCTTGTATTTGCATGAACGGCACCTGCTGGGCGGCGCTGCGGCGGCTTGGCTTGGTGGGTGGCAGCTTGGCCTGGCGCGTGTGCAGCGAGCCTGATGGAAAAACGTCAGAATACTATTATTTTGATAGCGACATCTGCAGCAAACACCTGGGCTACAGCCGATTTCGGTACTAAAAACGGTAATTATTGAGCTTTCCAGCCTGTTATTGCCGGCTGGACACGCAAACCGTCAAACAAGCCCGCATTGTGATAACTCGTGGATCTCGGATCAAGCCCCAGGTTGACCGATTGAATGCAACTCACTGAGTAATGACTAAAAGCGACGTTTTCAGGCTTACGAAGGCGTTGTGGGCGCGTCTGGCGGCCTGGGCGTGTTGTTGCTGCGCCAACCCGCGAGCCTGACCCGTTCGATGAGCACCATGTGCGGCACAGTCAACGCCGCAAGGCCAACAAACAAAATCCGAATCACTGCTGCGTCGAAGGTCATGGTGCTTAGCGTTGGCCAAAGCGCTGCAGCCGCCACGGCGCAGACGAGCATGGGCGCCACGGCTTTTTTAAGCAGGTCACCCCAGGCAAGCTCAACGGCGAAAGCCCGTGTGCGAACGGCGTGCCGCGCACTGTGCATGACACAAAAGTACACGGTAAAGCCAAGCAACGGCGGCGCAGCTACGGCCAGCAGGCTGACGGATACCACCTCAACAGTGGTGAGCCAGTTGGTGCGGCACTGCCAGACCAGTGTGACCCCCAGACCGACACACCAGGGCAGGGCCATACCGTGCAGAAAGCGGGCTGTTGACTCAGCAAAGTCAGCAGTCACCAGATAGGAAAACAGCCGCGCCACATCGACCTCATGAAACCAGGCGGGGAAAATCAGCATGCTGGCGGCATACCAAAACCGCAGCAGGGCCGATGTACCGTCGTCAAGGTCGCCTGAGAAATGAAACGCCGACACCAGCAAAAAAGCGGTCAGAAACGCCGACGGCAGCACCCACCAAAACCCGACCACTACAGCCGCCAGCAGCACATAGGCCACGCAAAACACCGCCCATTGGCCTGCAGACACAAGGCGGTAGAGGCGCTTTGCGAAAATGACGTCAAGCGCCCCGTGGGGCACACCCAGACAAAAAATCAGCCCAGCCAGCACGGCGGCCTCCACACCTGCGCGCCATGCCGGGAACACGGCAACACACAACAAAAACACCAAAGCCAGCACGCTGAAGGCCATGCCTTGTTGGCGCAGCACGGCGCGCGTGTTCATCGTGTTGCGGCCCTGGCGCGGCTTGCCAGCCAGGCTGGCGGGCTCGGCAACAGCTGCTGGATGAAATGCTTGGCTGGCAAGGCTTTCATCACCTGGAGGCAGTCCCACACGGTGCTTTTGCCTGACAAGAACCGGATGACACAGGCGCTGTCGGCGCGCTCAAACAGCGACAAAAATAGCGCTGGTGCAGCTTGTGGCTGCGCCCGAAGCACTTGCAAAAAGAGCTGGTCCATCATCCGGACGAGCGGTGGGTCGCGCCGATGACTTGTGGGTACGCCGCCTGCTGCGATGGCTGCGCAGCACTGATCGGCCCACTGCTGAATACGCTGAAAGGCAAACCCCGAACTGGGGCGCGCGCCACCCGCCATCACGCCGACTGCAACGTAGCCCGCGCCGAGGCTTGGCGGTTTGCGCACGAGTCCCATCGGTAACACGCCACTTTCCGAGCGCAGCGTTGAAAAAGCATTTCCGGCCGTGTAGCGGTTCACCGCAGCGTCAAGTTGGGCCGACAGCGCGGCCTGCCCCAGAGGCGAAGGGCCGAATACGGTGGCTTCAACCAATGCGCGGTGTTTGCTGATGGGCAGCACGTAGGTGAAAGGGATTTGCCCGTCAGCGTTGACGTCACCTTTAACGTCAACGCCCGCACCGAAATCCATCAGCTCAGCAGCGTCAGACCCAAACACTTCTGCCTCGCAGGAGACCTCTTGGCCGTAAAAAGACTGCCACAGTGTGGCGCCGCCAGCGGCCGGCACGCCTTGAGGCCGTGTGTCCACCACCATTCGCGCCGTGATCGGCCCAGCGTCAGATGGCATCGTCCAACCGCTCGGCCCATGAATAGGTTCAGACACCACAGCCTGCCCCAGCGACAAGCTGATCGCCGGGCAACTGCGTACAGCCTGCAGCGCGCGGCTGTAAAAGCTCGACGCGGCCAGCATTTGGTAGGCATTGCGCCCGCAATCAAACTGCACTTTTTTCATCGGCGATGTCAGGCCGAGCCAGCGCCATTGGTGCTCGATCAAGTTGTCGATTCGCGCGTCGTGATTGTCCCAAAAGCACCAGGTTCTGTCGTTGCAGTAGTGCGTTCTTTTGTCGAGAATCAGCACGGTGGGGCAGTTGTCGCCCAGTTCTGACAGGCGCCAGGCAAGACTTAAACCAGCGCAGCCGCCGCCGAGAATCAGCAGGTCAACATCAGTGGTCATGCACGGTGGTTGCTGCAGAAGCATCGGCAAGCAATGCACTGAAGGCGCCATGCAGCGCGGGCTGATGCAACTGGGTAGGGCGCCAGAAAGACGGCGTTAAAGGTGCGCGAAGCAGCAACTTCGCTGTGACTGCGGCTTTGCGCGCCGGGCTTACGACCACCCGCCCCAGCCAGAACTGATACTGGCGCTGCGCCAAGCCTGCGCCGATCTCTCGGTAAATACGTGCCGCAGTCAAGATTCCGGCGCGCGCGCCGACCGGCAGATAAGACAGACCCATTTCCCCGCTGCGGTAATAGCGCTCAGCAATCGCCAGAAGTTGGTGCAAGCAGTCTTGCAGCTGCGGCTGCAACGCCACTGCGGGTTGTATCAGCGCGGCCGGTGGTACATCGCCCACCATAGAGGCCGGCAGATAGCGCCGCCCTGCCACCGCGTCGGCCTGCACGTCCCTGCAAATATTGGTGAGCTGCATGGCAATACCCAAATCGACCGCATGGGGCATTGCTGCGGCGTTTTCGGTACCGAGAACACTGCACATCATCAAGCCGACCGTGCCAGCGACTTGGTAGCAATAAGCCAGCAACTCGTCGAGGTTGGTGACGGCAACGGTCTCAAGGTCAGACCTCACCCCGTCGATCAATTGGCACACCACAAGCGGGCGGATACGGCATTCCTCCATCAACAATATGCCGTCCTGCACCACCGGGTGACTGGCTTGCCTGCGCATCACGGCTGACTTGACGTCGTCAAGTGCTGCCCGGGCCAGGATGGGTGATGTTGCCTCATCGGCCAGGTCGTCCAGATAACGACACAGGCTATAGAGGCGCGTGGCCCGCGCTGCGTGCTCGGCTTTCAACAGCTTGCTGGCCCAGTAGAAGCTTCGCCCTTTTTGACTTAAAACAGAATCGGCCTGGGCAAGCGCCAGCGCCTGCCGGCTCAGTGAGGCCGAACTCATGCGAAAGCTACCGGTTGGATCAGCGCGTCCACGACCTTGGCAGAACACAGCACCCCGGGCACACCAGCGCCTGGATGTGTTCCAGCGCCGACCAAATACAGGTTTTTGATGCCTTCAGCACGGTTGTGAAAGCGAAACCATGCCGACTGCCTGAACAGCGGTGACACCGAAAACCCGGCGCCATGCGCACTGAGGTAGTCGTGCGCGAAATCTTCTGGCGTCATGAAAAAATCACTCGTGATGGTGCTGGCCAAGCCTGGCAAGATGGTGTCATCCAATGCAGCAACAACCCGCGCCGCGAGGCGAGGCCCTTCGACGGACCAATCTACAGCGCCCTGCAAATTGGGTACAGGGCACAGCACATAAAAGCTGTCGCATCCGGGCGGCGCAAAACTTGCATCGGTTGCTGTGGGGCGGTGCAGATAAAGTGAAAAGTCTTCTGACAGCGTTTTGTGATGAAAAATATCGGCCAGCAGTTCCCGGTACCGCTCACCCATCCAGATGGTGTGGTGCGCCACGTCGGGATAGGTGCGTGTGGTGCCGAAATAAAGCACAAACAACCCCATCGAAAATTCGGCAGCGGCAAGCTTCAAACGCGTGGCCGGTGCCTGCTGGTTCGGCTTGATCATGGCGCCGTAAAGGTGAGCCGGGTCTACGTTCGACACCACGATGTCAGCAGCCAGCGTTGTCCCGTTTTCAAACACCACGCCGCGGGCTACCCCGTTCGCAATTTGAATTGACGAAACGGTTTCATTGAGTCGAATATCAATGCCCTGCCTCTCCATCAAGCCCTTGAGCGCGGCGGTGATGGCTGCGGTGCCGCCCATGGCGAAATGAACACCGTGCTCCCGCTCAAGGTAGTGAATCAGCCCGTAAATGCTGGTGGTGTCGAAAGGATTGCCGCCAACCAGGAGCGGTTGAATCGAAAACGCTTGTCGTAGTTTGGGGCTGATCAGGTGCCGCGAGACCAGCTGCCAGACCGTTTCGTAGCTGCGCAAGCCAAGCAAACGCGGAATCTGTTTGGCCATGGTCATGAATCGGTGAAAAGGCTGGGCGGACAGCTCGGTGAAGCCGACGTCGAAAATACGCTTGGACTGCGCCAACAAGGCACGGTAGCCATCGCAATCACGGGGCTCGATCCGTGCGATTTCCGCGAGCGTTTCGTCAAGCGTGCCGCCGTAGTCGAATGTGTCGTTGTCTGCAAAGTGGAATCGGTACCACGGCGTTAGCGGAACCAAGTGCACATGGTCTGAAAACTTTTCGTCGAACAGCTCAAACAACTCTTCAAACAAGAATGGCGCCGTGATGACTGTCGGGCCAGCGTCGTGGCGAAAGCCGTCGCGCTCAAACACCTGGGCTCGGCCACCGATGGCTGCGCATCGGTCGACTAAGGTCACGTCATAGCCCTTGGCGCGTAGCCGCAACGCAGCTGCAATTCCGCCAAAACCAGCCCCCACCACCACCGCCTGGCTCATGTCAATTCCATCGTTATTCTGGTGGTCAGTTCAAGTGCCAACTGGTGCAAAAGTTGCCCGCACTGGTGCGGCAACGACAAGCTGGACTGCACTGCCACGCCGAGATGCTTTCTAGCCAGTTGCCCGGCCAATGCCCTGGCGTCACCATTTGGGTTGCCAGCATGCATCACGGCAACGGCATTGATAGCAGGCTGATCAGAATTGCGCATCGCGTCGGTCTGCACATCGTTTAAATCATCAAAAATTTGATAGCCGATGGCGAAGGACTCAGCCGAGCGACGAGCGATTGGAAGCGCCTGCAACTCACCGCCAGCGACAAGTGCCAATTCGATCGGTAATGCCAGCAGCGCGCCTGATTTCAAAGCAGAAAGCTTTTCGTAGTCGTTCACGGAGAACACCCGGTTTTTTTCATTCGTCAGATCGGCGCACTGAC
This sequence comes from Polaromonas sp., assembly GCA_031363755.1. Classification (GTDB taxonomy): domain Bacteria; phylum Pseudomonadota; class Gammaproteobacteria; order Burkholderiales; family Burkholderiaceae_C; genus Polaromonas. The sequence continues at coordinate 12,460 of JANLUZ010000127.1, forward strand.
CCGTGCTGGCAGCAGCAATACGGCGATGAAGCATGGAAATTAAGGCCGGTAACAGGTGTGGCCGACTGACGCCGGCGAGTGCACAAAAAGCCGAAGACAGCAGCAAATCACCTGCACAGATTGCAACGCCGTCGCCATAGGCTGCCCACACTGTGGCCGCGCCGTGCCGCGTCAGATCGCGATCTTGCAGGTCGTCATGAATCAACGAGGCGTTGTGAACCAACTCGGATGCAGTTGCAATCGATACAGCGTCGCCCACTGAGAGATTCAACGCTAAACCGGCCTGGATAGCCAACTGGGCCCGTATACGCTGCCCGCCTGACGTTAAGTGATAGGCGGCGGCCTGCTGAGCGATTGGCTGGACGCCGTCGATTGGCGCAGTCGCATCCCGAATCAGACTGAGCATTCGAGTTTCTACAGCCTGAATAGACAACGGTGACGTGCCAAATAAATCTTTGACATGCGGCAACTCGGCTGCGGTAACGGCCATCATGGGGTGCCTTCAATGGTTGGGGTCAAACCCTTTAACACGCCGAACTCCAGCCTGCGCACGCCCTCCCTCCCCCCCCCCCGCAACAGACTCACACGGGAAGTTCAGTATGAAACGTGTGTGGCTTGCGCCTTGTGCCTCGAATTGCATCACAGCGACTGTTAGAGACACCATTCGGTCGCTGCAGCGGCCTTAAGCAACTGCAGCGACTGTGTCAAGAACTGGGCGGCTGATGCAAGCCGTTCAGATTCGGCGCAGGACGTAGAGCCCGCAGCCGTGCTGAACAGGCTTTGATGGCTTTACTTCTTCAACGAATTCTCTGACTCACTAACAGCGACAGTCCAGATGATCAACCCAAACGCAATTTTGTTCAGCACGTCAGCTGCGTTGTAGATGATGTTGAGTGCGTTGGCGCTGGTTTCAGGGCTGCTGCCTGTGAGGTAGCCAAAGAAGTAACCGAGCGGGTATATGGCCCAGCCAATCGTCACAATCCAGCGCATGGTTCCAAACGCCGACTGCACGGCAGGCGGTGCGCTTTGTGCGTTGATCTTGCCGGCTTGGCCCATGAAAATTTCGTAGAGAATGAAAAACCAGCCGACCATGCCGATGATGAATCCTGGCCACACACCGATGTATCGGGCCTCACCCAAGTAACCGCCGATCAGCATCACGAGCGTGCCAATCATGAGACGCCAGAAAACACCTGTTGGCACTTTGGCAATAGCTGAGAGGATCAGGTAAAACTCGATCATTAGCAGCGGCACCGTGATCAGCCAGTCAATGTAGCGAAACACTGTGGGCGTTGAACCGGTGGCAACCCACACATCGCGCATGTAGAAATAATGAACCGCCGCAACAAGCGTAACCAGCCCGGACACTGTCAATGACGTCTTCCATTTTGCAGACACACGGTCCCGCTCCAAGAAGAAAAAGACAGTGGACGCGATCAGCGCCATGGAGATGATCCAAAAAGAAATGCCAACGAAGTCGTCAGATTTCAAAACGCTGTTAGTGGCGGCGAAAACTTGGTTGGATACAAGAAAAGTACCAGCAGTGATGCCAGTGGCTGCGGTCGCAATCGACCTAAATTTTGACATGATCATGCGGGTCTCCCTGAAGTTGCATGACTGGTTGAAATAAAAAAAACGTGTGTGTTTCTTCCCGGCCATGGTTTCAGTGATCTAAGCCCAGACTAACCATGTGACTGCATCCTACTGTGCCGCGAAAGACCTTGATACCGGGGTAAGCACTTACGCGGTTTTGACAAAGTTGTCTGCCTTTAAACGCACGGATGACTCACTAATATTTGTTCGAGGTGTCGCTGCGATCGACTTGAAAGCGCGTCAGAGCAAAGACCTGCATCAAACAGCGCGGCTAACTTGGACCGGAAGAGCTAAAGAACAAGAGGCAGGACGTGCCGTTTTCGGCGGCTTTCGCAGGCGCCAATGCGCTTAGAATCCGTGAGCCGGGCGGGTGTAGTTCAATGGCAGAACTTTTGCTTCCCAAGCAAATAGCGTGGGTTCGATTCCCATCACCCGCTCCAATTTTTTCACAGCCCGGCCCGATTGGTTGGTTGGTTCGTCTCTCACATCATCCCCAACAGCACCGCATGGATGCCCAAACCCGCCAGGCCGCCCACCAGCGTGCCGCTGATGCGGATGAACTGCAAATCCTTGCCCACACTCAACTCCAGCTGGCGCACCAGTTGTTCGTCGTCCCAGGCTTTGAGCGTGCCCGAAATGTGCGCGGTGATACCGCCCCTGAGCTGGCTGACCAGCTCGCTTGTGGCCTTGAGCACATGCTGGTTCACCGACGCGCGCAGGGCGCTGTCGCTGGCGATTTGCTCGCCGAGCGCGCGCAGCATGCCCTCAACGTGACTGGCGACTGCCGATGACGGATCGGCAAGGTCACGCTGCAGCAAGGCCTTGATGTCTGACCACAGCGAGCCGACGTAGGTGCGAACCACCGGGTCGTCGAGCTTCCTGTTCTTCAGATCGTTGAAGGCTTTGCCCAGGTCTGGGTCCGCTTTCAGCCAGGCAATATAAGTTGCCAGCCACTGCTCGTAGCGCTGGCGCATCGGGTGATCAGGCTGGGCCAGCACGTCGCTCAGTTCAGACAGTGCCGACTGGCTGAGTTTCTCGGCAAAACTGCCGGCCATGTCGGCGGTTGAGGCAATCTTGTCGACCATGCCGGACACCAGTGGCCACTCCTTTCGCACATGCTTGAGCAGCAGGCCCGCCACCACCGACTTGATCTCTTCGCTCGCCACATAGCCAGAGGCTTTGCGCAGGCCGGCGTCCAGCAGGGCGTGGTGGCGGCCTTCCTGGGTGAGCAAACCCAACACATCGCCCGTGGTGCCGGCCGCGTTCCACTGCCGCGCCTTGTCCATGACCAGTTCGTGCACAGCGCGTTCAAGGCGGTCGTCGTCGAACGCATCCAAGGTCCCGGCGGCCCAACCCCTCGCCTGCTGCACCCATTGCCCCATCCGCTGTGGGTCCCGCAACCACTCACTCAGCCGAGCTGCAGGGTCGTAAGCCGCGAGCCGCGCCATCAGGGTGTCCGGGTCCAGGAAGTGGTCGCGCACAAAGTCGGCCAGGCTGTCGGCGATGCGGGCCTTGTTATGGGGAATCACCGCCGTGTGCGGAATCGGCAAACCGAGAGGCCGACGGAACAGGGCCACCACCGCGAACCAGTCGGCCAGCGCCCCGATGACCGCCGCCTCACAAAACGCCCGAAGCCAGCCCCAAGCGCCCTGCCCGCCCATGGCCTGACTGACGGCAAACCCAAGCGCTGCGGCCATCAACAGCGCTAACGCCATCCGCTGCATGCGTTGAAGGGCGGCACGCCGAACATCCAGAGCAGCAGCGCTCGGCGGTGGCGTCACAGCATCTGTTGGATCGTTCATGCACAGCATTGTGGGCCGACATCGTGGTGCCGATGCGCGCCGCCGTGCGGATGCAGCCGCAGGCAAGCAGGCTGGCGAACTGTCGGGTTTTGCCGGACATCCCCGGCCCTGCGCGCGCGCAGGGGCCAGGGCTGTCAGAATTGATCGGCGCGGCATGCTGCAGCGTATTCCCCGCGCGCCCGTCGCGATGTCCTCTAAAAACCGATAACTCACCGGAGATTTCAATGAAGCCGAACGCACTGCTCAACGTCTTTAACCGCCGCACCCTCGGCATTGCCACTGCTGCCGCCGCCGTGGCTTTGCTCACAGCCTGCGCCATGCCCGCAAAGATGGCAGAGCCCGCCCAGTCGGTGTCGTTGCTGGAGCCCGCAGATGGCGCCACCGTGCCCACCACCTTCAAAGTGCGCTTTGGTGTTAAGGGCATGGCGGTGGCGCCTGCGGGTGAAATCGTGCCAAATAGCGGCCACAACCACCTGCTGATCAACCAGCTGCCGGTCAAAGCCGGTGAGTCGGTGCCTTTTGATGAGCAGCACAAGCATTTCGGCGCTGGCCAGACCGAGGCGATGGTCACGCTGCCGCCCGGTCAGTACAAGCTGACGTCGCAGTTCGCCAACGGCGCGCATCAGTCTTATGGCGCGCCTATGAGCGCGTCCATCGTGGTGACCGTGAAGTAAGCCGCCTCACCGCCCAAAAGCAAAAAGCCGCCATGGCAACACGGCGGCTTTTTATTTGTTCACATCAAGCCGTTGTCACATCAGCGTCACGCCGGTTTTGGACTGCACGAACTCGCGCGTCACCCCATCCGCCAGCTCGACCAGCTTCAGGCCTTCAGGCGTAACGTCCATCACGGCCAGGTCGGTGATGATGCGGTCCACTACGCCCACGCCGGTCAGCGGCAGTGTGCAGGTCGGCAAGATTTTTAGGTCTTCGGTGCCGTCTTTTTTACGGGCCACGTGTTCCATCAGGATGATGACGCGCTTCACGCCGGCCACCAGGTCCATGGCGCCGCCCATGCCCTTGACCATCTTGCCGGGAATCATCCAGTTGGCCAGATCGCCTTTTTCACTGACCTGCATGGCCCCGAGGATGGACAGGTTGATCTTGCCGCCGCGAATCATCGCAAACGATTGTTCGGAGCCGAAAATCGACGAGCCCTTGATGGTGGTCACGGTTTGCTTGCCCGCGTTGATGAGGTCGGCGTCCACTTCATCTTCCGTCGGGAAGGGGCCGATGCCCAGCATGCCGTTTTCAGACTGCAACCACACCTCGATGTCGGGGCTGACGTGGTTGGCCACCAGCGTCGGAATGCCGATGCCGAGGTTCACGTAGAAGCCGTCTTGCAGTTCCTTGGCCGCGCGGGCGGCCATTTGATCTTGGGTCCAGGCCATGTTTCAAACTCCCGCTTTTTCAGTGATGGTGCGTTTTTCAATGCGTTTTTCGGGCGTCGGGTTGCACACGATGCGGTGCACGTAAATGCCGGGCAAGTGGATCTGGTCGGGCGCCATCGCCCCGGTTTCCACCACCTCTTCCACCTCGACGATGCAGACCTTGCCGGCCATCGCAACCGCCGGGTTGAAGTTTCGCGCCGTGAGTCGAAACTGCAGATTGCCGGAGGTATCCGCACGCCAGGCCTTGACCAGCGACACCTCGGGCACCAGGGCGCGCTCCATTACATAGGTCTCGCCGTCGAATTCACGCAGTTCCTTGCCGTCGGCCACCAGGGTGCCCACACCGGTTTTGGTGAAAAACGCGGGAATGCCGGCGCCGCCAGCACGCAGCTTTTCGGCCAGCGTACCCTGCGGCGTGAACTCCAGTTCCAGCTCGCCCGCCAGAAACTGGCGCTCAAACTCCTTGTTCTCACCCACATAGCTGGCAATCATTTTGGTGATCTGCCGGGTCTCTAGCAGCTTGCCCAGGCCAAACCCATCGACACCCGCGTTGTTGGAAATCACGGTCAGGTTTTTGACACCCGAGTCCTTGAGCGCATCAATCAGCGCCTCAGGGATGCCGCACAAGCCGAAACCGCCCACCGCCATCAACTGGCCGTCGCTGACAACGCCTTTGAGCGCCTCAGCCGCCGAGGGAAAAAGTTTCTTCACAGCATGTCTCCAGTCCCGTTCAGATTAAATGGATCTCGTGCACCCATCACACATTTTTTAACGATACTACGTAACCCGTTAGGTAGTTTTTCCTAAAGGTAAGCCCCATGAGCGATTGGGGCGCTTCTGCTCACGATGCCGCCACCCATGCCAGACCCTACAACAGCACCCAAGCCCGCCATCACTGCTGAGCCGTCGCCCAGCTCGGCGCCGGTCGACTACCGCCTGGCGTTTGACATGGCCCCAGTGGGCCTCGTGATGTCGCGCCATCGGGTCATTGTGGACTGCAACGAACACCTGTGCGAGATGTTCGGCGCCACACGCGAACGGCTCAATGGCCAGTCATTCCAGATCCTCTACCCCAGCGTGGACGAGTACGAACGCATTGGCGCGCGCATGCTCCCCATCCTGAACGCCAGCGGCCTGTACGCAGACAACCGCATCATGAAACGCGTCGACGGGCGGCTCAAAGGCGAGTCGTTCTGGTGCCACGTCACAGGGCGGGCCCTGAACCGCGCTTCCCCCCATGAGGCCGGTATCTGGAGCTTTGAAGACCTCAGCTCGCGCCGCCCCGTTACCGCCGAATTGACAGCGCGCGAACGCGAGGTGGCCGCGCACCTGATGGCCGGGCTGACCTCCAAGGAAATTGGCCGCGCCCTGGCGATCAGTCACCGCACCGTCGAGATTTACCGCGCCCGCCTGATGCGCAAATACAAGGCGTCGACCACCGCTGACCTCGTCAACCGCTTGCTGGTCGGCTAATTACCCGTGCGGCGCGCCAACAACGGATGCTTCTTTATTGATAGCAGCTTAGGCAGATAAAACCTGGGCTAGAGCATCAGAAAGCCTTAAAAATGTAAGTATTGGTGTGAAGAAGGTCGAAACCGCTGCGTTTTCACGGGCCTTACACACTGAAAATCTACAAACAGCTTTTGCGCCCCGCGCGCGCCCACGAAAGCTGCCATGTTCCCCTCGATGTTCAATAGGCCCGGAGCGCCCAGCGTAGCCCGGCAACGCCACGCCCTGGTCCTGACGCTGCTGCTGGCGTCGCTTACGGCTTGCGGTGGCGGCGACGCGCCACCGCTACTGGCGACCAACACCCTGACCCCCACCGACACCGCACCGCCTGCGGCCACAACCCCGGTGACCACGCCGCCCGTGGTGGCCACGCTGCCCACCTGCAACGCCGCTGTCGCCAGCAACGCACCACTGACACCGATTTCCACCGTGCAGGGCGCAGGCGACGTGAGCCCACTGGCCGCGCAAACCGTGACCGTGCGCGGCGTGGTGGTGGGCGACTTTCAAAACACCGCCACCAGCACCCGCCTGAACGGCTTTTTCGTGCAACAGGCGGTGCCTGACGCCGACCCGTTGACGTCGGAAGGCATTTTTGTCTTCGCCCCGGGCAGCACAACCCGTGTCGCCGTGGGCGACTATGTGCAGGTGTCGGGCGTCGTGACCGAATTCGGCCAAACAGCGGGCACCACCGCGCCGCCAGACAGCATCACGCAGCTGGCCGGCACCACCGCCGCCCCGGTCGCGATCAGCATCTGCGGCAGCGGCGTGGCGGTAACGCCTACACCGGTCACCCTGCCTGTGGCCGACGCGTCAGCGCTGGAGCGTTACGAAGGCATGCTGGTGACGTTCACACAGCCACTGGCGGTGACTGAAACCTTCGAGCTGGGCCGTTTTGGGCGAACCGTGCTGTCGCTGAACAGCCGGCAGTTCAACCCGACCAATGGCAACAGCAGCGCGTCTCATGCGCAAAACCTGCTGGCGCGCATCGTGCTGGACGACGGCTCATCGGCTCAAAACCCCAACCCGATTCCCTCTCTGAGCGCGGCGGACACCACTGGCACCCGCCGCGTGGGCGACACCACGCAGCAGATCACCGGCATCCTGAGCCACAACTTTGGCGCCTACCGCGTGCAGCCGACGGTAGCCACCGTCTTCGCCAACACCAATGCCCGCCAGGCGGCTGCACCCGTCGTGGGCGGCTCGCTCAAGGTGGCCAGCTTCAATGTGCTGAATTACTTCACCACGTTCACCAATGGGCAGACGGCATCAGGCCTGACGGGCCAAGGCTGCTCGTTCGGCACTGGGCCCGCCTCAGCCAGCACCTGCCGAGGAGCCGACAACCTCACCGAGTTTCAGCGCCAGCAGGCCAAAATTGTTGCTGCTATTGCCGGGCTGGACGCCGACGTGGTGGGCCTGATGGAAATCCAGAACACCGATGTCGCCACCAACGACCTGCTGGCCGCGTTGAACGCCAAGGTGGGCGCAGGCACGTATGCTGCCGTCAACAGTGGCACCTTTGGCACCGACGCCATCAAGGTCGACATTCTGTACAAGCCCGCCCGCGTCAACCGTGTCGGCAACGTGGTGCTACCCACGGGCGCTGACCTCGCCAACTTCACCGCGCCCAGCGGCCGCCCACCGCTGGCCCAGCGCTTCAGCGCGGTCGGCAACAACGGCGGCTTCTGGTTTGTCGTCAACCACCTCAAGAGCAAGGGCAGTTGCCCCAGCACCGGCGACATCGACCTGGGCCAGGGCTGCTTCAATGTGGGCCGCACCCAGCAGGCCACCGCGCTCAACAGCTTTGTCGACAAGCTCAAGGCCCAGGGCGAGCAAGACGTGCTGATGATGGGCGACTTCAACAGCTACCTGCTCGAAGACCCGACCAAGGTGCTGGAGGCCGCCGGCCACGAAAGCCTGCTCAAACGCATGCCTGCCGCTGACCGCTACACCTATGTGTTTGGCGGTGAAACCGGTGCGCTCGACCACGCCTACGCGTCCGCCAACCTGCGCAGCCAGGTCAGCGGCGTGAGCGTGTGGCACATCAACGCCGACGAGCCCACCGCGCTGGACTACAACACCAACTTCACCACCGACGACCGTTTTGCGCCGACACCGTTCCGCGCGTCGGACCATGACCCGGTGCTGGTGGGCCTGAGCCTGACCGCCGACCCGGTGGTTACGCAGCCGGTGGTCACCGCGACCATTCCCGCCGCTGCACAAGCCACACAACCCTACACAGTGATCGTCTCAAGCGCCATACCAGGCGGCAACACCACCGTGACATCGCTCGCCATTGACTGGGGCGACGGCACTCCCCTCACCACGGCCGCGGGGATGGGCGCCGTGAATCACACCTATGCCGCCGCTGGCAGCTTCAACGTGCTGGTCACGCTGACCAACTCGGCAGGCCAGAGCGCCACACAAACCGGCAGCGTGACCGTCAGCGCCGTGGTGGTAACACCGCCTATGGTCGTTGGCACGCGCGATCTGTTCTTCAGTGAGTATGTTGAGGGCACGTCGAACAACAAGGCCATCGAGATTTACAACCCGACAGCGGCCGCCGTGGACTTGAGCCTGTACACCGTGCGCCTGTATGCCAACGGGGGCACGACAGCGACCAACTCGCAGGTCTTGAGTGGCAGTTTGCCCGCAGGCGGCGTGCTCGTGCTGGCCAACGCCAGCGCCACGGCGTCCTTCAAACCAGCGGGTGCGCTGACCACCAGCGGCGTGGCCAACTTCAACGGTGACGACGCGCTGACCCTCGAAAAATCCGGCGCTGTCGTCGACCGATTCGGTCAATTGGGCGTTGACCCCGGCGCCGCCTGGACGGCGGGCGCGGTCAGCACCCTGGACCAGACCCTGCGCCGCAAGGCCACCATCACGGTGGGCGACCACAACCCGACAGCCGCGTTCGACCCCTCCGTGCAGTGGGACAGCTTCCCGGTGGACACCGCCAGTGGCCTGGGCGCGCACATCGTAAATTGACGCAGCACACGCGCCACCGCCATCAGACGGCATAAACCTCAGATTTCGGACAATTTCTACGTTAAATAGCCTTCTAGCCCAGGTCTTTATTGCCTGGACAGCTACTACTTCTATAGCATCCAGGTCACTGGCATGGGCCAGAAAGCTGCCTTGCCGCCTCGGGTTGGTTTAGGCCCGTCCACCACCTCGGCGGCGCTGCGAAAAGCTTCCACCGCCAACGGCACGCCACAGTAAATGCTGGCGTGCAGCAGCACGTCCTACATCTCTTCAACAGTCGCGCCGTTGTTCAGCGCGCCGCGCACGTGGCCATTCAACTCGTTGGGCTTGCCCAGCGCAATCAGCATCGCGACGGTGATCAGGCTGCGGGCTTTCAAGTCCGGCCCCAGGCGCTGCCAAGCGTCGCCCCAAGCGTTACGCGTGATGTACTCCTGGATCGGCTGAGTGAAGGCTGTGGCTCCACCGAGTGCTTTGGCAACGAAGTCCTCGCCCATGACCTGCTTGTGCATGGCCAAGCCGGCGTCGTAGTCTTTGTAGAGGGGTTCTGCCATGGTGCAAATTTGGCAAGTGAAGGGGCCTGCAGCGTCACAAAAAATGCACAAAAGCCCCCCAAGACCAGCGCGTACAGCGCACATCCAACGCCATTTTTAGGGGTTACCGACATGACCCCGCGCGAAATAAAACGATCAAAAAAATTGGCTGAATTTTCAATTAAAACTATCAATATCATTAGCAAGATTGCTTTGCACTATCGTCAATCCATCTCTAGACTACTACTCTTCAACCGTTGAAACCACCCCAGGAGAGCCCCCCGATGACCACCGAAATGAAATGTCCGTTCCCCCACGCGGGTGCCAAACCCAA
>JANLUZ010000128.1:0-22494 GCA_031363755.1 Polaromonas sp.
CTGCGCCTGCTGCTGGCCGGTGTGGTGGTGGGCGTGGTGCTGGGGGCTACCACGTCGCTGATCTTGCTGCTCCGGGTGGACTTGATGGCAGCCATGCAGTCCTTCATGCTGGGCAGCACCGCCTTTGTCGGCTGGACGGCCTGCGCCGTGATGGCCGCCGTGCTGGCCGCCAGCGCCGTGGCCGCGTGGATGATGAGCCAGGTGCTGGACGGCCTGGCGCTGGGCGAAGCCACCGCGCAAAGCCTGGGGCTGCGCCTGCCGCTGATGCGTGCGGGGCTGGTGGCGGTGCTGGCCCTGGCCACCGGCACGGCCGTGGCGCAAACCGGGCTGATCGCGTTCGTGGGCCTGGCCGCGCCGCACCTGGTGCGTTCGGTGGTCAAAACCACGCATGGCCGGTTGATTGGCCTGTCGGCGCTGATGGGCGCGGTGCTGCTGGTGTCGGCAGACATTCTGGCCCGCTGGCTGATTGCGCCGCAGGAGCTGCCTGTGGGCGTGCTGACTGCCGTGCTGGGTGGTGGCTATTTGCTGTGGCTGATGCACAGGCGCAGCGGGCGGAGCGGAGTGCTATGAATAAAGTAGCTGTTCAGGCAATAGATATAAGGGCAAGCCTGGGAAATATTGAAGTTTTACACGGTATTTCACTGAGTTTGCCCGCCGGGCGCTGGACCAGCATCGTCGGCCCGAATGGTGCGGGCAAGTCCACGTTGCTCAAGGTGTTGGCCGGGCTGCTGCCGCACACCGGCAGCGTGGCGCTGCTGGGCCAGCCGATGCAGGCGCTGCCCGCCAAACGCCGCGCGCAGCAGCTGTCGTGGCTGGGCCAGAACGAAGCCAGTGCTGACGACCTGACGGCCTACGACGTCGCCATGCTGGGCCGCCTGCCGCACCAGGCCTGGCTGGCCCCGCCCGGCGCGGTCGACCACGCGGCGGTTGAACTGGCGCTGCGCACCACCCATGCCTGGGATTGGCGCGACCGGAGCCTGGGCGAGCTGTCGGGCGGTGAACGCCAGCGCGTGCTGCTGGCGCGAGCGCTGGCGGTGAATGCTGATGTACTGCTGATGGACGAGCCGCTGGCCAACCTTGATCCGCCCCACCAGACCGACTGGCTGCTGCTGGTGCGCAGCCTGGTTGCCAGCGGCAAAACCGTGGTCAGCGTGCTGCATGAAATCTCATTTGCGCTGCAGGCCGACTCTCTGGTTGTGATGGCTGAGGGCCGCGTCACGCATCAGGGCGCGTGCAAGGACGCCGCCACCCACCGCGCGCTGGAGGCGGTGTTTGACCACCGCATCGCCGTGCACAGCCTGGCCGGGCAGTGGCTGGCTATTCCCAATCTTGAAAAGAAACCCCATGCAAATTGAAACCCCACCCACCGAGAAACCCTACGACAAACCTGAGGGCGAGCGGCGCGGGCTGGTCATCGTCAACACGGGCGACGGCAAAGGCAAAAGCACGGCTGCCTTCGGGCTGGCGCTGCGCGCGTTTGGCCGCACCCATGTGCATGGCAAAAAAGTGCGGATTTTCCAGTTCATGAAGGTGCCCAGCGCCCGTTTTGGCGAGCATCGCATGTTCGAGCAGCTGGGGCTGCCCATCGAAGGGCTGGGTGACGGCTTCAGCTGGAAAAGCCAGGACCTCGAACGCTCCGGCCAGCTGGCTAGGGACGGCTGGGAAATCGCCAAAGCCGCCATTCTGGGCGGTGAAAACTTTATGGTGGTGTTAGATGAGATCACCTACCCGTTGATCTACGGCTGGTTGCCGCTCGACGACGTGCTGCACACCCTGCAATATCGCCCCAAGGACGTTCACGTCGTCCTGACCGGCCGCCGCTGCCCGCCGGAGATCATCGACCTGGCCGACACCGTGACCGAGATGACGAAGATCAAACACGCGTTCAACGCGGGCATTCCGGCGCAGCGGGGAATTGAGGATTGACAGGACCGACGAAAAACTGCCCCAGCGGCGTTGCAGTGACTTGCCGTGCTAAAGCACTGTCTGCGTCACTGCGCCTCGCTGGAACAATTCTGCGTCAGCCCTGGTGAATGTTTTCAAAATCGCGAGAATCGAACGATTTGATTAAATTGCACCAATCGTTTGATTGAAAGGACTCGTATGCAAGCCTTCACGGCCAACCAGGCCAAAACCCGTTTTGGTGAATTTTTAGACTTGGCCCAGCGTGAGCCGGTGCAGGTCATGCGGCATGACCGCGTGGTCGGGGTGATGGTGAGCGCGCAGGATTTTGACGCGATGCGCGCCTTTTATTCCAATCGGTTGCAGCACACGTTAGGGCAAGCTGCCGACCAGGCGGCTGCCGCAGGGTTGACCCCCGACGGGATGGACGCTTTGCTGGACGATGAAAGCTGAGGCCACGCGTGTGGTGGTGGACATCAATGTCTGGATCAGTGCGGCCTTGTCCAGAAGCGGTGCCCCAGCGCAAGTGGTTCAGCGCGTGTTGGCCTATGGCGTGCCCGTGTTCACTGTTGCCACTTTTAACGAATTGCAAACACGGTTGTGGCGGCCCAAGTTTGACCGCTACCTGAGCATGGACGTGCGCAAAAGCCTGTTGCACGACCTGAATGCGCTGGCACTGTGGGTGACGGTGCCTGAGGCGTTTAGCGCTATTGCCTACAGCCGTGACCCTGACGACGACAAGTTCCTGCATGCAGCGCTGGCCAGCCAGGCGCGCTGGCTGGTCACCGCGGATCAGGACTTGCTATGCCTGGCACCCCTCGCACCGTTTGCTGGCGTGAGCATCTCGACACCTGCCTTGGCGTTGGCACACACGGGGTTTTGCACCACGTGACCACATTCGTAGCTTCCGAGGCCTGCTCGCCCCACGCTTTTTCCCCCGCCGAGCAAGCCGCCGTGTACCGCGCCATCCATGAACGGCGCGATATGCGCCACTTTTCTGGCGGCACGGTGCCTGACGCGCAATTGCAGCGTCTGCTGCAGGCCGCGCACCACGCGCCCAGTGTGGGCTTCATGCAGCCCTGGCGCTTCATTCGGGTACGCGACGCGCAGCGCCGTCAGCAACTGCACGACCTGGTGGACGCGGAGCGGCTGTTGACGGCCGATGCCCTGGGCGAGCGGCGGGATGACTTCATGACACTGAAAGTGCAGGGCGTGTTGGACGCGGCTGAGGTGCTGGTGGTGGCGCTGCCGCCAGGGCGGGAGGCGTACCTGTTTGGCCGCCGCACGCTGCCGGAGATGGACCTGGCCTCAACCGCCTGCGCGATTCAAAACCTGTGGCTGGCCGCTCGCGCCGAGGGGCTGGGCATGGGGTGGGTGTCGATTTTTTGCCCGCGTGCGTTGGCCGAGTTGCTGGCCATGCCCGAAGGCAGTCACCCCGTGGCGATTTTGTGCCTTGGGCCGGTCGATGCGTTTTACGACCAGCCCATGCTGCAGGGCGAGAAATGGGCTGCCCGCGCCAATTTGACCGAGCTGGTGTTTGAAAATACTTGGGGCCACGTTGCCGCAGTGGATTAACCGGCACCTACTATGGTCGTGGCTTGGTTTAGTTTCACGTCGCTTCTCGCGTCAGGCACAACGGCCCTGTACGGCGTTTTGGCGTTGCTGCTCGCGCTGTGGATTGACCGCCGCTGGGGCGAGCCACCGTCGGCGCTGCACCCTGTGGTGTGGATGGGCCACTACCTGGCCTGGTGCGGCCAACGGACGGTGCGCTGCCCGCCAGCAGCGGCCTTCGGTTTGGGCGCACTGGCCTGGTGTGCAGGGGCGGCCGTCACGGCGCTGGTAGCGTTGGGGCTGCAAACGCTGCTGTTTTGGCAAATCGGACGCGCTGCGTTGGCGATGGGCTGGGCTGGCTGGGCCGGGGCCGTGCTGCTGATGGCGTGTTTTGCGGGGGCGTTCAAAACCACGCTGTCATGGCGCATGCTGCGCAGCGAGGTGCTGGCGGTCGAAACCGCCCTGGGCGAATCCCTGGAAGCGGGCCGAAAGCGCCTGAGCTGGCTGGTCAGCCGTGACACTGCTGCGTTGACCGCCAGCGAAGTGCGCGAAAGCGCCATTGAGTCGCTGGCAGAAAACCTCAACGACTCGGTGGTAGCGCCCATCTTCTGGTTTGTGCTGTTGGGCTTGCCGGGCGCGGCGGTGTACCGCTTTGCCAACACCGCTGACGCAATGTGGGGCTACCGGGGCATTCGAAACGGGCAAAACTGGGAGTGGGCAGGCAAGTGGGCGGCGCGGGCCGATGACGTGCTGAGCTGGGTGCCCGCACGCATCACGGCACTGCTGATCGTGGTGGTCACACCGAGGGTCACGTTTACAAACCTTCGGGCCGAGGCGCGACGCACCCCGTCGCCCAACAGCGGCTGGCCCATGGCCGCGATGGCGATTGCGCTGGGCATTTGCCTAGGCAAGCCCGGCACGTACACGCTGAACGCTTCTGGGCGCATTCCAGAGACTGCTGACACCCTGAAAACCATCAAAAAAGCATCAAATGTGCTTCTAGTCCTGGTATTTGCTGCCTGTGTAGCTATATTATTTATAGCATTTTCTGGAATTGGCCGATGACGGCGTTACGCACGCCTGTGAACCCGCACGGCGGGCCAGACGCCCTCGGCGTGCCGTTGCACGACTTTTCAACCAACAGCAACGCCTGCGGGCCGTGCCCAGCGGCCATGTCGGCACTGGTCCACGTCGACGCCAGCCGCTACCCCGACCCGCACTACACCGTGCTGCGCCAGCAGTTGGCTGCGTTTCACAGCGTGGCCGCTCAGCGCGTGGTGCTGGCCGGCAGCGCGAGCGAATTCATCTTTCGCATCACGGCGCTGGTTGCCCGGCAGGGCGCGCGCGCCGTGTCTGTGCCGCTGCACGCTTATGGCGACTATGCGCAAGCAGCACGGGCGCATGAGTTGACGGTCGTCCGGTCGGGTGAATTAGCGGCGCTGCACTGGGCCTGCGAGCCGTCCAGCCCGCTGGGCCAGCCGCATGGGCTGCTCAACTGGGCCGAAGCCTCTGGCATCCGCGTGCTGGACTGCGCCTACGCCCCGCTGCGCCTGAGCGGCCAGTCATCCAGCACCCCGGAGGTTGCGCAAACCGTGTGGCAGCTTTTCACCCCCAACAAAGCGCTGGGCCTGACGGGCGTGCGCGCCGCTTACGCCATTGCACCGCTGGGTGCCGACGAAGACGTGCTGGCGCTCGATGAACTCTGCCCGTCCTGGCCCATTGGCGCGCACGGTGTGGCTCTGCTGCAAGCCTGGGTGCAGCCGGGCGTGCAGGCGTGGCTGGCGCAGAGCCTGCACATGCTGCGCATTTGGCGCGCGCAGCAAATCGCCCTGTGCGAATCGCTGGGCTGGTGCTGCCTGTCCAGCGACGCCAACTTTTTTTGTACCCAACCCGCCTTGCTCAGCGGCCTGACTCTGGCGCACGCGCTGGGCGGGTTGCGCGCCCAGGGCATCAAACTGCGTGACACCACCTCGTTCAACTTGCCGGGCCATGTGCGTTTGGGGGTGTTGCCGCCGTCGGCGCAGGGAGCGCTGGAACGGGCATGGAACGATGTTTGCGGGATTTACGGCATCGATCTAAAATAATGGTTATATGAGCGTAACCATTAGAGTTGTCCTCGACACGTCTGTACTCGTGGCCGCTGCCCGCTCTCGCAATGGAGCCAGTTTTGCACTGGTAGGTTCGCTGCCGCATCCACACTTCCAGATTTGCCTGTCTGTCGCTGTGTACACGGAATGGCAAGCCGTGCTGAGCAGGCCTGAGCACTTGCCACTCGGTGCAGATGCCGATGCTGCACTTGGCTTTCTCAGGTACTTGGTCAGTTTGGCGCATTTGCAGGACATTCATTTTTTATGGCGTCCGTTCTTGCGCGACCCGGACGACGACATGGTGCTCGAATGCGCAGTGGCCTCGGGCTGCATCTACATCGTCACGCACAACATCAAGGACTTTCGCCGCACCGAACAGCTGGGCGTGCAGGCCATCACCCCAGCCCAGTTTTTACAAATTTTGAAGGAGAAGTCGCTATGACCGCGCTCACTATTCGTCTACCCAATTCGGTCCATGAAAGCATCAAGTTACTGGCCCGCAGGGACGGGATTTCTGTCAATCAGTTCATCGCCAGTGCGGCCGCTGAAAAGATGGCTTCGTTTCAAACGCTTGATTACTTGCGCCGTGAAGCTGCCTTGGGCAAGCGCGAGGACTTTGAGCAGTTCCTGAGAGGGGTGCCGGATGTGCCTGCGCAGGCTGGCGATGAGCTTTCTGCTGGCTCCAATGGCTGACCAGTCTTCCCGATGACCGCAAAAGCCGTGATGGTGCTGGGCACCACCAGTGGCGCTGGCAAAAGCTGGCTGACCACCGCGCTGTGCCGCTACTACGCGCGCCAGGGCCTGAAAGTGGCGCCGTACAAGGCGCAGAACATGAGCAACAACGCGCGTGTTGTAGCCCCCACGTTCCCCACTGCGTGTGGATCACTACCCCCCGAGGGGGCTGAACTTGCTCGGGGCGGCGCTTCGCTGCGTTCGGCGTCGGGCGAAATCGGCAGCGCCCAGTACTTTCAGGCGCTGGCGGCCCGCGCTGTGCCGGACGTGCGCATGAACCCGCTGCTGCTCAAGCCTGAAAAAGACACGCAAAGCCAGGTGGTGGTGATGGGGCGCGTCAGCGCTGAGTTGTCGGCCATGCCGTGGCGGGCGCGCAGTGCGCATGTCTGGCCCACGGTGGCCCGCGCGCTGGATGAATTGATGGCCGAGAACGATGTGGTGGTGATTGAAGGCGCAGGCAGCCCGGCCGAGATCAACCTCAAGCACAGCGACATCGTCAACATGCGGGTAGCGCTGCACGCCAACGCGGCCTGCCTGCTGGTGACCGACATTGACCGCGGCGGGGCGTTTGCTCACCTGTACGGCACCTGGGCGATGCTGCCGCCGGATGAGCAGGCGCTGGTCAAGGGCTTTGTGCTGAACAAATTTCGGGGTGACGCTAGCCTGCTGGCCCCTGGCCCACAGATGCTGCAAGACTTGACCGGTGTGCCGACGGTGGCCACGCTGCCGATGTGGTGGCAGCACGGCCTGCCGGAAGAAGACGGTGTGTTTGACATGGCCCCCACGTTTGTCGCTTCGCGTACTGCACTGCCCCCCGAGGGGGCTAATTTTTCTAGGGGCGGCCCGTCGAAAAATTCCGCACGGGCTTATCGATCACCCGACACGATTGCCGTCATCGCCTACCCGCGCATCAGCAACCTCGACGAGTTTCAGCCCCTGAAAAACGTGCCTGGCGTACGCCTGGTGTGGGTGCGCAGTCCGTCGCAGCTGGCCGGGCTCACGCCAAGTGACTGGGTGGTGCTGCCAGGCTCCAAATCAACCGCTGCCGACCTGGCCTGGCTGCGCGCCCAGGGGTTGGACCAGGCGATTGCCACGCACGCCGGGCAGGGTGGGGCGGTGCTGGGCATTTGTGGCGGGCTGCAGATGCTGGGAGAGGCGTTGATTGACCCGCACGGCATTGATGGCAATGCCCCGGGCCTGGGCCTGCTGGCGGTGGTGACCGTATTTGACGCCGATAAAACCGTGCGGCATCGGCAAGCGACGTTTGGCGCGGTGGGCGGCTGCTGGTCGGCGCTGGCTGGGGTGGCGGCGCAGGGGTACGAAATTCACCATGGCCAGACCGCCCCGCACGCCGCCATGGCCGCCACCGGTGACGTGGCCGCTGCCGTGATGCCCCACGCGCTGGCCTGGCAAAACCCGGCGGGCAACGTGCTGGGGCTGTACCTGCACGGTCTGTTTGAAGACCCCCGTGTGTTGCAGGCGCTGTTTGGCGCGCAGGTGCCCACGCTGGAGACGGTGTTCGATGGCCTGGCAGACTACATTGGGCAGCATTTCGAGCCGGGTATGCTGGACAGTCTGATCCGCTGACAAATTGCTATCGTGCAACATCGTTTGGTTAAGCCTGTCATGACAAGCGTGGGTTTTGGGTACTTTGTAAAACGCCTCATAACGCCGCCCAAGACGGCCTGCAGTCCTACACAGGGCTTGGCTGGCGCCAACACTTTTTGCAGCCAGGTCATCGCTACCATTCAAGCGATGCGGCAGACTGTGAACTTTTGCGTAACGTGTCTCGTTGCTTTTTGCGCCGAATCGTCCTGCTCGTGAGGTTGAATGGCGCCCACCTGTCAGCTTTGGTGCCTATGAAAACCCAAATCGCTTCACAAAAACATCTTCTTTCAACGGGCGTTGCCGGGCTTGACGACATTCTGGGCGGCGGCTTGACACCCGACAGGGTCTATGTGGTGGAGGGCGAACCTGGCACTGGCAAGACGACCACCGGCTTGCAGTTTCTGCGCGAAGGCGCCATGTGCGGCGAATCGGTGGTCTACATCACGCTGGCAGAGAGCGCTCTGGTGGGCGTGCAGCAGGGCATGCTGGGTGGGAACATGTCCACCACGGTTGACGCCAGCTATCTGGTCGACAACGTGTTGATGCTGCGCTACTTTGAGCATGACGGCGAGGTCAAACAGGCGGTGTCGGTGTTCAAAAAGCGCGGCAGTCTGCATGAGCGCACGATTCGGCAGTTCTCGATGTCCAGCCGCGGCATTGACGTGGGCAAGGTGCTGCGCGGCTTTCGCGGCACTCTAACGGGTGCTCCGGTGTATCTGGGGGGCGCCGAGGCCCCTGACGTGGCGCCCAACAGCGCGGGATTGCTCGCTGCCGGCTTGTGCTCGCCCCTTGGCGCAGAGGTGCTTTAGATGGAGCGGCGTGTCCTTATTTGCGCGCCGACCGGGCAGGATGCGCTGCTCGCCGTCCAGGTGCTCGAGCACTCTGGCATCCCCAGCGCCGTGTCGCTGCACGCCGAAGAACTGGTGGAGCAACTGCGCCACGGCGCGGGCTGCGTGCTGCTGGTCGAAGAAGCGCTGACAGGGGGCGCCATGAAGATCGTGGCAGCCTACATCGCCGCCCAGCCCACCTGGTCAGACATTCCGGTGCTGCTGATGACCCGAAGCGGCGCTGATTCGGACGTGGTGCAGCGCGCTGTTGCCGAGCTCGGTAACGTCACGTTGATGGAACGCCCGGTGCGCACGTCGGCGCTGCTCTCTGCCACGCGCTCGGCCCTGCGCGCGCGCCAGCGTCAGTACCAGGTGCGCGACGCAGACCAGCGCAAGGATGAGTTTCTGGCCACGCTCGCCCACGAGCTGCGCAACCCGCTGGCGCCCATCCAGACGTCTATGGGTATTCTCAAGCTTCTGCACCCGAACTCGCCGCCCGTGACGCAGCTGCGAAAGGTGGTCGACCGCCAGGTCCGGCACCTGACACGCCTGGTGGACGACCTGCTTGATGTGGCCCGCATCACCAGTGGCAAGGTGGTGCTCAGGAAAGCCGACATCACACTGGCCTCGGTGCTCAACCACGCGGTGGAAATTTCCAGTTCCATGATCGAGGTCAAGCACCACACGCTGACTGTTGATGCACCACAGGACGGCTGGCTGCTGGATGCTGACCATGCGCGGCTGGTGCAAAGCATCGCCAATTTGCTGGTGAATGCGGCCAAATTCACACCGCCGCAAGGGCTGATTACGCTGCGGGCGGCAGTACACGGCAATGAGCTCGTAGTCAGCGTGCAAGACAACGGCATCGGCATGGAGGCGTCTTCGTTGTCGCGGATCTTCGAGCTGTTTGCACAAACCCCCGTGCCGGGCGAAGTGCCCACAGGCCTTGGGATCGGCCTGAGCCTGGCGCGCCAGTTTGCGCAAATGCACGGCGGTGTGTTGCAGGCCGCCAGCGACGGTCTGGGCTGCGGCAGCCAATTTGTGTTGACGCTTCCGGTGGTAATGGGCAACACGGCCGCCCACGACCCGCAAGAAGATTTCAAGCCCACCAGCGCGTTCGTTGGCCTGCACACTGCGGCCGCCCGACGCGTTCTGGTGGTCGACGACAACGTGGACGCCGCCAACACGCTGCACGACCTGCTGGACCTGGACGGTTTTGACGTCACCACCGTGTACGACGGCGTCGCGGCTGTGGCCACCGCCGCGACGCTGCAGCCTGACATCGTTGTGATGGACATCGGTATGCCTGGCATGGACGGCTACGATGCCGCGCGTCTGATTCGCCAGCAGCCCGGCGGTGCGGGCATGGTGCTGGTTGCGCTGACCGGCTGGGGCCAGGCAACTGACAAAAGGCGCGCCAGTCTGGCTGGTTTTGACCATCATCTGGTCAAGCCGGTCAACTACGATACGCTCTTGAAGTGCCTGCAGAACTGATCAAAACCGGTCAGCTTCAGTTGAACCCGATGAAAGTATGCGGATGAATTTGCCAGTGACGTCACACCCCGCGCGCCTCTGGCCATTTTCCAGCGGAGAAATGTCTGCGCTTATCGGGGCGCACGACTGGCAACAGCACAGCATGGGGTGCCCGACCTGCTGGCCAAGCCAACTTCGAAGCGCCATCAACATCACTCTGTCGGCCCAGGCGCAGATGGTGGTGTTCTGGGGCCCGGAGTTCATCACTTTCTACAACGACGCCTACGCGACCACCCTAGGCAACAAGCATCCGGCGGCATTGGGTGGTCGGGCTGCAGACATCTGGGCCGAACTCTGGGACGACCTGGCGCCGCTGCTCATGGGCGTCTGGACGACAGGCCAGCCCTTCAGCGCGAAAAACCGTCTTTTCCAGATTGACCGGCACGGCTTTATCGAAGACGTTTACTTTGACGTGTCGTATTCCGCGCTGCAGGGCGACGATGACGGCGCGATCCGCGGTGTCGTCTGTGTGGTGAGTGAAACCACCGACCGCGTGCTGGCCACACAGGCCCTAATGGCCAGTGAAGTCCGTCTGAAGTTCGAACAGTCCTTCACCCAGTTGCTGCTTGACGGCAGCTCTGAAGGAATCTGCGCCGTAGACCAGGCTGGCGTGACGACGCTGTGCAACGCCACCGCGCTGCGCTTGCTCGGCTACACCGAGACAGCCGAGATGTTGGGCCGCCAACTGCATGACACGATTCACCATTCCCGTGCCAACGGCGCGCCGTATGCGCTGGACGACTGTCCCATCAGCATGGCTGCCCGCACGGGCACGCCAGCGGCGGTCAGTGGCGAAGTGTTTTTCAAGAAAGACGGCAAGCCCTTGCCGGTGGACTACCGTGCCGAGCCGGTATGGCGTGACGGCGTGCTTCAAGGCGCGTTGTGCATTTTTGTCGACGCCACGGCACGGGTCGAAGCCGCTGTGTTGGCCGACGACAAGGACCGCGCGGAGCTGGCGCTGGCCGAGTCGGGCCAGCAGCTGCGGCTGGCGCAGGTCGCCGGCGGTGTCGGGCCTTTTCTGCTGGATATTGCCTCTGACACGATCACCGCTTCCGATGAGTTTTTTCGCTTGTTTGGCCTCAAATCAGTGGACGCGTTGCCAGCCCACGTGATTGACGCGCTGTTTGTTGACCCTGTTCAACTGGAGGTATTTGATCGCTTGGGCCAGTCGAGCCGGGCCGGACGACAGTTGGGCAACATTCCTTTGAGCGTCGAATACCGCATCCGCAAAGCCGACACCGGCGACATACGCTGGATTGCCCGGCGCGCCGAGTTTGTGCTGGACGCCGCTGGCCGGCCGCAGCTGATGCGTGGCGTGGTGCAGGACATCACCGAGCGCAAGGTGGCTGAAGCGAGCCTCAAAGCCAGTGAAGCGCGGTTTCGCGTGCTGGCCCAGGCCTTGCCCAACCAGATCTGGATGGCTAGCGCCGATGGCCAGCTGACGTGGTTTAACCAGGTGGTGCGCGACTACTGTGGCCTGCCCGACAGCATGTTGACTGGCGAGCAGTGGGCCGCGCAGATTCATCCCGATGACGTTGCGCGTGTGTTGCAGACGTGGGCCCACTGCATTGCCAATCGCGCCGACTATGTCAGCGAAATGAGGGTACTTGGCCACAATGGCATGTACCGCTGGTTTTTGTCCCGTGCCATGCCTGTGCAGGCCGAAGGCAGCACTTACTGGCTGGGCGCTAACACTGACATCGATGAGCAGAAGCGGCTGGAAGCCGGGCTGTTCTCACACAATGCCCACCTTGAAATTCAGGTGGACGAGCGCACCCGCGACCGCGACCGGATGTGGCGCTTGTCGACCGATCTGATTTTGGTGGTGAGCACTGACCGCGAGATCAGGGCCGTGAACCCCGCCTGGACATCCCTTTTGGGCTGGACTGAGGCCGAATTGCTGGGCAGCGACTGCCTGGGACTTATTCATCCGGATGATGTTGGGAACACCTTGGCCGAAGTGGCAAGTCTGGCGGGCAGTCAGACGACTCGATCGTTTGAAAACCGCTACCGTCGGCGAGACGGCGGCTACAGCAGCATCAGCTGGACAGCCGTTCCAGAAGACCGTTTGATTCATGCGGTGGGCCGCGACGTCACCGCCGAGCGCGACCGGGAAATCGCGCTGCAGCAGGTCGAGGAGCGCTTGCGCCAAAGCCAGAAAATGGAAGCGCTGGGCCAGCTCACTGGCGGCATCGCGCACGACTTTAACAACCTGCTCCAGGGGATTTCAGGCTCCATCGAGATTGTGCGCAGCCGGCTGGCCGAAGGTCGACACGACGACATTGGTCGGTTCATGGACGCGGCCACCCAGTCGGCACACCGCGCGGCCAGCCTGATTCACCGTTTGCTGGCGTTTGCGCGTCGCCAGTCCTTGGACAGTCGCCCGGTGGATGTGAGCAAACTGGTGCTGTAGATGGAAGACCTGCTGCGGCGCACGCTGGGCGAGCAGATTTCGCTCAAAGTCACCACTGGTGCGCTGGTGTGGCGCGCCCGCAGTGATGAAAATCAGCTCGAAAGTGCAATTCTCAACCTGGCCATCAATGCGCGGGACGCCATGGCCCACGGCGGCAGTTTGCGCATTGAGACCCTGAACGCCACGCTTGACGAACACTATGTGCGCGACCACGAAGGGCTGATGGCGGGCGACTACGCCGTGGTGTCGGTCACTGACACAGGTTTGGGCATGACGTCTGCGGTGCTGGCCAAAGTGTTCGAGCCTTTTTTCACCACCAAGCCGATCGGCCAGGGCACCGGGCTGGGCCTGTCTGGCATCTATGGGTTTGCCAAGCAATCGGGCGGCCATGTGCGCATTCACAGCGAGCCAGGGCAAGGCACCACCGTGCGGCTGTATTTGCCGCGCGACGAGGCCGTGCTGCAGTCAGCGCCCGTGGAACCTGTCGCCGAAGTGCCGCAGGGAGACGGGCAGACCGTGCTGGTGGTGGAAGACGACCCTGCGGTGCGCATGGTGGTGCTGGACGAGCTCGCAGAGCTGGGCTATCGCACCATTGAAGCGGTGGACGGCCCAAGTGCCTTGCCCATCTTGCAGTCTGGCCTGGCCATTGATTTGCTGCTTACCGATGTGGGCCTGCCCGGTATGAACGGCCGCCAGGTGGCAGAAATTGCACGTCAGCACCGGCCTGCGCTTCGCGTGCTGTTCATGACCGGCTACGCCCAGCAGGCCTCGTCGCGCGCGTCGTTTCTGGCGCCTGGCATGGAGATCATCACCAAGCCCTTCACCATGGACGACCTGGCGGCCCGCATCAGCAGTATCTTCACGCAAGAAAAAGCCCGCCAGTTGCCTGAAAATGCCGACCGGGCGGGCTGACAGCAGCCTGTGGACAGCAGGACCGCCCTTAAAATGCATAACGATTTGTAACAACCCTGTTGTAACAGCACCTATCCACATCGCCCTGGAGCCTTTTTGCGAATGACAGCCCTTCAAAGTTTGCAGCCGCCTCTGCCCTCGTCAGCGCCTGCGCCTTCGGGTGCGACAGGCGCCGCGCTTGACACCATCACGGCGCACTCAACCCAGCGGGCCCGGCTCGCTGAAAGCGCACGCTACGCGCTGCTGCGCCGGCTGGCACCGGCCATTCGCCACGACATGGCGGGCGCGCTTCAGCCCATCAGCATGGTCGCTGCCATGCTGGAAAAGCGCCTGCAAAAGCCCGACCCTGATTTGCTCGCCCTCGCCAAAAACGTCAACGCCATCAACGCCTTGGCGCGCGATGCCTCGCAGGCCTGCATGCAGCTCATGACCTGGCTGTCGCCCAAGGTGGACGAAGCCACGCCCATTGCTACCGGTGTGGCCGAAGCCATCGCACTGGTGGCCACTGATCTGTCGTTCAAAGGCTTCACGCTCGTCAACCAGACGGATGCCGTCGACATTAGCGTGGCCGTGCGGGTCAGCGTGCTCCGTGGCCTGTTCATGGCCACGCTGCTGGCCACAACCGACCGCCACCACGGGCCCGCGCGGGTACTGCTTGACGCGCACACCGAGGGCCAGATGCTGGTGCTCGGCGTCACGCTGGAAGCCTTGGAGGGTGATCAAGGAGAGGTGCTGGCCGGAATGCCAGCGGCCTACCGCAGCCTTGACTGGGACGACGTGCGGGCACTGGCGGCTGCCGAGTCTGCCGAGCTGGTGCAGACACCGTACCGCGTAGAGCTGCGCTGCAGCCTTGAAACGGCGGTTTGAGCCCGCGCAATCACGCTCAGGACTGACGCCTGAACGGCCCAAAACACGCCGCCAGTGACTCGTCCTTGCAAACGATGAACTGGTCGCGCTGCGGGCTGAACTGCACAAAGCGCACCGTGGTGTCGTCGGTGGCAGCATGCACATCCCCGGCACAGTCTGCCTTGCCGTTGCTGGCCAGCACGGTGTCACTCAGCCGGTAAAAACCAGCGGCCGACGCCCCCGGTGTTACGGTGAAAGCAGAGCGGGTGATTTCCTGCCCACTGGTGCCCAGGCGAATGCGGTTAGTGCGGTAGTCCAGCGTTTCACGGCACGCTTTTGGCGTACTCTTACCTGACGCACCCTTGCCGGGCGTGTCGCCGTCGGGTAGCGCAGCGGGGGGACGCACCACAGACTGCCACAGGCCGACAAGCGGGTGCCACGCCGGCAATGGCGTTGCACCCGCCGTTTGTGCCCATGCCGGTGCAACAGGCCACACCAGCGCGGCAGCCACGCACAAGCCAGCCCACCCATGCGGTGTGATTTGGGCGCCAAACAAGGCGCGTACAAGGCTTATGGGGCGCATCGGCATCAATCAATTCCTGGCGTCAAAAACAAGCTTTCACTTTAGAGCCGCCGCGGCTAACCGAGATGGCAGGTGTGTGAAGCCCGCGTGAAGCACGCTAAGCGCCAATTTCAAGCCAATAGTGCGTCTAGCCCAGGTGTTTACTGCCTGGAATGCTATCAAAATTGAGAATTTTCGCGTGGGCTCAGGCGGGCTGTGGCGTTTTGGGCCGGTAGTCGCAGTAGGGGCTGACAGCGCATTCCCAGCAGCGCGGCGTGCGCGCTGTGCAAACGTAGCGCCCGTGCAGGATCAGCCAGTGGTGCGCGTCCACCAGGTACTCCGGCGGAATGCGTTTGAGCATCTTCAGCTCCACAGCCAGCGGCGTTTTGCCAGGGGCCAGCCCGGTGCGGTTGCCCATGCGAAAGATGTGGGTGTCCACCGCCATCGTGGCTTCACCAAACGCTGAGTTCAACACCACGTTGGCGGTTTTGCGGCCCACGCCGGGCAGCGCCTCCAGCGCCTCACGGGTGCGCGGCACCTGCCCGCCGTGTTCGTCCACCAGCATCTGGCAGGCCTGCCGCAGGTGTTTGGCCTTGCTGTGGAACAAGCCGATGGTTTTGATGAATCCCTCCAGCCGCACAAGCCCAAGGTCCAGCACCTTTTGCGGTGTGTTGGCCACGGGGAAAAGTCGGCGCGTGGCCTTGTTCACGGACACGTCGGTGGCCTGCGCACTAAGCAGCACCGCCGCCAGCAGCTCGAACACGCTGGTGTACTCCAGCTCGGTCACGGGCTGTGGGTTGGCGGCTTGCAGGGTCGCAAAAAAGGGGGCGATGGCAGCGGTTTTCATGGCCTCGAAGTGTAGGGCGAGCATGCCGCGCAGGGCGGCGCGGGCTTTGCATCAGCGTTAACATTCCGAAGATCCATCTCCCCAGAACAAAGCCCACCATGCCACTGCAATTTGCCAGCCGCCTCAACAACGTCGAGACCTCCGCCATTCGCGAGCTGTTCAAACTGCTCGGCAAGCCCGGCATCATCAGCTTTGCGGGCGGTTTCCCGGACCCGGCCATGTTTGACGTGGCGGGCATTCAAGCCGCCGCCAACCAGGCGCTGGCCATTGAGCCTGGGGCGGCACTGCAGTACGGCGCCACTGAAGGCTACCAACCGCTGCGAGAACAACTCAGCGCCTTCATGGGCAGCAAAGGCGCCGTTGTGGCCCCCCACGAATTGATCGTCACCACCGGCAGCCAGCAGGCGCTTGATTTGCTGGGCAAAACCATGATCTCGCCTGGCGACAAGGTCATCGTCGAAGGCCCGACCTTTTTGGCCACCATCCAGTGCTTCAGGCTGTACGGCGCTGAACTCATCAGCGCGCCCATCGATGCGCACGGCGTCCAAACCGACGCGCTGGAGCGGCTCATTGCCCAGCACAAGCCCAAGTTTGTCTACCTGATTCCCACCTTCGGCAACCCCAGCGGCGCCCTGCTGAGCCTGGAGCGGCGCCAACAAGTGCTGGCCATGGCAGTCAAGCACAACACCCTGATCGTGGAAGACGACCCGTATGGCGACCTGTACTTCGGCGAGGCACCGCCGCCCAGCCTGCTGGCTCTGAGCGCCAATGTGCCAGGCAGCCGCGATCTGATCGCTTACTGCGGCTCCATGAGCAAGGTGTTGTCACCTGGCCTGCGTGTCGGCTGGATGGTGGCGCAGCCCGAGTTGCTCGCCAAATCCGTGATGTGCAAACAGTTCAGCGACGCCCACACCAGCACATTCGCCCAGGCCACGGCCGCGCAGTACCTGAAGGCCGGCCGTCTGCCATCGCAACTGGCCAACGTGCGAACGGTGTACGCCGAACGCGCAGCCGCCATGGCGCAGGCCTTGCAGCGTGAACTGGGCGACGCCGTGACCTTCACGCCGCCCGAAGGCGGGCTGTTCTTCTGGGCGCGGCTGACTGGCGCACGCGGCCAAGTGAGCAACGCAGCCGACTTCGCCAAACGCGCCATCGCCGAGGGTGTGGCGTTTGTGCCCGGTGCGCCGTTTTATGCGGCCAACCCGGATGCGTCTACCTTCCGGCTGAGCTTTGCGACGGCTGATGTCACGAAGATTGAAGAAGGCATGGCCCGTTTGGGCAAGGCGCTGCGGGCGGCTTGAGCGATGAGCCTGCCTGAAGCGGCCACCGCGCCGCAACCCTTGCCGCCGGCCACCCGCCGCGCCATCCTGCTGCTGTCTTTCGGCACTTTTGCCAGCATGGTGGCCCAGCGCATTTGCGACGCGATGCTGCCCGAGCTGTCGCGGGTGTTTGCGGTGGGGTTGCCGCAAGCGGCGCAGGTGGTGTCGGTGTTCGCCATCACCTATGGGTTGTCGCAGTTGTTTTATGGCCCGCTGGGCGACCGGCTGGGCAAGTTTCGGGTGGTCACGTTTGCCACGCTGGGGTGCTGCATTGGCAGCGTGCTGGCGGTGCTGGCGGCAACGCTGCCCATGTTGCTGCTGGCGCGGGTGCTGATGGCACTGGGCGCAGCAGCGCTGATTCCCCTGGCCATGGCCTGGGTGGGCGACAACGTGCCTGCCGACCAGCTGCAGGAAATGCTGACCCGCACCGGCCTGGGCAGCACGCTGGGCATTGTGGGCGGGCAGCTGGTGGGCGGGCTGCTGACTGACGCACTGGGCTGGCGCTGGGCGTTTGGCTTCATCACGGTGCTGTTTGGCGTGGTGGGCTCGCTCATGTGGCGGGACTTGCGCCGCCAGCAGCACGCTGCCGGGCAGGGCGCATCTGGCAACCCTGACGTCAACACTACCGCCGCCCCCAAGCGGGCGGGCTTTGTGACGCAGGCCGCCAGCATCATCACCGGCCCGTGGTCGCGTGTGGTGCTGTTGATGGCGCTGGTGGAGGGCGCTGTTGGCTTTGGCGTGCTGGCGATCTGGGCGTCGCACCTGCATCGCACGCTGAACCTTTCGCTTTCGCTGTCAGGCGCCATCGTGGCGTTGTTCGGCCTTGGGGGGATGGGGTACATGGCGGTAGGCCGCCTGCTGATTCGCCGCCTGGGCCAACAGCGCATGGTGCTGCTGGGCGGCGCCATGGTGGGGGTGTGCGCGCTGGTGCTGGCGTACACGCCGCATTGGGCACCGGCCGTGCCAGCCAGCTTTCTGGCGGGTTTCGGGTTTTTCATGTTTCACAACACTATGCAGACCAACGCCACGCAAATGGCGCCGCACGCCCGTGGCACCGCCGTGTCGCTGTTCTCGTCATTCCTGTTTTTGGGCCAGTCGATCGGCGTGATGGTGGCCTCTAGCCTGATCGAGCGCATCGGCACCGGCGCCGTGGTGGCGCTCGGCGGGGTTTGCATGGCGGTCGAAGGCTGCTTTTTCGCATGGATGCTGAGCCGACACAAATCCTGACGATCCTGGTCGTCAGCATTGTCTGAATGCTATTGATTCAATAGCTGATCAGGCAGTAAACATATGGGCTAGGCAATGATTTGGTCATAAATTTAAGCTTTTTACCGTATTGGGCGGCCTTGCAGCATGTAACGCAGGAAGTCGGTCGATCGCCAGCGTCTTGCAGCGCGGGTTTGGGCGGCGTAGAGCTAGCAACACCACTCCGCGACAATCAATGCGCCCGGCAGTCATCTGCGCCGCCCAGGCACTGCCCCTGAAAGTTGCCATGAATTCGTTTTTTCTTCGCCTCCAAGCCGCAGCGATGGTGCTGCCCGGGCACTTGCGCCACCCTACCTGGCGCGGCGCGTTCTGCGTGCTGGCGGCTGTGCCAGTACTGCTGGTGCTGTATGTGCTGGCGCTGATTCCGTTCACCCCGTCCACGGCCGACTTGTTGCAGGCCAAAACGGCGAAGCCGTCGGTCGTGCTGTCGGCCGATGGCGTCGAGCTGGCGGTGTTCAAGCGCCCTGACCGTGACCGCGTGGCGCTCAAGGACATTTCCCCCAATGTCACCCACGCGCTGATCGCCACCGAAGACCGCCGCTTTTACGACCACCACGGGCTAGACGCGCTGCGCACGCTGTCCGCCGTGCTGCACACCGCCACGGGCACGATGCAGGGCGGCTCGACCATCACGCAGCAGCTGGCGCGCAACCTGTACCCGGAAGGCATTGGCCGCGCGCCCACGCTGAACCGCAAGCTCAAGGAAGCCATCACCGCGCTGAAGATCGAGTCGGTCTACACCAAGGACGAGATCCTGCGGGCCTACTTGAACACGGTGCCTTTTTTGTACAACGCCTACGGCATCGACATGGCGGCGCGCACTTACTTTGACAAATCCGCCGACCAGCTCGACGTGCTGGAGTCCGCCACGCTGGTGGGCATGCTCAAGGGCACGAGCTACTACAACCCGGTGCTTAAGCCCGAGCGCGCGCTGGCCCGGCGCAACACGGTGCTGGCCCAGATGGTCAAAGCCGGCACGCTGAGCGCCGCTCAGTTCGACGCGCTCAAGACCCGGCCGCTGACCGTGAACTTCGAGCGCCAGACCGAGCCGCCCGGGCCCGCTCCGCATTTTGCGCAGCAGATGCGCCGCTGGCTCATCGACTGGGCCGACCGCAACGACTACAACATCTACGCCGACGGGCTGGTGCTGCACACCACGATCGATTCGCGCCTGCAGGAAATCGCCAACAACGCGGTGGATGCCCAGGCCGACAAACTGCAAAAAACAGCCGACAGCGACGGACGTCTGAGCAATGGATGGGTGGCCAAAAAAGGCCAGGCGTTGAAGGCCAGCCCGGGCCTGGTGTTGACGCTTGTCAAGGACAGCCGTGAGTACAACGCCGCCATCGGCGCGGGGCAGGACTCGGCGCAGGCCGTGGCCACGCTGCTGGCCGATGCCCCCTTCATGCAAAAGCTGCGTGACGACAAAACCCGCATCCAGACCGGCTTCATGGCCGAAGACCCGACCACTGGCCACGTGCTGGCGTGGGTCGGCAGCCGTGACTTTGATGTGGACCAGTTTGACCATGTGAGCCAGGCGCGCCGCCAGCCAGGGTCGACCTTCAAACCGTTTGTGTATGGCGCGGCGTTTCTCAACGGCGCCAAGCCCAGCGACATCCTGTTCGACCGTTTGCTCGACGAGCCCCAGGCCGACGGCACGCTGTGGCAGCCCAGCGACGGCGGTGGCCAGACCGGTGAGCCGATGACGATGGCACGCGGCCTGGCCTTGTCTAAAAACACCATCACCGCGCAGGTGATGATGCAGGTGGGCCCCGCCAAGGTTGCCGCGCTGGCCCGTGCCATGGGCGTGCGCCAAAGCCCGCTGGACGAGGTGCCTTCGCTGGCGCTGGGCACCAGCCCGGTCACCTTGAAAGAGATGGTGGCCAGCTACAGCACGCTGGCCCACGAGGGCCGCTACATTCCGCCCGTGCTGATCACCCGCGTGGACGACCGCAACGGCAAGGTGCTCGAAACCTTTGCGGACCCCGTGGCCGAAACCGCCATGCCGGTGGGCGCGGCCAACATGCTGCTCGACGTCATGCGCGGTGTGGTCGACATCGGCACCGGCGCGGGCATTCGCAGCCGCTACGGCATTCGGGCCGATGTGGCCGGCAAAACCGGCACCACCCAAAACAACACCGACGGTTGGTTCATCCTGATGCACCCGCAGCTGGTGGCAGGCGCGTGGGCCGGCTTTAACGACAACCGCGTCACCATGGGTGACCGCTGGGGTCCGGGCGCACAGAGCTCTTTACCCATGGTGGGCACGTTTTTTCAGCAGGCTATCAAAGCCAAATTGATTGACGCGAAGCAGCAGTTTTCAGCCCCGCGCGATCCGTCTGCGCTTCAGGCCGCCCCGCTGGTGCCGCTGGAGTCGGTTGACTCTGGCGTGCCGGCCCTGCCCGTTACACCGGGCGCAGACACCCCGCCCGAGAACTATCGGGGCGGCCTCAACGACATCCCCAACGACCTTGCCACCGTCGTCATCTCCCCCGGGCCGTCACAATCGCCACAGTTTTCACAACCACCAAGAGACACACCATGACCCAACTCGCGCTTTGCGGCTTTCCGATCTCTAACTACTACAACAAGGTCAAGCTGGCCTTGCTTGAAAAGGGCGTGCCATTCACCGAAGAAACCGTGATGACCAACAGCACCGACCCGTTGGTGCTGGCCGCGTCGCCACTCGGCAAAATCCCGTTTTTGCGCACCGAGCGTGGCACCTTGTGCGAAAGCTCGGTGATGCTGGACTACTTGGAGGCTGCCTTCCCGACGCCCGCACTGCTGCCCGCCGACCCGTTTGCAGCGGCCAAGGTGCGCGAGCTGATCACTTTTGTGGACCTGCACCTCGAACTGGTGGCCCGTGACCTGTACGCCCAGGCGTTTTTCGGAGGTACCGTGAGCGAAGCGTCGAAAGTGCGGGTGCGCACGCTGCTGGAAAAGCACATTCACGGCTTCAGGCAGCTGGCCAAATTTGCCCCCTTTTTGGCGGGCGACACCTTCACCCAGGCCGACTGCGCAGCCTTTGCCAGCCTGCCGGTGGTGGGCATGGCCACCAAGGCCGTCTACGGCGAAGATCTGCTGGTGGCGGGCGGCGTGGACTACAAGCCCTACATCAAGATGCTGAGCGAGCGGCCATCGGCCCAGAAAGTGCTGGCCGACCGCAGAGCGTTCACGATGGCAGCCAAGCCATCAGCGGCCTGACGGCTCAAGCGCACAGCCGATGTGGGTGACCGCAACACCGCTGTGGTGGGCACAGGCGGAGTACATGGCCTACCGCATCGCCAGCCACGCGCTGCTGAACTGGATGGACGACCCGGCGCTGTTTGCCATCGTGTTTTGCTGACAGCCTGGTTCGCTATTTAATCAATAGCTGCTAAGGCAATAAATACCGGGGCTAGTGCATGATTTGGCATAAAAAATCAGTCGTGCAGCTGCCCCTTGGCCTGCAGTTCGGCCCACACCCGCATCGCGGCGTACGCGTCGTTGGCGGCGTAGACCAGCTGCGCTTCGGTCAACTGCGGGTTGGCCCAGTTCGAGGTGCTGGCTTTTTTTGACTTGATGAAGCGCTGGTCGAACAGCACCGCCACCGCCCCGCGAACGCCCATGTCCTTGCGGTAGCCCAGCGCCCGAAAGGTGGCATTCAAGTCCAGCACGGCCTGAAAATCAATGCCCAGCTTGGCGTGAATGCGCTTTTTGTCGTCGCCCAG
This sequence comes from Polaromonas sp., assembly GCA_031363755.1. Taxonomy (GTDB): domain Bacteria; phylum Pseudomonadota; class Gammaproteobacteria; order Burkholderiales; family Burkholderiaceae_C; genus Polaromonas. Next base: position 22,116 of record JANLUZ010000128.1, read on the forward strand.
GCCAAAGCCGGCCTTGACAATGCGCGGCGACTCCAGCAGCGTGGCCACCACGCGGCGGCACTCGGCGTCCTGCAGCTGAAAAATCCAGGCATGCTCCGCGGTCGACAGCTGCACGATGTGCGGGCCGTCCGAGCTTTCGTTTTTGGTGAAGGTGGGCTTGGATTCAGTGTCAAAGCCCAGCGTGGCGCTGCCGTGCAGGGCGGCCAAGGCGGCCTGCGCGCTGGCTGGTGTATTGACCAGCGTAATTTGCGGCAAATCAAGCCGATCAAATGGTGCCAAGGCGTTAATTTCTTCTTTGTCGGGCGTGTAGCGTTCGGTCATGCGCCATCATCCCTCAAAATAAGGGCTGTGCTGCGGCGCACAACCGGTCAAAATTGAG
>JANLUZ010000152.1:0-14110 GCA_031363755.1 Polaromonas sp.
TGCACACCGCCTGCAGTTCAAGAATGTGCTCAATTGCTACTGCTACACCGGCGGTTTCACAGTTGCGGCGTTGCGTGGTGGGGCGGAGCACGTCACGTCCATTGACTCGTCTGGCCCTGCCATCGAGCGCGCCAGGGCCAACGTCGCGCTCAATGGGTTTGATGCAGCCCGGACCACCCTGCTGGACGCTGACGTCAACGCCATGCTGCGCCAGTACGCCAAAGACGGCAAAACCTTCGACGCCATCGTGCTGGACCCGCCCAAATTCGCCCCCACCGCGTTTCACGCCGAGCGCGCGGCGCGTGCCTACAAGGACATCAACCGGCTCGCACTTGGCTTGCTGACGCCAGGCGGCGTTTTGTTCACCTACTCATGCTCTGGCGGCGTCAGTGCCGACTTGTTTCACAAAATTGTGGCGTCGGCCGGCATTGATGCAGGCGTGGATGCCTACATTTCGGAGCGGATGGGCGGCGCCCCCGACCACCCGATGACGGTGAATTTCCCGGAAGGCGAGTACCTCAAGGGGTTGGTACTGGTGAAAAAGTAAGCGTTTCATGCCGCCGGGGCTAAAAAATTGGTTAAAGGTGCTGCTAGCCCATATATTTATTGCCTGTGCAGCTATGAATTAGAGAGCGTTTTGACGGTATCGCGCCGCATAACGAAAGACCCGGCGGCGGAGTTGAGGTAGGAGGCGCCGTTAAAATTCAGATCTTCCGGGCTGCGCAGCCCACCACGTCTGACCGAGGTTTTTTCATGAGCTTGATTCCCGTCACCATCCTTACCGGTTTCCTCGGATCCGGCAAAACCACCCTGCTCAAGCGCATCCTCACCGAGGCGCATGGCCAGAAGATTGCCGTGATTGAAAACGAGTTTGGCGAAGAAAACATCGACAACGAGATTCTGGTCAACGACACGCAGGAAAACATCATTCAGATGAACAACGGCTGCATTTGCTGCTCGATCCGCGAGGATCTGCGCGAAACGCTGCAACTGCTGGCTGCTAAAAAGCGCAAGGGCCTGCTGGATTTTGACCGTGTCGTTATTGAAACTACCGGTCTGGCCGATCCTGGCCCAGTGGCGCAAACATTCTTCATGGACGAAGAAATCGCCGAGCAGTACCTGCTGGACTCCATCCTGACACTGGTTGACGCCAAGCACGCCATGGCCCAGCTGAACGACAGGCAGGAAGCGCGCCGTCAGGTGGGCTTTGCCGACCAGATCTTCATCAGCAAGGCAGACCTGGTGGCGACAGACGAGGTGGCCGCGCTGATGGCCCGGCTGACGCAGATGAATCCGCGTGCGCCGCAAAAAGCCGTGCACTTTGGCGAGGTAGCGATCAAGGATGTGTTTGACTTGCGCGGCTTCAACCTCAACGCCAAGCTCGACATTGACCCGGATTTCCTCAAAGCCGACGACCACGACCACGCGGTACACGACCATGTGCATGGCGAACACTGCGATCACCCATCGCACGCCCACGGCGACGGCAACCTAGAAGGCCAGGGGCGCCACCATCATCACGACGATGACGTCAAAAGCTTTGTGTTTCGCTCGGACAAGCCGTTCAGCCCCGCCAAGCTGGAAGACTTTTTGAGTGCCGTTGTGAACATTTATGGGCCGCGCATGTTGCGCTACAAGGGCGTCCTTAATATGGAGGGCACAGACCGCAAGGTGATTTTCCAGGGGGTGCACCAGCTCATGGGCAGCGATTTGGGCCCGGCCTGGGCCGCTGGCGAACACAAGACCAGCAAGATGGTTTTCATCGGCATTGACCTGCCGCGCGATATTTTCTTGCAAGGCCTGGAGCAGTGTCTGGTTTGAGTTAGTCTGTGCGCTATCACACGCTAACCCACCCATTTTTCCATGCTTGTCTTGAATCGCCAACGCTTTGTGCCCGCTGAATCTGAAGCGCTCAGACAGTCGCTACAATCGCGGCCCGACGCTACCCTGTGTCGGTTCGGGCGAACAGCTCCAACCAGCATATCGGGTGCCCGGCCATCAGGGCGGCAGAACTGTCGGGAGACAGTTCCCGCTGAAAGCAGCCTGCGGCAAGCGCGTAGGCTGTATTCCAGAGGAAGCACATTGTGAAATCCCGAGAAAAAAAGTTGCCTGCTGTCGTTGAACCCACCCAGAAAGAGGCGGCGAAAAAGTCTGTGGGGGCGGCGTCTGCCTTGAAAGGCTCTGGAGAGCCAACGCCTGCCGTGAAAACGGTGAAAAAAGTTGCCCCTGTTGCGCCCGCTGCTCCTACATCCTCCGGCAAGGCTGTCAAAAAGCCCTCTGCCAGCCCCCCTTTGAAAGCGGCCGTGAAATCTGAAGTCAAGCCTGTCGGTAAAACCACTGTAGCCAAGTTGCCTGCCGCACCCGCGAAGAAGTCGCGGGTAGTTTCCGTGGCGGCAGCATCCGTGGTAGCGCCTCCTGTGCCCCGCCCTGCACCAGCCCCGCCGCCAATGTCCACGCTCAAACCGCCCCCACCGCTCAAGCCGGGTCGCCGGAGCTCTGCTCGCACCGCTGCGCAGTCACCTCCGCCCGCGCCCATGGTGCCAACCCACGCGCCAGACGCCGCCAAGGCCAGTTACTCGACAATCGCCGAACGCGTGATCGCGCCCATGCCCCAGGCGGCGGCCAAGAAAGACCCGAAGCTCGCCAACAACTGGAAAACCAAATCGGGTCCCGAGCTAAGCGACGACGAAGTCAAGTCCATGCCAGACGCCGAGTACATGAACGAAAAGCAGCTGGCGTTCTTTCGCCACAAACTGGCAGTGCTGAAGCAGGAAATCCACAACAGCGCCGGTGCCACCACCGAGCACCTGCGCGAAGATACCGTGGTGGTGCCGGACCCAGCTGACCGTGCCACGATTGAAGAAGAACATGCCCTTGAGTTGCGTACCCGCGACCGCGAGCGCAAGTTGCTCAAGAAAATCGAGCAGTCGATTGGTCGCATTGATTCCGGCGACTACGGGTATTGCGACGAAACAGGCGAGGCCATCGGCGTGGGTCGGCTGATTGCCCGCCCCACGGCCAATCTGTCGCTTGAAGCTCAGCAGCGCCGCGAGCTCAAACAAAAGATGTTTGGCGACTGAGCCCAGCCTGTTGCCAGCTCACCATTGCTTGACCTGATCTCCTTTTAATTGCCATGTCCAAAGCAGACACCACCCCCGGCTTGCTGTCGAAAATGGTGAAGTTCGTTCGCAACCCTGCGACGAACTGGTCAGACCTCGACGCTGCGCAAACCGACCGCGAGGACGCGCTAAGCAAGCAGCTTCTCAAGGAGATGATTGAGCGCAAGCGCCGCAACGATTTCGTTCGCAAACGCGAATTTGACATGCTGCGAAAGCTGCGTAAGCGCGAAGCCATGGCGGGCGTCGGTCAAGACCCCGCCGCCGGACGCCCTTCATTTTTCCATAGCAGCCTGCCGTCGTCGCCAGACGACCGTGCGCAGACGCTCAAAAAAATCGATGAGATTGAAGCGCAAATGTCGATGCAGTGGTGGAAAACGAAGTCAGCGCGCTCATCTCAGCATTCGTCTTGGCCTGATGGCGCCGGAGGTAGTGCGGGCGCGTCAACGCTGCCGCCCAGTGAATTGTCTGTGCCCAACGCTTATGCACCCACGATAGCGGGCGGGTTAACGCGTGTTGATGCCGCATCGCGGGCCGCTCCCTTAGCATCCGCGGCGCCACCCAAATCCACTGGGCGGGTTGCTGACGTGCCGTTGAAGCCCACAGAGCGCGACCAGCCACCAGTCCAGCCAGCTTTCAGTCCGACATCCTTTTCGCATTCCAAGACCCATGCCGTGGAAGTCGAAGAGGCGTTTTTGCACGACGCAGAGCTCGAGGAAGTCGCCATTCGCTTTGCCAACGGCGATGACGAAGGCGCCGAAATAGGGTTGCTGGAAATTCTGGGTCCGTACGGAGTTCGCGTGACTCATGTCGAAACTTGGCTCACGCTGTTTGACCTGTACCGCGCCAACGGTTGGAGCGACAAGTTTGAGTCCGCCGCTATTGATTTTGTAGGGCGTTTCAATCGATCCGCGCCGCAATGGTTCTCAATGCCGGACATGGTCGAGCTGCTGCGTCAACCGGTCATAGCGGGCGTCGCGCCTCATTGGATATGCCCATCGGTGATCGGGCTGCAGACGGTGGCGGCGCTGAAAGCGGCACTCACCAAGGCGTCCATGCCCTGGCGGCTTGACTGGCACAACTTGAAAAGTATCGACAGCGCTGCGGTCGAGGCGCTTTATCAGCTGTTTTTGTTGTGGGGCGAGCAGGCGATCGAGCTGCATTTCATTGGCAACGAGCAGCTTCAGTCGGCATTGCGCAGCGCCACTGTCTCAGGCGACCGGTCTGTCAACCAGGCATGGTGGCTTTTGCGCCTAGAGGCGCTGCGGGTAACGCACCGGCTTGATGACTTCGAACTCACGGCCCTTGACTTCTGCGTGACTTTCGAGGTTTCGCCGCCCGCATGGGCAAGTGCGAGGTGCAAGTACAAGGCCATCAACGCGCAGGGTGAAGCTGAGGGCTGCGGCAGCATCGTTGGTGAGGTTTACCGTGAGTCCAATGTCTCCAGCACGATAACCGCCGAAGGCGACACTTTGTTCGGTGCTTCGCAATCGGCCGTGAGCTACCCGGTATCTGTGGAGCTGTCCGGGCAGGTTCAGGGCGATGTGCACGCCGTGCTTGAAAAGCTTCAAGGCAAATTTGCGGACGCAGACGACATGGTAATTTCCTGCGCCAAGTTGATTCGTGTCGACTTCTCGGCGGCGGGCGCCCTGCTCAATTGGGTCTCCGAACGTGAAGCCCGAGGGCACACTGTGCGCTTTGCGGATGTGAACCGACTGGTCGCCGCCTTCTTCAGCGTCATTGGCATCACCGAGCACGCGTGCATCGCGGTTCGCGTCGACTGACCGACCGCTCTCTGGGCTGCAGCGTCGGCAGTCAGCCGACGACGTGTGCCCCACCATCGACTGCAGAGGGGCCGACGGTATGAATAGTCGGCCGCCACGGTGTCAAACCGCACAGTACATCACCGTTTTGACGCAATTCGGTTCGCTCTGCAGCAGTGCAGCCCGCTTCCCGCAAACTCACGCGACACTTTCACTGAATGATCTAAGTCCTTCATTTAGAACGAATTTTCGCAATTAATTACATTTCGAAGACGCTTCTAAGTCCTTGATTCCATTGAAAAAAGGTTTTAAAAACCCTTGCGCTGAATTGGTTTGCTGCTAAAGTGGGAATAAGTGCAATTTAGTGGTGAAAAGTGCTTTTTAAAGGTCCTCAGCGGTGTTTCAAGGCGCATCTTCTCTCACTCTCGATATCAAGGGGCGGCTGTCTGTGCCGACCCGTTATCGCGACGTCCTGAGCGCCACGGCGGCAAGTCAGCTGACGATCACCCGCCACCCTCACGGTTGCCTGATGATTTTCCCGCGCCCTGAATGGGAAATATTCCGCAGCAATATTGCGTCGATGCCCATGTCGGCGCAATGGATCAAACGCCTTTTTCTCGGAAGCGCCATGGACGTTGACATGGATGCAACAGGCCGCATCCTCGTGTCGCCAGAGCTGCGTGCGCCTACTGGAATCACCAAAGAAGCCACGCTTCTTGGGATGGGCAACCACTTCGAGCTTTGGGACGCGGCCACCTACGCGGCCGAAGAGGCTGAGCAGCTCAAGGGCGGCCTGCCCGACGCGCTCAAAGATTTTTCATTCTGAGCGTATGGCAGTGACCGATTCACGCACGCATCGCACAGTGTTGCTGGACGAGGCGATAAAAGCCTTGAACATCTCCCCCGATGGCCATTACATCGACACGACGTTCGGTCGGGGCGGGCACTCGCGTTTGGTGCTTTCAAAGCTTTCGGCGGCGGGACGACTGACCGCTTTTGACAAAGACCTTGAGGCCATCGCCGAGGCCGCATTGATCACCGATCCCCGCTTCTCCATCCGCCACGAGGGATTCGCCCGGTTGGGCGACCTGGCACCTGGCAGTGCCGATGGCATTTTGATGGATCTGGGTGTCAGCTCGCCCCAGATTGACAACCCGCAGCGCGGTTTCTCGTTCCGCTCGTCCGGGCCGCTCGACATGCGGATGGACACCACCCGCGGACAGAGTGTGGCCGAGTGGCTGGAAGACGCGACGGTCGAAACCATGACGGAGGTGATTCGTGACTATGGCGAAGAACGGTTTGCTGGGCAGATTGCAAAGGCGATTGATCGTCGAAGAGCAGAGCGCGGTGCGCTCACGACCACCGCTGAGCTGGCCGAAGTCGTGGCTAGCGCGGTCAAAACCCGTGAGTCGGGCAAAGACCCGGCTACACGGACCTTCCAGGCTTTTCGGATTTTTATCAACGCCGAACTTGAAGAGCTTGCGCGGGCCCTGACGGCGTCATTGCAGGTTCTCAAGCCCCATGGGCGTTTGGTGGTGATCAGCTTTCATTCGCTCGAAGACCGGATCGTCAAGCAGTTTATTGCCGCGCACTCCCGAGAGGTGTTTGACCGGAGGGCGCCTTTTGCTGCGCCCAAGGTGATGCATCTGACGGCCCATGGCCGCATCCGGCCGGGCGATGACGAGGTGGCCCGTAACCCACGCGCCAGAAGCGCGGTCATGCGCACCGCCGAGCGCAACGCGGAGCCAACGGCATGACGCGGCTTAGCCTTTTTTTGATCCTTGCGGTGATGGCCAGTGCCCTGTATGTGGTGCACACACAGTATGAGTTTCGCAGGCTCTATGTCGAGCTTGAAAAAGCGGCGGCCCAAACCCGCAAACTCGACATGGAAAACGATGGCTTGCAGGTTGAAAAGCGCGCGCAGGCAACGCCGTTGCGCGTCGAAAAGCTTGCAAAGGAGCGTTTGCAGATGCGCACCACGACGCCGGCCATCACCCAGTATGTGACGATCGCAAAGGCGGCTGTCGGCGCGGGGGGCAGCCCGTGAGTAAAAGTGTTCGCTACACCTCGAGCCCACTGCTGGCCAGCAAAACACCAGTCTGGCGCAGCAAATTCATTGTGGCGGGCATCGCTTTGGCCTTTGTGGGCTTGGCAGGGCGTGCCGCCCATGTGCAGCTTTTCGGGAATGCTTTTTTCCAGCGCCAGGGTGAGGTTCGTTTCACGCGAACCCTGGAACTTCCGGCAAATCGGGGCCAGATTCTTGATCGCAATGGGCTGATACTCGCGTCCAGCGTGCCTGCGTCCAGCATCTGGGCAATTCCCGAGGATGTAGAGGCGTCCAAGACCCAGCTTGCCGTGTTGGCCCGGTTGTTGGAAATGCCGCTGGGTGAGCTGAACAAAAAGCTGGCCGACGAAGATAAGAATTTTGTCTGGTTGAAGCGCCAGGTTGAAGAAAGTGTGGCCCATGACATTAAGGCGCTGGGTATCAAAGGAATCTACGACAGACGAGAGTACAAGCGCAAATACCCGGAAGGCGAGGCGGCAGCGCACATTGTCGGTTTCACCAACGTTGAAGACCGGGGTCAGGAGGGCATTGAGCTGACTTTCAACCAGGATCTGTCGGGCAAGGCGGGGTCCCGGCGTGTGATCAAAGACCGCCTGGGCCGGGTGGTGGAGGGCATCGGGGAGCAGGTTCCCCCGGTTGAAGGCAAGGACATCCAACTGAGCGTGGACAGCAAGGTCCAGTTTTTTGCATACCAAAAACTCCGTGATGCCGTCACGGCCAACAAGGCCAAAGCGGGCAGCGTTGTGGTGCTTGACGCCGTTACTGGCGAGGTGCTGGCGCTGGCCAACTACCCCAGTTATGTGCCGGACAAGCGCCAGAACATGACTGGAGAACAGCTGCGCAATCGCGCGTTGACCGACACATTCGAGCCTGGCTCTACGATGAAACCCATCACCGTGGCCATGGCACTGGAAGCCGGGCGCATCAAGCCGCAAACGCTGATCGAGACCGGCCCGGGGCGCTTCAACATTGGCGGCTTCACCATCAGCGATACCCATAACTATGGCACTCTTACCGTTGAGGGCGTAATCCAGAAGTCGAGCAATGTGGGAGCCTTGAAAATTGCGCAGCGCATGACGCCGCACGAGATGTGGGATACCTACACGGCGCTGGGATACGGCCAAAAACCAAAAATCCAGTTTCCGGGGGCTGTCACCGGGCGGGTGCGGCCTTGGAAGGGCTGGCGACCTGTCGAGCAGGCCACCATGGCTTATGGCTACGGTTTATCAGCGTCGCTGTTTCAGATGGCGCATTCCTACACTTCGTTTGCACATGGCGGTGAAATCATTCCCGTCACAATGTTGAAGTCCAGCGAGCCTGCGGCCGGCATCCGGGTTTTCTCGGCTGAAAACGCGTTTGCGGTGCGGCGCATGCTTCAGATGGCGGCGGCGCCTGGGGGCACTGGTCCGCTGGCGCAAACTGTTGGTTACTCGGTCGGTGGGAAATCTGGCACAGCGCACAAGCAGGTTGGCAAGGGCTACGCCACCAACAAATACCGCGCGTGGTTCACCGGCATGGCTCCCATCGACGCTCCGCGCATCGTGGTGGCCGTGATGATCGATGAGCCCAGTGCCGGGAAATACTTTGGCGGTCTTGTGGCCGCCCCTGTTTTCAGCGAAGTGGTGCAGCAGACGCTGCGCATGATGGGCGTGCAACCTGATCTGACCGTCCAGCCACAAATTGTGACTAATCCGGTGGAGGAGTCGTTTTGACCATTGAACTCCATTCACCCGAGCAAGCGGCGCAGTGGTTGCAGGGCCGGGTGACCGGCCGCTTGACGACCGACAGCCGTCAGATTGATGCGGGAGATGGCTTCATTGCCTGGCCCGGCGCAGCAACTGATGGCCGAGCTTATGTTCAACAAGCGCTGGTGGCTGGTGCGTCAGCTTGTCTCGTGGAGCGTGTTGGTGCTGACTCTTTCGGCTTTTCCTCCGACAAGGTGGCGCACTATGCCGGTTTGAAAGCCGCCACAGGCCCGATTTCCGATGTTTTTTTTGGTCACCCGAGCGGTGCACTGGACGTGGTGGCGGTCACTGGCACCAACGGCAAAACATCGGTCAGCTGGTGGTTGGCGCAGGCGCTGAGCCGTGTTGATCGCCGATGTGGTGTGGTGGGCACTTTGGGCATTGGTGAGCCAGGGGCGATGGTGCCCAACGGCCTCACAACCCCTGACCCGGTGTTGCTTCAGCAGCAGCTTCGGCAGTTTGCCGACGCAAGCTTTGCGGCCTGTGCGCTTGAAGCCTCATCCATTGGTCTTGGCGAGCATCGCCTGGACAGCCTGGCGATTGATGTCGCTGTGTTCACCAACTTCACACAGGACCACTTGGACTATCACGGCTCGATGGCGCGCTACTGGGAGGCTAAGAAAGCATTGTTCGCTTGGCCAGGCCTAAAAGCGGCAGTCATCAATATTGACGATCCGAAGGGTCTGGCCCTGTCGTCTGAACTCGCGGCAGGGTCGCTTGACCACTGGACTTTTTCTTGCGAAACCGCAGCGCGTTTGCAGGCGTGCAACATCCGTTACACAGCGCAGGGGCTGGTGTTCGAGCTGGTGGAAGGAGTGCATCAGCACACACTTCAGACCGGCATGGTAGGGCACTTCAATGTCTCGAATGTGCTGGCGGTGGTTGGTGCGATGCGGGCATTAGGGGTGCCACTGTCTGATGCAGTTAATGCCTGTGGGTCACTGCTGCCCGTGCCGGGTCGCATGGAAACCTTGTCTGGTGAGAACCAGCCCATGGTGGTGGTGGACTACGCCCACACGCCTGATGCGTTGGAAAAGGCATTGTTGGCTCTGCGCCCTATAGCGATCAACCGGGGAGGCCAGCTGTGGTGTGTGTTTGGCTGCGGTGGGGACCGCGACGCGGGCAAACGTCCCCTGATGGCCGAACTCGCAGAACGCCACGCCGACCGTGTGGTGGTCACCAGTGATAACCCGCGCCATGAGCAGCCCCAGGCCATCATCGACCAGGTCTTGCAGGGTCTGCTCCACCGCCGCAGTGCGACGGTGGAGCCTGATCGGGCAGTGGCGATTGCGAATACTCTGCGGTACGTGCAAGTTGGCGATGTGGTGCTGTTGGCGGGCAAGGGGCACGAAAATTACCAGGAGATTCGGGGCGTGCGCACTGCTTTTTCTGACCGTGCCGTGGCCGAACGGGCATTGGCGCGTCGCCGGGTCGAGGAGTCCGGCGCATGATTGCCTTGCAACAGGCTAGCACCTGGTTGAGTCATGCATTGCCTGTCGGAGACCTCGACGTGACTGCGTTGCGGGTGGTGAGCGACACGCGCAGCCTGCGCGCCGGTGACCTGTTTGTAGCGCTGAAGGGCGACACCTTTGATGCCCACGATTTTTTAGCCCAGGCCAAGTCGCTGGGTGCGGTTGCCGCCATTGCGCACCACGGCCTTTCCGCTGCCGGTTTGCCCGGGTTTGAGGTGCTCGACACCCGCCTGGCGCTGGGGGAGTTGGCGGCAGGTTGGCGGGCGCAGTTCAGCTTGCCTTTGATTGGCGTGACCGGCAGCAACGGCAAGACCACTGTGACGCAGATGATTGCTGCCGTTCTGCGCGCCTGGAAGCACCACAACGCCTTTGCTACAGAAGGCAACTTCAACAACGACATCGGCGTGCCGCTCACGCTGCTGCGGCTGACAGCAGCGCATGAGGTTGGCGTGGTCGAACTGGGCATGAATCACCCCGGGGAAATCGCCTACCTGGCCAGTCTCGTCAAGCCGCATGTGGCGCTGATCAACAACGCCCAGCGCGAGCACCTTGAGTTCATGGGCACCGTCGATGCCGTGGCGGACGAAAACGGCGCCGTGCTGGCGTCGTTGCCGACAGACGGCGTCGCCGTGTTCCCGGCCGACGATGCGTACACCGCGCGGTGGCGTGATCTGGCCGGAACGCGTCGCGTGATGACATTTGCCTGGCTCGACGACGACGCCGGGGCCGACATCACCGCAACCGCAGCCTGGTGTGCTGAACACTGGCAGGTGAGCGCCAGCACGCCGTCTGGCGCTCTGGCGTTTGATCTGCATATTGCAGGCCGACACAACGTTAAAAATGCGCTAGCGGCCACGGCTTGCGCCATTGCGGCTGGAGTGCCACTGACCGCCATCGCGGAGGGCTTGTCTGGATTTGCCCCCGTCAAAGGACGCTCGCGCGCCGCGATAGTGGCCGTGAATGGCCATGTCGTCACCGTGGTCGACGACACCTACAACGCCAATCCGGACTCCATGCAGGCCGCCATTGAGGTGCTTGCCGAACTGCCGTCACCCCGCTTGCTGGTGATGGGCGACATGGGCGAGGTCGGTAGTGACGGGCCCTGGTTTCACCAGGAAGCGGGCTCGCAGGCCGCGCTGCGCTATATCGACTATTTGTTCACCCTCGGCGACCAGTCCGCTTACGCCCAGCAGGCCTACACCGCTGCCCGCCAGCAGGCCAGCCATCATTTCAATGACATGGATGACCTGCTTGCAGCCGTGCGAAACCTGTTGCCGGGCGTCAACAGTGTGCTGGTCAAGGGCTCGCGTTTCATGAAGATGGAGCGCGTGGTGCAGGCGCTTGAAAAAGAGAGCCTCGACTCAGTCGAGGCCTCGAAGAAAACCTCAGAGGGAACGCCCCATGCTGCTTAGCCTGGCCCAATGGCTACAAGGCCTTTCGCCTGATTTTGGCTCGTTCAGGGTGTTTCAATACCTGACCCTACGTGCCGTGATGGCGGCCGTTACCGCCTTGCTGATCGGGCTGGTAGCGGGGCCATTTGTGATCCGCCGGCTGGTGGCGCTGAAGATCGGCCAGCCGATTCGCGACTATGCGATGCAGACCCACCTGAGCAAAAGTGGCACGCCCACCATGGGCGGTGTGCTGATTTTGCTGTCGATTGCGATTTCGACGCTGCTGTGGTCTGACTTGTCGAATCGGTTTGTCTGGATCGTGTTGCTCGTGATGCTGGGTTTCGGTGCGATTGGTTGGGCGGACGATTGGCGCAAGGTGGTGCACAAGGACCCGGAGGGCATGCCCTCGCGCGAAAAGTACCTTTGGCAATCTGTCATTGGCCTGCTGGCCGCGCTGTACCTTGTGTTCAGTATTTCCGAAAGCTCCAATGTCCGGGTGCTGGAGTTATTCATCAGCTGGGTGCAATCGGGCTTTGATGTGAACCTGCCACCCAAAGCCGGGCTGCTGGTGCCGTTTGTCAAGGAAATCAGCTACCCGCTGGGCGTCTTTGGGTTTGTGATCCTGACCTACCTGGTGATCGTGGGCTCCAGCAACGCGGTGAACCTGACCGACGGACTGGATGGCCTGGCCATCATGCCGGTGGTGATGGTCGGCTCTGCACTCGGTGTGTTTGCCTATGTCACAGGCAGTTCGGTGTATTCCAAATACCTGCTGTTTCCCCATATCCCGGGCTCTGGCGAACTGCTGATCTTTTGTGCCGCCATGGCAGGCTCGGGCCTGGCCTTTCTGTGGTTTAACACCCATCCAGCCCAGGTTTTCATGGGCGATGTCGGCGCGTTGGCATTGGGTGCGGCGCTGGGCACAGTGGCTGTGATCGTGCGCCAGGAGATCGTGCTGGCCATCATGGGCGGCATTTTTGTCGTCGAGGCGTTGTCGGTGATGCTGCAGGTGAGCTGGTTCAAGTTCACAAAAAAGCGTTACGGCACTGGCAGGCGCCTGCTCAAGATGGCGCCCTTGCATCACCATTTTGAAAAGAGCGGATGGAAAGAAACGCAGGTTGTGGTGCGCTTCTGGATCATCACCATGCTGCTGTGTTTCGTGGGTCTGTCCACCCTGAAGTTGCGTTGAAGGCAACGTACCAAACCATGAACTTTCTGGCCGATCAACACGTTTTGGTTCTGGGGCTTGGTGCCTCGGGACTGGCGTTAGCGCGCTGGTGCATCCGGCTTGGTGCCCGCGTGACGGTAGCCGACACGCGGGCCGCCCCGCCTCAGCTTCAAGCGCTCCACACCCAGGTGCCCACCGCGGCGTTTTTGTGTTCTGCGATGGATGCAGCCCTGCTGGCAACCAGCCCATTTGACATGGTGCTGAAAAGCCCGGGTTTGTCACCTGCCGCCGTGGCAGGTGTCGTGGAGGCTGCACGCACGCGTGGCCTCGCCATTGGCAACGAATTGAGCCTGTTTGCCCATGCGCTGGCCAACTTGAAGGCCGATCGCGGCTATGCGCCGCAGGTGATTGGCATTACTGGCACCAACGGCAAAACCACCGTCACCACATTGACCGGGCTGCTGGTCCAGCGCGCCGGTAAATCCGTGGCCGTCGCTGGCAACATCGGCCCCACCTTGCTCGACACGCTCACTCAGCAGCTTGACGCTGAAGCCATGGGGGCGGCGCTTCCCGAGGTCTGGGTGCTGGAGTTGTCGAGCTTTCAGCTGGACGGTGTAACGAACTTCGAGCCCACGGTGGCAACGGTGCTCAACATCACCCAGGACCACCTGGACTGGCACGGCACGCTGGCGGCCTACGGCGCGGCCAAGGCCAATGTTTATGGGCATCTTGGCGTGATGCTGCTCAACCGCGATGACCGACTGGTTATGCAGGCCGCGCCAACGCTCGTCAAGGGAAAACCGGTGCGGCCTTACGTCACCTTTGGCACGGGCGAGCCTAAGCGCCCGGGCGACTACGGCGTTGAAACCGTCAACGGCATGGCCTGGTTGGCGCGCGCTGCCGAGGCTGACGAAACCATCAAACGCCGCAAGGACGAAGACGCTGTGGTCTACGTGCAGCGACTCATGCCGGTGGACGCGCTGCGTATTCGTGGCCGTCACAACGCCAGCAACGCGCTGGCGGCGTTGGCGCTGGCAGCCGCAGCAGGCTGCGGCATCGGCCCCATGCTGCACGGGTTGCGCGACTACCGCGGTGAGCCTCACCGCGTTGAGTCGGTTGCCGTGCTGGACGATGTGGAGTATTTCGACGACAGCAAAGGCACCAACGTGGGTGCCACCGTCGCCGCGTTGTCAGGTTTGGGTGTCGACCGCAAACTGGTCGTCATTCTGGGTGGTGAGGGCAAGGGCCAAGACTTCTCGCCGCTAGCTGAGCCCGTGATGCGCTATGCACGCGCGGTGATCTTGATAGGGCGTGACGCCGCGTTGATTCGTGCTGCGCTGACCGGTGCAGGTCTGCCGCTGCTGGACGCCAGTTCCATGGACCACGCTGT
>JANLUZ010000169.1:0-35871 GCA_031363755.1 Polaromonas sp.
TGCAGGTCGGCCAGGTCTTGCTCCAGGGCGGCCATGCGGGTTTGCAGGGGCGTTTGGATGTCGCTGGGTAAGCTGCGGGTGGTTGGGTCTTGCGCTGACGACGGGGGCTTTTTGCGAACGCTTTGCCACAGCTTTTTGGCACCGTCGGCGGCCTTGGGGGCGTTTTTGATGACGTCAGTCCACGGCACCATCTGCAGCACGGCAAGCCAGCCGATGCCGGCCATCAGGCGGCCTCTTTCGAGTTGGTGGCTAAAGCCGCAGGGCATTCTTCGCGGCCGTCCGGGTGGCGTGCAAAGCGGGCCGGGTCGCGGCCGTGCACTGGGTCAGCTTCGGGCCAGGGCCAGCCGCCGAACTGGGTGCGTTGGTAGTCGGCGATGGCTTGTTTGATTTCAGCTTGGGTGTTCATCACAAAGGGGCCGTACTGGGCCACGGGCTCGGCAATAGGGCGGCCTTGCAACATCAAAAATTCGCTTTTTACGTCGCCGTTTTCAAGGGTCACGGCCACGTCGCCCTGCAGCTCGATGGCGGCGTGCTGGGTGATGGCCTGGCCGTCGATGACGAGGCGGGCGCCTTTGAAAAAATACAGGTTGCGCCGGGTGCCGCTGTGGGCGGGCGGCAGGGTGAAACTTGCACCGGGGACCATGCGCAGCGTCCAGATCGCCACGTCGGCGCCGGGCTGCGCGGCCCATGAATCGGGTGGGGGATTCAGTAGCTGGCCTGCGCCTTGCAGCGCGCCAGCAATTACCGCGACGTGGGTGCTGCGGCCGTTGGCGTCCACGTGGGTCAATGTGGGAATCTTTTCGTGCCACAGCATGGTGAAGTGGGCTGGCACCATCTTGTGGGCGGCGGGCAGGTTCAGCCAGATCTGGAACAGCTCGAGCGGGTTGGGCGCGGTGCTGTCGAGCAGGGGGAACATTTCGGAATGCACCACGCCACTGCCTGCGGTGAGCCATTGGGTGTCACCGCTGCCAAACCGCGCGGCGGCGCCGAGCGAGTCGGCATGGTCGATCAGCCCGGTGCGCACGATGGTCACGGTTTCAAACCCCCGGTGCGGGTGGCCGGGGAAGCCGGGCACGGTGTCGCCGTGGTACATGCTCCAGCCACCCAACCCGCTGAAGTCTTGACCGATGTGGCGGCCCGCCAGCGGCACGCCGGGGCCAAGGTCGGCATTGCCCGCCGGGTAGGCGTCGTCGTGGTGGGCGCAGAACAAAAATGGGTCCACCGTGGGCCAGGGAAAGTCGAGGGCTTGGACGTTGACGATGGGGTGGTTTGAAGCGGCCATGGCGTCAGTTTAGGGTCACGGCGCGGGCTTTCAAGCAGGGCGGGGCGTGGGCGCCGCCCGAGATGTGCTCCGTCGAGATGGGGCACATATTTGGAAGTTTTGACGTCTTTTTTAAGCTAATTGGCCGTTAGCCCAGGTGTTTATTGCCTGAACAGCTATTGATAATATAGCAATGGCGGGGGCAGTGTCGGCCGCCGGGCAAGCTGCGCCGAAGGCTTCGGGGTTTTGTCGGCGGGGCGGTGGGGCCGCGCGCGCAGCCGTCCTACGCCTGGGCGGCGCGGCGGCGGCTACAACCGGGGAAGGTTGGCAAACCCGTGCCAACCGTGCTGAGCCACCGCCCCAACCCCCACTGCAAAGGAAACCCATGTCCGACCCCACCCTGCCGCCCCCGCTGCGCTATGAGCCTTCGTTTGAAACCCCAGAGCCCGACGAGGCCGAGATCACGCTGGAGATGCAGGAAACGCTGTTGGGCATTGCCCGCACGATGGCCGATAGTACGGGGCACGCCCGGCGCAGTGTGCACGCCAAAAGCTACGGCCTGCTGCATGGCCAATTGCAGGTGCTCGGGGGCCTGCCGCCCGCGCTGGCGCAGGGCATTTTTGCGCAACCGCGCACCTACCCGGTGGTGCTGCGCATGTCGACCCCGCCGGGTGAAGAGCTGCCTGACAACGTCTCGACCCCGCGCGGTCTGGCGCTCAAAGTCATCGGCGTGGAGGGCGAGAGGCTGCCCGGCTCCGAAGGCGCGACCACGCAGGATTTTGTGATGATCAACGGCCCGGTGTTCGGCGCGGCCACGGCCAAGGCGTTTTTGAAAAACCTCCAGCTGCTGGCCAAAACCACCGACAAATCGCCGGGCGGCAAGCAGTTTTTGTCGGCCATCCTGCAGGGCGTTGAAAAAGTGGTGGAGGCCGTGGGCGGCCAGAGCGGCACGCTGATTGCTCTGGGCGGCCACCCCGAAACCCACCCGCTGGGCGAGAGCTTTTTCACCCAGGCCCCGATGCTGTACGGGCCATACATGGCCAAGGTCACCGTGGTGCCGGTGTCGCCCGCCCTTAAGGCGTTGACCGGCACACCGCTGGCCATGCGCGGCAAGCCCGACGCCATGCGCGAAGCCGTGATCGACTTTTTTGCCGACCCTGCTGCGGACGCGGTGTGGGAGGTGCGCGTGCAGCTGTGCACCGACCTGGACACCATGCCGATTGAAGACGCCACGGTGCTGTGGCCCGAAGACCAGAGCCCGTACGTCACGGTGGCCCGCCTCACGGTGGGCGCCCAGCCCGGCTGGAGCGAGGCGCGTGAGCTGGCGGTGGATGACGGCATGGCCTTCAGCCCGTGGCACGGCGTGGCGGCACACCGGCCGCTCGGCTCCATCATGCGGGTGCGCAAGGCGGTGTACGAGAGTTCGGCGCAGTTCCGGTCTTACCGCAACCGGTGCCCGATACACGAGCCGCGTGGCGTGGAAGGCTTTCCGCCGAATTGACCGGTGAAGGGCTTGGAGAGCGCGCTTTGTAAAGCGCAGGTACACAGTGCAACGGTGTGTCAAGCGGGTCAACAGCGGGCAGGTGGGTGCCGTTGACTATTTGGCTACATCGAATCAACAAGCTACCTACTCTTCAAAGGACTTCACCATGAATAAATTACTCGCTACTGTTCTCGCCGGTTTTTTCGCCAGCGTCGCCATGGCCCAAACGCCAGCGCCTGTTGCCCCTGCAGTGGCTGCCACGCCAGCTGTGGTTAAGGCTGAAGCCAAGGCCGACAAATCGACCGCTGCTGCCTTGAAAAGCGAAGCCAAGGTTGATGCCAAAGCCGACGCCAAGGTTGAAAAAGCCGAAGTAAAAGCCGCCGACAAAAAAGCCGAGGCTCACGCTGACGCCGCAAAGACCAAAGCCAAGGCCCACGCCAAAGTGGCCAAAGCCGACGCCAAGGACAAGCCAGAAGCCGCTGCAAATGCCGATAAAGCCGATGCCAAGGCCGATGCCAAAGCCTCCACCAAAGTGATCGACGCCAACGCCAAGGTTGAGTCGACCAAAGTCGACGCGGCCACGGCCAAAACCGCTGCAAAAGTGGACACCCAGGCTACCAAAGCCGAAGGCAAGGCGGACGTGAAAGCCGCTGTCACGAAGTAAGTGCCACGGTGTTGCCTGATGGCTCTGGGGCCACGGGCTATTGCTCAAAAAAGACAGGCGCGGCCTGTCTTTTTTTTGGCCTGGCGCAGGGTGCTACAAAGGCTTGGCCACAAACGCAATCACCAGCCCGGTGGCGGTCACGGTGATGGTCTCTGGCTGCAGCCCCATGCCGTCGGGCAAGGCCAGGTCTTCAGGCTTGAGCTGGTGCAGCACCACGCCCTGCAAGCTTTGTTCGGCCAGTTGCGGGCCGACCATCGACAGAAGGGCCGAGGTTTGCGCTGGCACGTTGTCAAACTGCAGCGCGTTGACATGCAACTGGTCGGCGCGCACGGTGCGGTCGTTGGGCTGATAGCGCAGCGCAAAGTCCAGGTCAAACAACCCCTTGTAGGCGCGCGGCAAGCCGGGCCCGGCGGCCTGCACCTGCATTTGCACGCTTAAGCGGTTGCGCTGGGGCAGCAGCGTCAGGCGCGGCGCCTGAGCGTCGATGTCCAGAAAACCACCCACGGCGTAGCGGCGCGGAAATCGTTTGCCCACGGCCTGCTGCAGCTGGGCTTCAGTCACGGTGTAGCCGGGTTGGGCGCGCGCATCTGCAAGCCTGAGCAGTGCGCTGCCGGCCAAGGCGCTGTGGGCGGTACGAATCAAAACAAGTCGGCGTTGCATGCGGAAAGCTCCGTTCATCAGGGTCAATGAACGCAGTGTGGGCGGCACGCGTAAAGTTATTACCAACCGGCGCGGGCCAAGTGATGCCCGGTGCCGTGGGGACCGTGACGGCCACCCGAACAACCGCGGGCGGTGTTAGGGGGAATAGGCGCTAGCCCAGACGGCCCCAAGTGACGCAACAATGGCGCGCTGCAGCGCTTGCCACGGCGGCCCACCGCCCAGTGCAAAGCGCTGGTTCACCTCCAGCTCGATGCTCACGTACGCGTCCGCACCGTGGCGCCGCCGCAGTGACGACGACAAGCCGTCGCCCTGTCCGTTGTACGGGTAGTTGCGGCGCAGTACCAGGTTCGGCGCGGCATCGGGCTGTTGGTGCAGTGCTTCCAGCCAGCGCAGGGCCAGCGCCCGTTCGAGCGGGCGTCGGCTGTCATACAGGCAGGCCACGTCGGCCCGCCGCACGACGCCTTGCATCACCGGTGTGAAGCTGTGGGAGGCAATGTGCACCACGCGCTGCCCGGCCGCAATACAGCGCGCCACAGCGCTTTCAACAGCGTCGCGGTGGGGGCGGTAATGCTTGGCAATGATCATCGCCTGCTCAGCCGCGCCAAGGGCCTGCGTGGGCTCCGAAAACAACTGGTAGTGGCCGATGGAGCGGTTCAAGTCAACCAGCAGGCGCGTGGTGGTGGCTGAAAACAGCGGTGCGTGCAAGGCCGCTGCCATGGCGCGGGCCAGTTCCAGCGCGCCGGGGTCCCAGCCGCGGTGCGTGGGCAGTAGGGCGTCAAAGCCTGCGAACAGCGGCGCGTAAGCGGGCGGCACCTCGTTGCCGCCGTGCTCGCAGCTGATGATGAGCGTGGTGGGTGTCACCGGGCAGTTAGGCCACAGATGCCGATGTACTCACACCGGCACCGCGTTGCCGTGGCCGTCCACTTCATACGTCGTGACCTCGAAATTTTGCAGTTGGTTTTGGCCAAAGGCCATGGTAATGGGCACGTCGCCCGCGTCGCGGCCCCTGGCCATCACCACCCGGCCAATGCGTGGCGTGTTGTGGCGCGCATCAAAGGTGTACCAGCGCCCTCCCAAAAACACCTCAAACCAGGCGCTGAAGTCCATCGGGTAGGGCACGGGGGGAATGCCAATGTCGCCCAGGTAGCCGGTGCAGTACCGCGCCGGAATATTCATGCAGCGACACAGCGTGACGGCCAGGTGCGTGTAGTCGCGGCACACGCCAGTGCCTTCGTGCCAGCCTTCCACGGCGGTGCGCGTGGCGCGGGCCTGTTGGTAGTCAAAGCGAATGTGGTGGTGCACGTAGTCGCAAATCGCCTGCACGCGGGCCCAGCCCTTGGGCGTGTGGCCAAACTGGTTCCAGGCGAATTGCAGCAGCTCGCTGTCGACCTCGCAGTAGCGGCTGGGCAGCAAAAATTGCAGCGTTTCCGGCGGCAAATCGGTGGGCTCGCTCTGCCAGGCACCCCAGTTCACCTCATCGGGCAGGCCCGAGTCACGAATGATCGACTCGCTGTAGAAGCGCACGCTGTTGACACCGCCAAACGCATTGACGCGGCCGCATTGGTTGCCAAACGCATCGCGGTATTCGTCCACCACCAAGTTGGGTTGCACCCAGACCGTCTCCGGCTGCCACAGGTCGGCTTGGCGCGACGGGTGCACATGCAACATATAAATCAAGGCCATGGGCGAGGTGATCGCCAGTTGAATGTCAAAACCGATTTTGATGTGCATGCATGTGCGTCCCGCGCTGTCGCGCCGAAGAGTGTGAAGCCATTGCAGCCTGGGGCAAGGCAACGGTGCCGAACGGGTGGGTGAGGGTATTCCCTCGCTTGGCACTGAGTATGCGCGTCGGGCATGAAGCGAGCCCGGCACGCCATGCCGAGGGCGTGTCAGCGGGCGGCGATTGTGGGCGTGAAACCCGGCCTACGCTGTTGAACGGGCCGCAGACGCACGGGTCAGACTGCGCTGTGGTGTTGTGGTGCCGTGGGTGTTGCCAACAGCCCATTTTGTATTAAAAACGCCCTGTAGCCCAGGTATTTACTGCCTGAGTAGCTATGAATTCAGGAGTTTTCAGAAGGCTAGCTGCCAATCACCCGTGCAATTCCCGCGCCTTGTTCACCCGCAGCGCCACCAGCGTGCATACCGCGCCCGAAAACAAATACACGCCCATGAATCCCAGGCCGAAATGTGCGGACAACCCCAGCGCCACCAGCGGCGCAAACGCAGCGCCAATCAACCAGGCGAGGTCAGACGTCAGGGCCGCGCCGGTGTAGCGGAATTTAGCCTCGAAGTTGGACGTCACCGCGCCTGCCGCCTGCCCGTACGACAAGCCCAGCAGCCCAAAGCCAACAAGAATGAACAGGTTTTCGCCAAACGCGTCGCTGGCCAGCAGCGTAGGCGCCACAAAACTGAACAGCGCGATCAGAATCGCCAGCGAGCCCAGCGTGTTGCGGCGGCCAAAGCGGTCGGCAATCCAGCCCGACGCCACCACGCCGACCAGCGCTATTGCGCCGCCGATGATTTGCACCACAAGCACGTCGTTGACCGACTGGTTGGAGTACAGCTTGATCCAAGACAGCGGAAACACCGTGACCAGGTGAAATAGGGCGTAGGTGGCCAGCGAGGCAAACGCGCCGATGAACAGGTTGCTGCCCCGAGCCTTGATGAGTTCACCCACATCGCTGGGGGCCAGCGAGTTGTCTTTAAGCAGCTTGTCGTATTCGTGCGTCACCACCAGGCGCAGCCGCGCGAACAGCGCCACTACATTGATGGCAAACGCTACGTAAAACGGATAGCGCCAGCCCCAGTCGAGAAAGTCGGTCACCGACAGCTGCGAGCTCAAATACCAGAACAGCGCGGCGGCGATCATGAAGCCCAGGGGCGCGCCGAGCTGCGGAATCATGGCCCACCAGCCCCGGCGCTCCTTGGGTGCGCTCATGGCCAGCAGCGACGACAACCCGTCCCAAGAGCCGCCCAGCGCGATACCTTGCGAAAAGCGCAGCACCGACAGCAGCACGATGGCGGTGAACCCCAGCGTGGCGTGGCTGGGTAAAAACGCGATGCCTGCGGTTGAGACCCCGAGCAAAAACAGGGCGGCTGTCAGTTTGACGCCGCGCCCGTAACGCCTTTCGATCGCCATGAAGGCCAGCGTGCCAACGGGGCGGCCGAAAAACGCAAACGAGAAAATCACGAAGGCCCACAAGGTGCCCTGCAGCCGGTCCGTGAACGGGAAAAACACCGACGGAAAGACCAGCACGGACGCAATGCCGTAGACGAAGAAGTCGAAATATTCTGAAGCACGGCCCAAAATCACGCCAACGGCGATTTCGCTGGGTGCAATCGTGTGTTCGTTGGCAACCGCCTCGCCTGGGTGGTGGGCAGTACCGGGGGCGGCGGCGTCAGGGACGTGGGCTTGAAGGGTGGGCGTCATGCGGGCTCGATTCAGTCTGAAGATGCATTTTTCTACAGCGCCAAGGGTCTCATGAAAGGGTAAATACTGACATAGGACAAAACGTCCAATGGTAAAGGCGAGTAATCGGGCGTAAATTCACCAGCCTACCCCAACAAATCTTCAATGAGTGTGGCATGTTAACCATTAAGAACCTTGCAGCGCGGCTCCGGCTGCTGCTGATTCCGGCTGTCGCCATGCTGTCTGGCTGCAACTGGGTGCTCATGAACCCCTCGGGGGACGTGGCCATGCAGCAGCGCGACCTCATCCTGATTTCCACCGGTTTGATGTTGCTCATCATCGTGCCGGTGATCGCGCTGACGCTGCTGTTCGCATGGCGCTACCGCAACACCAACACCCAGGCCGACTACCGGCCCGACTGGGACCATTCCACGCAGCTGGAGCTGGTGATTTGGGCCGCGCCGCTGCTTATCATCATTGCGCTGGGCGCCATCACCTGGATCAGCACCCACACGCTGGACCCGTACCGCCCGCTGGACCGCATCGCGGCCAACCGCCCTGTGCCTGAAGGCGTGAAGCCGCTGGTGGTCGAGGTGGTGGCGCTGGATTGGAAATGGCTGTTCATCTACCCCGAGCAAGGCATTGCGCTGGTCAACGAAATGGCCGCGCCGGTAGACCGCCCGATCCAGTTCAAGATCACAGCGTCGTCCATCATGAATTCGTTTTTCATCCCCGCTCTGGCCGGGCAGATCTACGCCATGCCCGGCATGGAAACCAAGCTCAGCGCGGTCATTAACAAGCCGGGTGAATTCGACGGGTTTTCGGCCAACTACAGTGGCCACGGCTTTAACGGGATGCGATTCAAGTTTCACGGCTTGGCCCCGGCTGATTTCGACAAGTGGGTGGCTTCCAACAAGGCCAGCGGCAACCAGCTCAGCCGCGCCAACTACCTTGAGCTTGAAAAACCCAGCGAGCGCGCCCCCGTGATGCGCTATGCCTCGGTGGATGCGAGTCTGTACAAGGCCGTGCTCAACCGCTGCGTGGAAGCCAACAAGATGTGCATGGACGAAATGATGGCCATTGACGCGCGCGGTGGTATGGGTAAGCCGGGCACGTACAACCTGGTCACCGCTACCTCGGCCACCGCCTCCATCAACGATCCGGGCAGGAAGTACGTTGCCGCCATGTGCACCGTACGCGACCTCGCCACCGACTATCCCGTCGTGAATTAACCGCACTTTTTTCATCTCATGACCGACACATTCGATCTCACGAAGTTCATCTTCGGCCGCCTCACGTGGGAGTCCATTCCCTACCATGAGCCCATCATCCTCGCGACCTTCGCCGGTGTGGTGCTTGGCGGCCTGGCGCTTTTTGCCGCCATCACCTATTTCAAGGTGTGGGGCACGCTGTGGCGCGACTGGCTGACCAGCATCGACCACAAGAAAATCGGCATCATGTACTGCATCCTGGGCCTGGTGATGCTGATGCGCGGCTTCACCGACGCGCTGATGATGCGGCTGCAGCAGGCCACAGCCTTCAACGGCTCGGAGGGCTTTTTGCCGCCGCACCACTACGACCAGCTGTTCACCGTGCACGGTGTGATCATGATCTTTTTCGTGGCGATGCCGCTGATCACCGGGCTGATGAACTTCGTGGTGCCGCTGCAAATTGGTGCGCGCGACGTGGCGTTTCCGTTCCTGAACAACTTTAGCTTCTGGATGACGGCCAGCGGTGCCATTTTGGTGATGATGTCGCTGTTCATCGGCGAGTTTGGCCAAACCGGCTGGCTGGCCTATCCACCGCTGTCGGGGCTGCAGGCCAGCCCTGGCGTGGGGGTTGACTACTACATCTGGGCGCTGCAGCTGGCGGGCGTGGGCACGCTGCTGTCGGGTATCAATTTGCTGGTCACCATCGTCAAGATGCGCGCACCCGGCATGGGCATGATGAAGATGCCGATCTTCACCTGGACGGCGCTGTGCACCAACATCCTGATCGTCGCGTCTTTCCCGGTGCTCACCGCCGTGCTCGGCCTGCTGTCGATGGACCGCTACATCGGCACTGCATTCTTTTCGAACGACTTCGGCGGCAACGCCATGATGTACGTCAATTTGATCTGGATCTGGGGCCACCCCGAGGTGTACATCCTGGTGCTGCCGGTGTTTGGCGTGTTCTCGGAAGTCGTCGCCACCTTCAGCGGCAAGCGCATTTTTGGCTACACCTCGATGGTGTATGCCACGCTGGTCATCACCATCCTGTCCTACCTGGTGTGGCTGCACCACTTCTTCACCATGGGCTCGGGCGCGAGTGTCAACTCGTTCTTCGGCATCACCACCATGATCATCTCGATTCCGACTGGGGCGAAGATTTTCAACTGGCTGTTCACCATGTACCGGGGCCGCATCCGCTTTGACGTGCCCATGCTGTGGTCGATCGGTTTCATGATCACCTTCACCATCGGCGGCATGACCGGCGTGCTGCTGGCGGTGCCACCGGCTGACTTCGTGCTGCACAACAGCCTGTTTTTGATTGCGCACTTTCACAACGTGATCATTGGCGCGGTGGTGTTCGGCGTGTTTGCCGGCATCAACTACTGGTTCCCCAAAGCCTTTGGCTACAAGCTCGACGCCTTCTGGGGCAAGGTGTCTTTCTGGTTCTGGTTTGTCGGCTTCTACTTCGCTTTCATGCCGCTGTACGTATTGGGGCTGATGGGTGTGACGCGCCGCATGAGCCGCTTTGACGACCCTTCGTTACAGATCTGGTTCATCATTGCCGGCTTCGGTGCGGCGCTGATCGCCATTGGCATTGCCGCCATGTTCGTCCAGTTCATCGTGAGCTTTCGCAACCGTGAAGCCCTGCGGGACCACACCGGAGACCCGTGGGACGGCCGCACGCTGGAGTGGTCGACCTCGTCGCCCCCCCCCGCCTACAACTTCGCGTTCACCCCGGTGGTGCACGACAACGACGCCTGGTACGACATGAAAAAGCGGGGCTACCAGCGGCCCACCACGGGCTTCATCCCGATCCATATGCCCAAGAACACCTGGGCGGGTATCGTGATCGCCGGGATCGCCACCGCCATGGGTTTTGCGTTGATCTGGCACATGTGGGCGCTGGCCGTGCTGATGTTCGCGGCAGTCATTGTCGTGAGTATTGTTCACACCTTTAACTACAAGCGCGACTACCACATTGCGGCCGACGACGTCGTCCGCACCGAGGGCATTCGCACCCAGAACCTTTTGCGTTTGGCGGCCAACTGATATGACAGCAAGCACTTTTCCTGTAACAGGCGACGCTCTGGGCGGCCATGACGCCGGCGTCAAGACGCCTGACAACACCCGCTTTTACTTGCCGGGTGAACACCACCCCGAAAACGGCACGCTGCTGGGCTTCTGGCTCTATTTGATGAGCGACTGCCTGATTTTTGCGGTGCTGTTCGCGGTGTACGCCGTGGTCGGCCGCAGTTATGCGGCGGGGCCGTCCGGCGCGGAGCTGTTTGACCTGCCGCTGGTGGCGCTCAACACCTCGATGTTGCTGCTGTCGTCCATCACCTACGGCTTTGCGATGCTGGAGATGCAGCGCCGCCGCGTCAAGCCAGTGCTGGCCTGGCTGGCTGTGACGGGCTTGCTGGGCTGCGTGTTCATCGGCCTGGAGCTGTATGAGTTTGTGCACCTGATTCACGAGGGCGCGGGCCCGCAGCGCAGCGCTTTCCTGTCGGCCTTTTTCACGCTGGTCGGCACGCATGGGCTGCACGTCACTTTCGGCATCGTCTGGTTGGTGGTGCTGATGCTGCAGGTGAGCCGGGGCGGCCTGATTGCCGAAAACCGCCGCCGCCTGATGTGCCTGTCAATGTTCTGGCACTTTCTGGACGTGGTCTGGATCGGCGTCTTTACCTTTGTTTATTTGATGGGATCGCTGCCATGAGCTCTGCGCACAACACCAACACGCTGGACCCCACCGCCACGGGTCTTGCCGGCCACGATCACGAGCATGGGCATGACCATGACCATGACCACGACCATGATGATGACCACGGCGGCGCCAGTCACAGCACCTTCAAGGGCTACATGACCGGCTTTGTGCTGGCGGTGATCCTCACGGCCATTCCCTTCTGGCTGGTCATGGGCAAGGTGCTGCCCAACTCGAACATCACCGGGCTGGTGATCCTGGGCATTGCTGCTGTGCAAGTCGTGGTGCACATGATCTACTTTTTGCACATGAACACGCGCTCTGAAGGCGGCTGGTCGCTGCTGGCGCTGGCGTTCACGGTGGTGCTGCTGGTCATCATGCTCAGCGGCTCGATCTGGGTGATGTACCACCTGAACGCGAACATGATGCCGCACACCATGGAAGAAATGAAGAACATGCCATGAGATCGGCCCGGCGCAGTATTCCGACCCGGCGAGTGGTGCACTGGGGCTGGGCACTGTGCGTGCTGGTGCTGTTCGTGGGCTTTGCTGCGCTGGGCACCTGGCAGGTGCAACGCCGCGCCTGGAAGCTCGATTTGATCGAGCGCGTGAACCAGCGTGTGTCTGCGCCCGCTGCTAACGCGCCAGCGCCGGGCGACTGGCCCCGGGTGAATGCCGCCAACGACGAATACCGCCACGTGCGGCTCACCGGGCGCTTTCTGGCGGGGCGCGATGTGCGCGTGCAGGCGGTGACCAACATCGGCAGCGGCTTTTGGCTGCTGTCGCCGCTGCAGCAAACTGACGGTAGCGTGGTGCTGGTCAATCGCGGGTTTGTGCCATCAAAAGAGGCGCCCGTGCGTGTGCCCGGCGCTGAAGTCACCATCACCGGCCTGCTGCGGCTGACTGAGCCAGGGGGTGGTTTTTTACGCGCCAACGACCCTGCGGCCGAGCGCTGGTTTTCACGCGATGTGGCGGCCATCGCCCGGGCGCGTGGGCTGGATGGGCTCGGTGGGGTCGCGCCGTATTTTGTCGACGCCGACGCCGCTCCAGCAGGCACCCAAGAGGACCCTGCCGCGCCGGTGGGCGGGCTTACCGTCATTGCCTTTCACAACAGCCACCTGGTCTACGCGCTGACCTGGTACGCACTGGCATTGATGGTGGCCGGTGCAGGCATTGGCCTGGCGCTGCAAAATGCAAAGCACCATGACCCCGCTCGCCGTCCCCACGCTGCCCCCTGAGCCCGCCACCGCCCGCCACCCCACTGGCGGCGCGGGTGCGAAAGGGCGGCTGCCCAGCCACCTGACGGACGCCACCGGCCGCAAAAACATGCTGCTGCTGATCCAGCTGCGCTGGATCGCCGTCATCGGGCAGATCGTCACCATCGAGTTCGCGTTTTACGGCCTTGGCATCCAGCTGCCGATTCGGATGATGCTGATGGCGCTGGGGGCGCTATTGGCTTTTAACGTCGTCAGCCTGCTGCGCTGGCGCACCCGCCACGAGTTCAGCCATGGCGAGCTGTTTGTGTCACTGCTGGTGGATGTGGCCATGCTCACGGTGCAGCTGTATTTGAGCGGCGGGGCCAGCAACCCGTTTGTGTTTTTGTACCTGCTGCAGGTCACGCTGGGGGCGGTGCTGCTCAAGCCCTCGTTTGTCTGGAGCCTGTTTGCCATCACCACGACCTGCTTTGCAGGGCTGGCGCTGTTTGCTCGCCCGCTGGCGCTGGCGCCTGACCATGACCACGGGCTGTCCAGCCTGTACCTGCAGGGCACGCTGATCTGCTTTGCCTTGAACGCGGTGCTGCTGGTGACCTTCATCACGCGCATCGGCAAAAACCTGCGCGAGCAGGACTCGCGCCTGGCCGGGCTGCGTCAGCGTGCGGCCGAGGAAGAGCACATCGTGCGCATGGGCCTGCTGGCCAGCGGTGCAGCGCATGAACTGGGCACGCCGTTGGCCACGCTGGCGGTGATTCTGGGCGACTGGCGGCGCATGCCCGCTTTCAGGCTTGAGCCCGAACTGCTGCAGGAAGTCACCGAAATGGAAACCCAGCTTAAGCGGTGCAAGGCCATCGTCAGCGGCATTTTGCTGTCGGCCGGCGAGGCGCGCGGCGAGTCGTCGGCCGCCACCACCATCACCACCTTCATGGACGGCCTGGTCGAGGAGTGGCGGCACACCCGCGTGCGCACCGCTCTGCATTACGACAACCAGTTTGGCGCCGACATGCCCGTGGTGTCGGACTCGGCCGTCAAGCAGATGATCTTCAATGTGCTGGACAACGCCCTCGAATCGTCTGGCCAGTGGCTGCACCTGGCCGTGTTGCGTGAAGCGGGCAACCTGGTGTTGCGTTGCACCGACCGCGGCCCCGGCTTTGCGCCCGCCACGCTGGCGCAATTCGGCAAGCCCTACAACTCCAGCAAAGGCCGGCCCGGCGGTGGCTTGGGGCTGTTCCTGGTGGTCAATGTGGCGCGCACGCTCGGCGGTGTGGTCACGGCCAGTAACCCGCCCGGCGGCGGCGCCTGCGTCACCATCACGCTGCCGCTGGCGGCCATGGTGCTCGACGGCGGCCTGGGGGAGCACGCCGATGAGCGCTAAAACGCCCGTGCCTGGCCCGTCGCCCTTTCCGCCAGCGCTCCCCGAACGACAAGCCATGCCTCTTACACCCGATTCATCCGATTCATCCGATTCACCAGAGATGACCGACGACGACAAGCCTTCCCTGCTCATCGTCGAAGACGACGCTGCCTTTGCCCGCACGTTGGCACGCTCGTTCGAGCGCCGGGGCTACGCGGTGCAGCACGCTAGCAGCCATGACGAGGTCAGGGCGCTGCTGGCCAGCGGCGGCAACCCCGAATTCGCAGTGGTGGACCTCAAACTCAACGGCGAAGCCTCGGGCTTGGCTTGCGTGCAAACGCTGCACGCGCACAGCGCCGACATGCTCATCGTGGTGCTCACCGGCTTTGCCAGCATTGCCACAGCGGTGGAAGCCGTCAAGCTCGGTGCTTGCCACTACCTGGCCAAGCCGTCGAACACCGACGACATTGAGGCTGCATTCACCCGCGCTGCCGGCAACATCGCGGTCGAGCTGACGAGCCGCCCCACTTCCATCAAAACCCTGGAGTGGGAACGCATCCATGAAATGCTGGCAGAAACCGGCTTCAACATCTCGGAAACCGCGCGCCGCCTGGGCATGCACCGCCGCACCCTGGCGCGCAAGCTGGGCAAGCAGTTTGTGAAGTAAGGCGCTGCAGGGCCCTGCAGCGCGCCGTGGGCCTGAAAACGCCCTTAAAAATCCAAATTTTTAACCAAATCAAGCGCTAGTCCAGGTTTTTACTGCCTGTGTAGCTATTTAATTAATAGCAATTGCGCTGCGTTCCGCTGCACTACTCTCAACACGGTGGTGCGGGGGGCGCCTGGCGTTAGCCTGGCCGCCCTACCACCGACCAGCCTGCATGCAGGTTGGTCTTGTCGTTCTCGTATTCCCAGGCCGTGCCGCAGCGGTCGCAGCGGTAGTTGGTGATGGTGATCAGGCCGTGGCGGCGCTTCTCGTGGCGCGGGTCGCCCTGCACCAGCTCGGGGTGCCCGGGCGCCTTGCGCCAGTTGCGCTGAATGCCCGCGCACGAGTCGCACAGCGCCATCTTCTTGAGTTCTTTGGTGCGCTCTTCGCGCGGGGTGCTGGGAGGGGTGTCGTCTGTCATGAGGTGCTTTGTGGTGATGGGGCCGGGGTGGGATTGTCGCCGCTACAACAGCAGGCGCATCAAGCGGTTGCGGTCAGCGCCACGCCATCCGGCAAATGCAGCCCGCGCAGGCGCTGGTACGCTGCGCCCGCCTCGTCCACTGGCAGCTGGTGTTTGGCCTGCAGGTAGTGGTGGGTGAACACGTCCAGGTAGGCTTCCAGCGTTTGGGCGGCCAGCGGGTCACCCGCCAGGTCCAGGCACATCGCTGCCACTTCAGACGTGCAGAAGTGATCGCCTCGTTTGGAGCGGCGCAGCTTGTAGCGTGAAATCTGGTCTAACTGCAGGCTGAGCACCGGCAGATGGTCCAGGTAGGGGCTTTTGCGAAACATCTTGCGCGCTTCGGGCCAGGTGGCGTCGAGCAGCACAAACAATGGGCGCTTGGCGAGTTGCCCGGGCGTTAACGGCTCTGCAGCGTTTCGCACGGTATTGACCACCCGCCCGCTAGCGACAAACTCCCCGGGAAAAACCACAAACGGCTGCCACTGCGGGTCGGCCAGCATGGCCAGCAACTCTGGGTCTACCTCAGTGCGAGCCCAGCCAAAGGCGGCGGTATCAGGCACCACATCGGCAATCAGCCAGCCCGTGTTGCTGGGTTTGAGTGCCTCAATGTCCGCCATGATCAGGCAGAACCCCGCGTGTGCAGCGATCTGTGGGCGCACCGCACACAGGCAGTGGCTCACCACCAGGCGGCAGCCCGCGCAGCGCGGCGCGGTGGAGCCGCCCCGAGCCAAAAACGGTTTGGTGCTGCGCGCCAGGCGGGCCGTGCGCAGGCGGCTGACGGCGTGGGGAGGGGTTGCTGTGGGGCTATGCATCAGTACACCGCATCATGCTCACCCCCATTCACCGTGATGATCTGGGGGTCTTGAATCAACAGCTCCAGCGTGATGCGGTAAGCCACAGTGATCGACACGGAATGCAGGCCTTCCAGCTTGCTGCGCAACGCGCGCAAGCGCGGATAAGGGTGCGCGGGGCTGGCGTGCAGCAGTCGCAGTGTTTTCAGGTAGATGCTGCGCAGCGCCGGGCGCGGCTTCAAAAAATTGGCTGCCCTGCGCTTGTACTGGTCAGTAAAAAGCAGCGCGCAGGGCTGAACGCGCGGCGGCATCACGTCAGTTTTACAGTGGCGCAAGTCGCGCGAGGTGGGCCTCAGGCGACTCTTGCACCACGCGCCCAGCCGCCAAATCCGTACGGGTTTCGGCCAGAGCCGCATCCAGCTCACATTCACGCAAGTACTGGTACTGCGCCATGCTAGTTGCCACGAACCGGTCTTTGCCGCGAACCGAAATAATCGCCTCAGGCCCGCTGCTCAACCCCCACACAATGGCCGCAAGGCCTTTTGTCTTCAGGTCATTGGCACTGATGTGGGCCATGAGGGGATTTTCAAACAAGGTGGGAACTCATACTTTCAATCGCATTGAAAAATGGAGCTGATTGAAAGTTGCATCCCCTCAACCGGGCCGGTGCAACGCACAAATCTTGTTGCCGTCGGGGTCGCGCAGGTAAGCCAGGTACAGCTTGCCGGCTGGGCCTTCACGAAAGCCCGGCGGGTCTTCACATGTTGTACCGCCAGCAGCCACACCGGCCGCGTGAAACGCATCGGCCTGCTCGGGCGACGTCATCGTGAAGCCCACCGTGCTGCCATTGCCATGAAAAGCTTCCTCGCCATTGATCGGCGTGGTGATGCCAAACATGCCGGTGGGGCTGCGGTAAAAGTAGCGGTTTTTGTTGGCCACACCGGGGCTGATGCCCAGCGTACCCAGCAGGGCGTCGTAGAACTTCTTCGAAGTTTCCAGGTTGTTAACACCGAGCATGACGTGACTGAACATGGTTTATCTTTCTTTTTCGCTGCGTGGATGCTGTGAGCTGCTGTTGGATTGCAGCGCGCCATTAGAAGGCGGCCTGCACCAGGCGAGCATTGTTGGCTTGACACACGCGGCACTGCTGCACTGTAGATGACCAACCGCGTACATGACGCCAGCAGAGCTGGTTGCATAGCTCAACACGCCGAGCTTAAATTTGTACAAAAACTAGAAGAGATTGAGCACATCCAGAACAGGTCTGACTGCTTGCGAATGTGCGGCTTTGGTAGCCGCGAACTACGTTAACCGCAACCACGCACTAGCTTGCTGATACAAAATTGACACTTCGCATCAGCACTTGTGGTGCGTCATTCAAATGACAAGCAGCCGCAAACGACCGCCTGTCAAATGATCATTTCACTGCAGGTGTTGCGGCCAACAACGACTGCGCGGCTTGCGCAATACGGTCGCCAATAATCAGTTTTGAAGCCGATTCGTAATGATAGAACCCACTCAAGTCGGCCGTATTGACGATTCGCGCATATTTGTCATTACTAACAAAAGAATTTTGTGCTGCAACAACGTTTTTACCGTAGCTCAATGACTGAGCCCACGCCCCAATTTGAACAATGATCACTGGCAATGTGGGTGAGCCAACATCGTTGCGAACATCTGCTATAAAGTTTTTAAGGTTTTGATCGTATGACTCGCCGTTGGCTTTATCGAACGAGTCGCTTTCACCTTGAAACCACACAAACGCAGACCATTTACACGCCCTGGTTTTGCAAGATGGGTTGACGCTGGCCGGGTCAGACTTGAGCGACTGAATGCGCGTACGAAGTTTGGTGTACAACGGGCCGACAGTGCCACCGGATGTAGGGCTGCGCCAGTCGATGTACAAGCTCGTCCCGCCGTAGGCGACCTTTATCAGCGATGTGGACGAATATCCCGCCTTGCTTAAAGCCTGACCAAACACCAACTCAGGGCCAAAGGCGCCGCCACACCGGGTGGCAAGCGACGAGACGAACAGCGGCGAGACAGCTGCGTCATTCCAGGAGCAAAGCACCCTTGGGTTGGGGGTGTTTAAATCCGGCCCCACCAATCCTGCTGCGTTGAGTCGTACCAATTCGGATGCCTCAAGGGTGGCCATCTGCGGCGAATAGCCGTAGCTTGCATAGCCGTTGTTCGCAACTTGGTGCCACACGCGAATGCGCTCTGCTATGTTCGTTTTGACAGTGGCTGTACTCGCGCCGCTTGCCAGTTCACCAAGAAACGACTGAAAGAGATCCGCGTCAACGTTCCCTTCCATATTGGACTGTCCGGCCATTAAAAACATGGGCAATTCTTCAGTCAGCACCGCGTCAGCGCTCGTTGCCGAGCCCGTGCTGTTCGTGACGACGGCGGAGTACTTCGCGTTGTGGTCCGCAGCCAGCGCTGCGGTGATGGTCAGCGTTGCCGATGTAGCGCCGGAGATGGGCGCGCCGTTGCGCCGCCATTGGTAGCTCAACGGTGCTGCGCCCGTGGCAGTGACGCTGAAAGTTGCAGGTTGCAATTCAGTGACCGTGGTGTTGGCAGGTTGTGCAGTGATCGCGGGTGCTTGTAATGGTGCGGGTGCAGGCACGGGCGCTGGCGCTGGGATGGGTGCGGGCGCTTGCACCGGTGCAGGGGCTGGTACAGGCGCGGGCGTTGGTACTGGTGCGGGCGCAGGGGCCTGTCCTGAAACTGGTGTTGACGTCGACCCTGACGTTGATGTTGATGCCGTTTTGGTGTCAACTGCAGCAGATTCGATGGCACCGCCGCATGACGCCAAAAGTGTGGATAAAAGCACTGCACAGGCCGCAGCGACGCGAACGTTGGGGGCCGTGCTGTTTTTAGACGTTTTGTGGGATAGGCTGTTAAAAGTCACTGGCATTCTCCGAATTTTGATGTTGGGCTGCGCGCTGATGGTAGATCAAACGGCGCAAACTGTTAAATTAAATATGAAGCAAAGTAAACACTTCATATTTGGTTACAAGATTGGCGAGGCTTTTAGCCGAATTACTGCCTACTGCGCCGCTCAAATCTTGCTCAATTAACGAGCCCCAGCCCGTTGACACGCCGCAGGGTCCGCTGGTGGCACCCGCACTGGACACAGCGTTGTCAAGGCAATGTGATCGGTGTCTTCGGCGGGCTGGGCAACACCACAAACGCCGCCGTGCCCGTCAGCAACAGCGCAGCAATGCTGCCCAGCACGGCTGAGAACGCGTCGATGCCGTGCGCGGCCGCGCTGGACGCGACCCAGCCGGTGAAAGACTGCATGGCTGCGACGCCGAGGAACATGGCCATCGTCAGCACGGCCATGGCGCGGCCGGTGATTGCCGGCGGGTAGGCGTTGCGCACGTCGGCGTATTGCAGCACCAGGCTGCCTGACAGCACGCCGATGACAATGGGGCCGAGCACATCCACCAGCGTGTTGTGGGTGAGCGCAAGCATTGCAAACAGCGCGGCGATCAGCAGCGTGAAGCCGACCATCCAGCGGCGGCGGGTGGCCGGGCCCGGGTCGAGCCGGCCGAACAGGGGCGGACCCAGCAGTGAGGCCAGCGACATGACGAGCGCCACGTTGCCGCTTTCGATCAGCGTAAAGCTGTGCCGGGCTAGCAGAATCGGCCCAAGCCACAGCCCGCGCAGCGAGATGAACGACGCATAGCCGACGCACGCCAGCAGCACGATGCCCCAGGTGTAGGGCAGCAAAAACAGCGCGCCAAAGCCGCGCATGGCCTGCCACACCGACTCACGCGGGGCGGTGCTGATGTGGGCTGCAGGCAGGGCGGGCTCGTGCACCAGGCGCCAGATCAGCACCCAGGCCAGCAGCGCCAACGCGCCCAGCGTCACAAAGCCCATGCGCCACGATGTGGCCTGAATCAGCCAGGCCAGTGGCGTGCCGGTGATCAGCATGCCCAGGCCGCCAAAGCCCAGCGTGATGCCAGAAATAGCGGCAAACCGTCCCGGCGGAAAGTGCCGTGCAATGAACACGGTACACACCAAAAATGCGGGCGCGCAACCCACACCAATCAGCACCTGCCCCAGCACCAGCACGCCAAAGCTGGGGGCCAGCGCCGACAGCGCCGCGCCAACAATGGCCAGCGGAAACGCGACCAGCACGGTGCGCCGCACGCCGTGCAAATCAATGCCAATGCCCATGAACAGCTGCATGCCGCCAAACGCAAAGTGGTACGCCCCGGCAAACAGGCCCAGGGCCTGCGCGCTCAAGCCAAACTCGGCCTGCAGCGGCGTGGCCATCATCGCGGCAATGGTGCGAAACGACTGGCTCAGCGCAAACGCTGTC
The DNA here is from genome assembly GCA_031363755.1 of Polaromonas sp. Classification (GTDB taxonomy): domain Bacteria; phylum Pseudomonadota; class Gammaproteobacteria; order Burkholderiales; family Burkholderiaceae_C; genus Polaromonas. The sequence continues at coordinate 20,238 of JANLUZ010000169.1, forward strand.
GTCAGCCCCAACAGCATGATCCACAGCGTTCGGGTGGGCACCGCAGGCGGGGAAAGCGGGGCAGATGCGGGCGCCCTCAAGGGCGACGGTCGGGAAGGCCTGGACGGCGTGGTGTCGGAAAGGGCCATGGCGGTGCGTGGTGCTGCAAAGCGGGGTCAGGTTTCAAGCGGGTCGTTTTTGTCGAACACCGTGTCGGCTCCCGGCACGTGGCGTCGAGCCACCACGTCAGCCATCATCACACAGCAGGTCAGCACCACAGCTTTTTGCAGCGGTGGGCGCGCGCAGCCGATGTGCGCACTGCTTCCTGGCGGCTTTGCAGGCCAAATTTATAGCCAAATGTGCCGCTAGTCCAGGTGTTTAATGCCTGCGCAGCTATTGAAACTATAGCGTTTTAGTGCAAGGCCTCAATGGTGATGGCCGTGCTCGCCATGCACGTGGCGGTGGTTGATTTCTTCTTCGGTGGCGGCCCGAACGTCTGTCACCTGAATAGCAAACCGCAGCGCCTGGCCGGCCAGCGGGTGGTTGCCGTCCAGAATCACGGTGGGGCCCTTGATCTTGATGACGTTGAACACGTGCTGAACGCCGTCAGCGCCACGCCCTTCAAGCTGGCCACCCACTTTCACGCCGGGTGGAAACTGGCTGCGCGGAATCGTCTGCACCAAGGATTCGTCGCGCAGGCCGAAGGCGTCCTCAGCGGTCAGCGCCAGGGTGACGGCGTAGCCTTTTTCCTGGCCATTGAGCGCCTCTTCAATCTTGGGCAGGGTATTGCCGTAGCCGCCGTGCAGGTAAACCATGGGGCCGTCGCTTTGTTCGACCAACTTGCCTTGCGCGTTGGAGACCGTGAAGTTCAGGGTGACGGCGGTGTCTTTGTCGATTTTCATAGGGGTGCGTAGAACGCGCTGCTTAAAACCGTGTATTTTCGCCCACATGAAAGGTGTGGCGTCTGGCGTTGTGTTGACATGTTCTTTGCTACTGAAACAATAGCGTGCCAGGCATTAAACACCTGGGCTAGAAGCATTTTTGGCTTGAATTTAAGCTGTTTTTAGCCGCCAGGCGCCACAAAACACGCGCCAGGCCGTGCCGGAGCGCTGTCAGCGGCAGCTCGTCAGCGCCTTGCCCGCCAGCAGCGGCTTGAATGCGGCCAGCCGGGTTTTTAGCAGCGCGTCTACATTGGGCAGCTCAAGCCGGTGCCCCCGCCGCTCGGCGCGCTCCTGAATCACACGGGCTGTGCGCACACCGCGCTCGGCGTCTTTGGCCAGCTCGCGGTCGGCGTCGAGCTTGGTTTCGAAGTGGCCCAGCGACAAGCCGGGGTTCAGGCCCGGGTTCTGCACCGCTTCAAAGCTCACGCCGCGCGCCCGCAGCTCGCCGCGTTTTTTGACGACCGTCTCTTCGTCGGCATAACGGCCCATGTAGATGATCCAGCGTGCGGGCTCCACCACGGGGTTAAGCGCCCAACGGCCGTCCGGCAGGCTGGCCTGCAGGCGCGTGCGCAGGGCGTTAGCCTGCACATCGGTGAACACCCCCGCCTGCAGGCACTCGCCCGGCACGGCGCCGGCCGTTGCAGCGGCAAATGCAGCGGACGCGATGGAGGCAGCGGATGTGACGGGCAGTGGCGACGGCAACGATGCAGCCGGTACGGCGGCGGTGGCCGTGTCAGCCAGCACCGGCGATGGCGCAGTGCCGGACGCAACGGACGCGGGCGCGCTCGGCGTGCCAGGCAGCAGGCGAATGGCGTCTGGCCTGATTTGTTGGTCAAGCCGGTACGGCTCGGACTGGTTGACCGGCGCCCACCCCAGCACAGCCAGCGCGCCCTGCGACCATAAAAAATAGCCCACGTTGGCCAGGGCAAGCGCCAGCACCAGCAAACGCAGCATCAGTGCACGCCCCCGGCTGTGGCCACAAGCGTGGATGGGTGGGCGGGCCGCACGCTGACTTCCGCGCTGGTGATGTCCTGCATGCCGCTGGCGGTGTACACCCGCAACGCGCCGCGCTCGCTCACGCCATGGGCGGTGCCCTGCGTGCCGTCAGACAGGGCCACGCCCCGGTCGGCCAGCACATCGCGGCGGGCAAACCGCGACTGAAACGGCGCAAAGCCGAACTGCGCAAATGCCTGCACCGCCTGCACCAGTTGCGGCACCACGCGCAGCAGCGTTTGGGCCGCGTCGGCAGGCAACCCGGCGCCTTGCCCGTCGTGAAGGTCCTGCAGGCAGCCGGGGGGCACGGCGGGGACCGCGCTGTTGCCCGCAAGCGCCACAGGCGTGATGTTGATGCCTACGCCGATCACCAGAAACCGCAGCGTGCTGCCCCCCGGCGAGGCGGCGTCTGGCCAGGGCGCGGTTTCCACCAGAATGCCGCCCAGCTTGTGCTCGCCGAGCGGTGTGGTCAGCCACAGGTCGTTGGGCCATTTCAGGCCAATGCGCGGGCGCCCTGGTGCATTGGCGGTCAAAGGCTCCAGGCTGTCGGCCAGGCTGACGCCTACAGCCAGCGACAGCCCTGACCAGTCTTGCGGCGCCAGCGGAAGGCCGAGCGAAAACATCAGGCTGGCGCCACGCGCACTGGCCCAGGGGCGGCCCAGGCGCCCGCGCCCGGCGGTTTGCTGCTCGGCCACGAGCAGGGTGGGCTCGCTTTGCGGCGGCACGCCATCGCTGCCCCTGAAGCGTCGCATCAGGCAGCTGTTAGTCGAGTCGATGCTGGGCAGCACCTCGACCGTGAAACCGGGCAGCTCGGGGGCGATGGTCTCCCAGATCGCCTCAAGCGGCCAGCGGATGGGCAGGTGCTGCGTCATGGGGTGATGGTGGCGTTCACAAGGGGTTCAAGCGGCAGCCGATTTTCTGGACGCGCGCTTTTTTTCCTTCGGGGCCAGCAGCGTGCCACGGCAGTCGGGTGCGCCGCACCAGCAAGGGTAGTCGGCCAGCAGCTTGGGGGTGTAGCGCGCGTCAATGATCAGGCCGTAGTCATAGAACAGCTCGCTGCCTGCCGCAATGCTCTGCAGCGCCTTGATGAACACGCGGCCGTCCGCTTCGTCGGCCACGCAGTTGGGCGCGCAGCTGTGGTTGATCCAGCGCGACGAATTGCCGCCCACCTTGGCGTCGATCACACGGGTCTCGTCGATGTGAAAGTAGAAGGTGTGGTTGGGATCGGTCGGGTCGTGCGGGTGGCGGCGCAGCGCTTCGGTCCACGAGATGACTTCGCCCACATACTCAATCAGTGTTTCGCCTTCAGCCAGGTCCTGCAGGGCAAAAACGCCCTTGCCGTGAACGCCGGAGCGGCGGGTTTGCACGCGGCGTTTGTCAGGCGCCCCACTGGCTGGGGTGGCGGGCGAGGACATTGGCGGGGAAGTCGGAGTGGCCTGTTTTTTGGGCACGGCAGATATATTCGCGAATGTTTGGTATTGTTAATTCATGCAGGTGCGCGCATGGGCGTGCGCCTGTGCACCCGCACGCACCCGTGCCTGCGCACGCGAGAATTTGTATTGTAGTGATGCCAGCCGACTGGCCGAATGACCGAAAAAGACTGTATGAAAACATTGGTAATTGCCGAGAAACCGTCCGTCGCCCAGGACATCGTGCGGGCGATGGCGCCCACGGCGGGCAAGTTTGAAAAGCACGACGAATACTTTGAAAGCGACGACTGGCTGGTCACATCCGCCGTCGGCCATCTGGTCGAAATCCAAGCGCCGGAAGAGTTCGATGTCAAACGCGGCAAATGGAGTTTTGCCAACCTGCCGGTTATTCCGCCTTATTTCGACCTGAAGCCGATGGACAAGACCAAAACGCGGCTCAACGCCATCGTCAAGCTGACCAAACGCAAGGACGTGGGCAACATCGTCAATGCCTGCGACGCGGGCCGCGAAGGCGAGCTGATCTTCCGGCTGATCCAGCAATACGCGAAAAGCAAACATCCGGTCAAACGCCTGTGGCTGCAGTCAATGACGCCCGCCGCCATCCGTGATGGGTTCCAAAGCCTGCGCACTGAGCAGCAAATGCAGGGGCTGGCCGATGCAGCGCGCTCCAGGTCCGAGGCCGACTGGATGGTGGGCATCAACGGCACCCGCGCCATGACGGCTTTCAACTCTCGCGACGGCGGCTTTTTTCTGACGACTGTAGGCCGCGTGCAAACGCCCACGCTGTCGGTGGTGGTCGAGCGGGAGGAAAAAATCCGCGCGTTTGTCAGCCGCGACTACTGGGAAATCCACGCGTCTTTCAAAGCCGACGCCGGGGCGTACAACGGCAAGTGGTTTGACCCGAAATGGAAGCGCTCAGTCGCCAATGCGGACAACACCGAACCCGATGCCGAGCTGAAAGCCGACCGGCTCTGGTCGGCCCAGGAAGCGCGAGCCATCGCCGACGCCAGCCGTGGCAAAACCGCCACCGTGACGGAAGAAACCAAGCCCACCACGTCCGCCGCCGGGCAGCTGTTTGATTTGACCTCGCTGCAACGCGAGGCCAACGGCAAGTTCGGCTTTTCAGCCAAAACCACGCTGTCGATTGCGCAAAGCCTGTACGAGCGCCACAAGGCCCTGACCTACCCACGAACCGACTCCCGCGCGCTGCCGGAAGACTACCTGCCGGTGGTCAAAAAGACCTTTGAAATGATTGCCGACAGCGGCATGCGCCACCTGGCCCCGCACGCGCTGGTGGCGCTGAACGGCAACTACATCAAGCCGAACAAACGCATTTTTGACAACGCCAAGGTGAGCGACCACTTCGCCATCATCCCCACGCTGCAGGCCCCCAGCGGCCTGAGCGAAGCCGAACAAAAGCTGTACGACCTGGTGGTGCGCCGCTTCATGGCGGTGTTTTTCCCGAGCGCTGAGTACCTGGTCACTACGCGCGTTTCGCTGGTTGAGGCGAACGGCACGGGCCATAGTTTTAAGACCGAGGGCAAGGTGCTCGTCAAGCCGGGCTGGCTGGCCATTTACGGCAAGGAAGCGCAAGACGAGAACGATGACAAGGACGGCAAAACGCTGGTGGCTGTGAAGCCTGGCGAGCGCGTCGGCGTCGAAACAGTGGACGCCAAGGGCCTGAAAACCCGCCCCCCCGCCCGCTACAGCGAGGCCACGCTGCTGGGCGCGATGGAAGGCGCGGGCAAAACCATCGACGACGAGGAACTGCGCGAAGCCATGCAGGAAAAAGGCCTGGGCACCCCGGCCACCCGCGCCGCCACCATCGAGGGGCTGATCGCCGAAAAATACATGCTGCGCGAAGGCCGCGAGTTGATCCCCACGGCCAAGGCCTTCCAGCTCATGACGCTGCTGCGCGGGCTGGACGTGCAGGAGCTGTCCAAGGCCGAACTGACGGGTGAGTGGGAGTACAAACTCGCGCAGATGGAGCAGGGCAAACTCAGCCGTGAAACCTTCATGGCCGAGATTGCCACCATGACCGAGCGCATGGTGGCCAAGGCCAAGGGCTACGACGGGGGGACCATCCCCGGCGACTACGCCACGCTACAGGCGCCGTGCCCCAACTGCGGCGGCGTGGTCAAGGAAAACTACCGCCGCTACACCTGCACCGGTGCGTCAGGCAACACCGAGGGCTGCGGCTTTTCCTTCGGCAAAACGCCGGCGGGCCGCACCTTTGAAACCGCCGAAGTCGAGCAATTCTTGCGCGACAAGAAAATCGGCCCGCTCGACGGATTCAGGTCCAAAGCCGGCTGGCCTTTCACCGCCGAAATGGTCATCAAATTCGACGAGGAAACGAAGAACTTCAAACTCGAATTCGACTTTGGCGACGACAAGAACGCCGAGACGGGCGAGATCATCGACTTTGCCGGCCAAACGGCGCTGGGCGCCTGCCCAAAGTGCAGCAGCCACATTTTTGAGCTGGGCAAAAACTACGTCTGTGAAAAGTCCGTGCCCACGGCCGCGCAGCCCACGCCCAGCTGCGACTTCAAAAGCGGCCAGGTCATCCTGCAGCAACCCATTGAGCGCGATCAGATGATCAAACTGCTGGCCACCGGCAAAACCGATTTGCTCGACAAATTTGTCTCCATGCGCACCCGCCGTTCCTTCAAGGCCATGCTGGCCTGGGACGCCGAGGCGGGCAAGGTCAATTTCGAATTTGCGCCGTCCAAGTTCCCGCCGCGCAAAACCGCTGCCGCCGCAGCAGGCAAGCCCGCCACCATCAAAACCCCATTCGGCAAAACCGTGGCTGTCAAACCCTCCAATTCCGCCGCCGCCAAAAAAGCCCCGGCCAAGACCGCTGCGGCCAAAAAGGTTGCCGCCAAAAAAGCCACCCCAGCGGCGAAAGCCCCGCGCAAAACCACCGCCGCCTCAGGCCTCAAACCCAGCGACGCCCTGGCCGCTGTCATCGGCACCGAGCAAGTCGCCCGCACCCAGGTCATCAAAAAGCTGTGGGACTACATCAAGGCCGAAGGCCTGCAGGACGCGGCCAACAAACGCGCCATCAACGCCGACGCCAAACTACTCGCCGTGTTCGGCAAACCGCAGGTGACGATGTTTGAGCTGGCCGGCATTGTGGGCAGGCATTTGAGTTGAGGCGGCGGCTGCATGCTGGCACCGCGCGCAGGTTTGGGCGGGTAGTGGTGGATGCTGATGAGTAGAACGCTATGAAAGTAATAGCTAGACAGGCATTAAAAACCTGGGCTACCGCTTGATTTAGGCAAAATTTAGACGTTAAAACCTGCTCGAAGCGGGTTTTGATTGTCTTTTGCGCATTTTCAGCGGCTTTTTGCCCCGGCCACCGCCGCCAGAAAATCTCGCAGAATCGCGCCGTCGTCGATGGTGTCAGACCCGGCGAGGTGGAACTCGGGGTGCCATTGCAGGGCGGCGATGTAGCTTTTGCTGCGGTCTTTGCGGCGAATCGCTTCGACGATGCCGTCAGTCACGCTGAACGCTTCGGCCTCGAACTCGGGGGACAAGTCCTTGATCGCCTGGTGGTGGATGCTGTTGACGCGCACGCGCTCCACGCCGGGGTAGAGCTGCGACAGCTGGGTGCCTTGCACGATGTCGACGCTGTGGTAGTTCAGGTCGTAGGTGACGGCGTCGCGGTGCAAAAACGACTCGGGCACCTGGGTCTGAATGTCCTGGTAGAGCGTGCCGCCGTAGGCCACGTTGAGCAGCTGCAGCCCCCGGCACACGCCAAACATCGGCTTGCCCGCGGCTTCAAACGCGGCGACCAGCGCCTTGTCGTAGTCGTCCCGTACGCGGTCACCAGACCATTGCGGCTCGATTGGCGATTCGCCATAACTGCCGGGCCACACGTCGGCGCCGCCGTGCAGCACCAGGCCGTCAAGCCACTCGGCGTAGTGGGCGTAGGACACGTCGCCGCGCTGGGTGCTGCCAGTGGGGCAGGGCACCATCACCACCATGGCGCCAGAGGACATCAGCCAGTGCGCAATCGATTGTTCGACGTACTGCAGCGTTTTGCCGCTGAACAGAGAGCGTGTTGGGTCGGCATGGGAAAAGCAGGCTGACAGGCCGATTTTCAGGCGGCTTTGGGTGGCGGCCGACAGGGCTGCAGGTTGCAGCGTGGGGATCTCAAGCGTCATGAGGGGCTTTCATTGGGGTGGGCAGTTGCAGGGCCATGTGCCGCTTGCCCAGGCGCACGCCGTTCACGCGGATGGCGTCGGGCTCGACGCCGAAGGAGGTGAAGCCAGCGCGTTCGTACAGGGCTTGGGCGGCCTGGTTGCCGTCGGTCACCGTCAGCACCAGCAGGGCCAGCGGGTGGGCGACGGCGTGCTGCACCACGGCGGCCACCAGCGCCGCGCCCACGCCCTGCCCGGCGTGTTCCGGGGCCACATACAGGCCGACTAAGTGGGCCTTGTGTTGGTTTTTCACGCGGGTTTCGCGGCTCATGCCAACCATGCCGACGAGCTGCGGGCCGTCAAACGCACCCCACAGCCGCTCGGCGGGGTTGCTCAAGCGCTGCGTGGTGTCGGCCAGCGGGCGTTCGGCCTCTTCTTCAAAGCTGGAGGTAAAGGCTTCGGGATGCTCGCGCAGGGCGCGCAGCCGCAGGGCCCGGTAGGCGGTGGCGTCGGCAGTGCCAAGGGCGTTGATGTGCATGGTCGATAGACGTCAGGCGGCGGTGACAGTTCCCTGCGGCGGTATCGGCTCAGGCGGGCGTGCCGGGTGGGTTCATGCCCGCAAACCGCACCGTGATGCGCAGGCCCGGCCCACGCGCTGCTGGCTCCCCGGCCGCAGGCACATGCCCGTGTGGCGGCGGATGGGGGTGATGCATGTCGGCCGTCTCGATGCTGATCAGCGCATCATGCTGGTTGGCGATTTCCAGCACGATGGCCAGGCCAAGGCCCGAGCCGTCGACATTGGTGCCCAACGCGCGGTAAAACGGTTGAAAAACCAGCTCGCGTTCGGACTCGGCAATACCCGGCCCGGAGTCTTCGACCAGCAGCACCAGCACATCGCTGTAGCGGTCGGTCATCAGTTTGAGGGTGACCACGCCGTGCTCCGGCGTGTAGGCAATCGCGTTGTCCAGCAGGTTGCGCACCAGCTCTTTGAGCAGTGTGGCGTTGCCCACCACCCAGGTGGCCCGCACGCCGGGAGCCGGGCCTTCGTAGCCCAGGTCAATCTGCTTTTCAAGCGCGCGCGGCACCGAGTCGGCCATCACTTCGGACACCACATCAACCAGGTCCAGCGGGTGTTTGGCCAGCGAGCGGCTGGTGGTTTCGGCCCGCGCCAATGCCAGCAGCTGGTTGACGGTGTGTGTGGCGCGCATGCTGGCCTGGCCAATGTGCTTGAGGGACTTTTTCAGCTCGTCGGCATCGGTTTCGCGCTGTGCCAGATCGGCCTGCATGCGCAGCCCGGCCAGCGGGGTTTTGAGCTGGTGGGCTGCGTCGGCCAGAAAGCGTTTTTGGGTGGTCAGGGACACCTTCAGGCGGCTGAGCAGATCGTTCATGGACGACACCAGCGGCGCGACTTCTTCGGGCACGGCGGTGTCGTCCAGCGGGCTCATGTCGTCGGGCTTGCGCGCACGAATGCGCCGCTCCAGCTGGGCCAGGGGTTTGATGCCGCGCACCAGCGCCAGCCACACCAGCAGTACCGCCAGCGGCAGCGTCACAAACTGCGGCACCATCGTACCCTTGACGATTTCGCGCGCCAGCGTTTTGCGCTTTTCCAGCGTTTCCCCCACCTGCACCAGCACCGTCTGGTTGGCACCTTTCACATCCACACGCACCCAGGTGTAGGCCACGCGCACATCCTCGCCGCCAATCAGGTCTTCGCGCAGGCGAACCTCGCCGTCCTGGGTTTTTTCGTCGTCTGGCGGTGGTGCGGGCAGGTCGCCCTCGCCGCTGAGGTGTTCACCGTGTGTGCCTGTCACTTGGTAGAACACTTGGTCGGTGTCGTCGGCCCGCAAGATTTCACGCGCAGGGCCGGTCATGTTGAAGCTGACCTGCCCGTTCTTGACGCTCACCAGCTTGGCCAGCGCCTGTACATTGAACTCCAGCGCCCGGTCAAACGGCTTGCCCGCAATGTTCTGCGCCACCAGCCAGGTCAGCGCCAGGCTGATGGGCCACAGCAGCAGCAGCGGCGTGAGCATCCAGTCGAGGATTTCGCCAAATAAACTGCGGCGTTCACGCTGAAAAAGTCTCATAGCCCCCACGCTCCCCACTGCGTGTGACTCGCTCCCCCCCGAGGGGGCCGCCCGCCTGCAGTCCGGCAAAGCCGGCCCTGCGCCTCAAGCTTGGTAAAGCGGGGTCCAACCGTTCGCTGCCCGGGAAGCTGCAAGCCAGGGCCGCGGGACTGGCTTTGCCAGACCGCAGGCGCAGCGGCCCCCTCGGGGGGCAGGGAGCTACACGCAGTGAGCGACCGTGGGGGCACCATTAGCCGGGGATTTTCTCGAGGCAGTAGCCCAGCCCGCGCACGGTCGCAATGCGCACCGGGCCTTTTTCGATCTTTTTGCGCAGCCGGTGGATGTACACCTCAATGGCGTTGTTGCTGACTTCCTCGCCCCACTCGCACAGGCGCTCGACCAGCTGGTCTTTGCTCACCAGCCGGCCAGCGCGCTGCAGCAGCACTTCCAGCAAACCTAATTCGCGGGCCGACAGCTCGAGCATTTGCCCATCGATGGTGGCCACGCGGCCGGCCTGGTCGTACACCAGCGGGCCGTGCTTGATGGTGCTGCTGGCGCCGCCCATGCCCCGGCGCACCAGCGCACGCACGCGGGCTTCCAGCTCCTGCAGTGAAAACGGCTTGGCCATGTAGTCGTCAGCGCCGTAGTCCAGGCCCTTGACGCGCTCTTCCACGCTGTCAGCCGCCGTCAGAATCAGCACCGGCAGCGCTGAGCCCCGGGCGCGCAGGCGCTTGAGCACCTCCAGCCCGTGCATGCGCGGCAGGCCCAGGTCGAGAATCAGCAAATCGAACTCGGTATTGGTCATCAGCGCCGCGTCGGCTTCCGTACCACTGGCCACATGGTCAGCCGCAGCGCCTGAGGCCCGCAGTGTGCGGAGCAGCCCGTCGGCCAGCACCTGGTCGTCTTCGGCAATCAGAATTCGCATGGGGTGTCTCCGTGGGGGGGGGGGGCTTGCCGAGGCTGCTCGGGTGCCGCCGTTGGCTTGTGCTGAAATTTTAGGCTTTTGTGAAAGGGCGCTGTACTGCTGCTGTGGTCTTCATCCTGCCGTCAACTTGCGCCCCCGGCGTAGGCTTCCAGGCCCAGTGCCACCACCGTCGCGACGTTCTCGCCCACGGCTTGCTCAAACTCGGCTTCGGCCTGGGCCACGGCGCGCCTGAAGGCTTCCAGCCACTGCAGGCCCGTTGGGGTGAACGTCACCCGCTTGGCGCGCTGGTCGTAGGCGTCAGCGCTTCGTGTCACCAGCCCCCAGGCTTCGCACTGCGTGACCAGGTCACCCATCGCCTGCTTGCTCATGCCAGCGCTCTGGGCCAGGTCCGTCAGGCGTGAGCCGCCCGGCGCCAGGTGCCGCGTGATGTGGATGTGCGCCGCGCCCACCTGATCACGTGCGGCCAGGTTCGACAAACCCAGCGGCACATGAATGCTGCTGGCCATTAGCTGCAGCACGCGGCTGTCAAACCGGCGCAGCGCATGGCCCATGACGCGGCCCAGGTGCGTGACGCGCCACGCGATGTCAGGTGGTGCGGCAGGCTCGATTGCATCGGTGTTTGGCATGCCAGAAAGCATACGCCAAATCGTCAGGCAAACTGACTAAAAATAGGGTTTACTTATTTCAACCACGTTATAAAGTACTGGTCATGTATCCAGCGAGCCGGTTGTCATTGATGACCCAACGCTGCCAACTCTTTCCTAAACCGTTGATTAATCTGGAGATTTTCATGGAACTGATTAGCAAGCTCAACCCCGCCCAAAACCCCGCACAAACCGCCGCGCTGAACTCTGAAAAAGCCAAAGCGCTGGCCGCCGCGCTGGCACAAATCGAAAAGCAGTTCGGCAAAGGCACCATCATGAAGCTCGGCGACGGCGAGGTCATCGAAGACATCCAGGTCGTGTCCACCGGCTCGCTGGGCCTGGACATCGCGCTGGGCGTTGGCGGCCTGCCGCGCGGCCGGGTCGTTGAAATTTACGGCCCTGAGTCATCCGGCAAGACCACGCTGACGCTGCAGGTGATTGCCGAAATGCAAAAGCTGGGCGGCACCTGCGCCTTCGTCGACGCCGAGCACGCGCTTGACATCCAATACGCCCAAAAACTCGGCGTGAACCTGCAGGAGCTGCTCATCAGCCAGCCCGACACCGGCGAGCAGGCGCTGGAAATCGTGGATTCATTAACCCGCTCCGGCGCGGTGGATTTGATCGTCATTGACTCGGTCGCGGCGCTCACGCCCAAGGCCGAGCTGGAAGGCGAAATGGGCGACTCCCTGCCCGGCCTGCAGGCCCGTTTGATGAGCCAGGCGCTGCGCAAGCTGACGGCGACCATCAAAAAAGCCAATTGCATGGTGATTTTCATCAACCAGATTCGTATGAAGATTGGCGTGATGTTCGGCAGCCCGGAAACCACAACGGGCGGCAATGCACTGAAGTTCTACGCCTCGGTGCGCCTGGACATTCGCCGCATCGGCTCGATCAAAAAGGGCGAGGAAATCATCGGCAACGAAACCCGCGTGAAGGTGGTGAAAAACAAGGTCGCCTCACCGTTCAAAACGGCCGAGTTCGACATCCTCTATGGCGAAGGCATCAGCCGCCTGGGCGAGGTGCTTGACTTGGGTGTGGCCGGGCACATTGTTGAAAAGGCCGGCGCCTGGTATGCCTTCAACGGCGAGAAAATCGGCCAGGGCCGCGACAACTCGCGTGAGTTTTTGAGAGAAAACCCTGAGCTCGCCATCGAGATCGAAAACAAGGTGCGCGAGTCCTTGGGCATTCCACCGGTGCAGGCGTCTGTTGCCGCGCCCGCTGTGGGGGCGGAGGCCGCTGATAAGGCTGACAAAGCCGTCAAGCCTGCCAAGTTGCCAAAAATCACGGCCTGAAGCGCTTTTTTGGCCATGCAGCGCCTCGGCGCATGTGTTTTTAGTGCCAAAACAGGTGCTAGCCCAGGTGTTTGCTGCCTAGGCAGCTATCGATAACATAGTATTCAAGGGGGGGCCGCGTGGCCGAAACATCGTGGGATGACGACGCAGCGGCGCGAGCGGGCAGGCCGTCTCTGGTTAACGCCCCCCGGCCACGCTCGCCCGGGTTGTCGCTCAAGGGGCGTGCGTTGCGCTTTCTTGCTGCACGCGAGCATTCCCGGGCCGAGCTGATGCGCAAGCTGGCACCGCACGAAGAAACGCCGGGTCAACTGGCAGCGGTGCTCGACGACCTCACGGCGAAAGACTTCATCAGCGAGGCGCGCGTGGCGGACTCGGTGGTCAACCGCCGGGCCAGCCGTTTCGGCGCTGCGCGGGTGCGCCATGAGCTGCAAGGCAAGGGGCTGGGTGCGGACGTGATTGCCGGGGCTATGGTGCAACTGAAGGCCACCGAGCTCGCCCGGGCTCGCGAGGTGTGGCGCAAAAAATTCGGCCAGAGCGCGGTTGATGCCGCCGGGCGTGCCAAGCACATGCGGTTTCTGGCGGCGCGTGGTTTTGCGGGTGATGTGATTCGGCGTGTGGTCTCAGGGCCGCCCGACGAAGAGCATTGATCGGCGCGGGCCAACTGATGCCGTCGGAAGGCCTGGGGGACCAAAAAAGTATAAAAAAAAGCACTAAATCAGCCACTAGCCTTGATTTTTACTGCCTTTGTTGCTACGAATTCAGTAGCAAAGCGGCTTTTTGACCTTCAGATGCGGCAAGCCCTGGCCTAAAACCTTACGCCAGGCCCAGCATCAGTGCCAGGTTTTGCACGGCGGCCCCGGCGGCGCCTTTGCCCAGGTTGTCGAGCCGAGCGACCACCACGGCCTGGCCGTAGTCATCGCTGCCGAACACACGGATCTCCAGCGTGTTGGTGTGATTCACGCCCAGCGGGTCGAGCTTGTTGTCTGGCGTGGCCGGCAGCGTGCTCACCCACGGTGAGCCAGCGTAGTGGTTGGCGTAGACCTGGTGAAGGTCGGCCAGCGTGGTTTTGGTGGTCAGAAAATCAAGGTGCAGCGGCAACTCGACCAGCATGCCTTCGCGGAAATTGCCAACGGCCGGCATGAAGACCGGGCGGCGCAGCAGGCCGGTGTATTTCATGATTTCGGGAATGTGCTTGTGGCCCAGGCCCAGAGCGTACAGCTCGTAAGCGGGTGCGCTGGCCTCTGATTCACCAGATTCGTAGGCCTCGATCATCGGGCGGCCACCGCCGGAATACCCGCTGACGGCCGGCAGGGTGACGGGGTAGTCCACCGGCAGCAGGTGGGCGTCGATCAGCGGGCGCAGCAGCGCAATGGCGCCGGTCGCGTAGCAACCCGGGTTGGCCACGCGGTCAGCGCCCTGCACAGCGGCCAGCTGGCCCACAGCCAGCTCCGGAAACCCGAACACCCAACCCGGCGCCGTGCGGTGGGCGGTGGAGGCGTCGATGATTTTGGGCTTTTTGCCGGGCAAGCTGTCGATCATGGCGACAGTTTCACGCGCAGCGTCGTCGTGCAAACACAAAATGACGAGGTCCACCTGGGCCATCAGCGCCCTCTTGGCAGCCAGGTCCTTGCGCAGTTCGGGCGCAATGCTGACCAGATCAATCTGCGGCATGGTTTGCAGGCGTTCGCGGATCTGCAGGCCCGTGGTGCCGGCTTCGCCGTCAATGAAAATTTGATGAATGGCAGAGGTCATGGAGGCAATCAAAAGCAAAGGAGTCCATCGTCAGTCGGGTTTTCACGCTTGCAGCGACTCTAAAAGCGCCGACAGAAAAGCCCGTGTTTTCGCATGATACAGTCCGCAGTTGCCCAATCTGAGAGGTGCTTCGCACGGCTTTTTGGACAGGCGCGTTGCGCCGCAGCGCATAACAGCCTGGGAACACCTTGTTCCGACAGGCCCTGCTTGCAAACCCCTTTTTACTGAATTCTGAAGGCTTCGTCATGAAAATTCACGAGTACCAAGGCAAGGAAATCTTGCGCAATTTTGGCATTCCAGTACCGCGCGGCATCCCCGCTTTCACGGTGCAAGAGGCGGTCGAAGCCGCGCAGAAGCTGGGCGGCCCGGTGTGGGTGGTGAAGGCGCAGATTCACGCGGGTGGCCGCGGCAAGGGTGGCGGCGTCAAGCTGGCGCGCAGCATTGAAGATGTCAAGAAAATCGCCGGGGAAATTCTTGGTATGCAGCTGGTCACGCACCAGACGGGCGCTGCGGGCCAGAAGGTTCGCCGCTTGCTGATTGAAGACGGCGCGGACATCAAACAAGAATACTACGTGTCGGCTGTTACCGACCGGGCCACGCAAAAAGTGGCGTTCATCGTCTCCAGCGAAGGCGGCATGGACATCGAGGAAGTGGCGCATTCAACGCCCGAAAAAATCATCACCGAATTCATTGATCCGGCCACCGGATTGCTCGACGCACAAGCCAAAAAGCTGTCGGACAGCATGGGCGTGCCGCCCGGCTCCACCGCCCAGTGCGTGGACGTGCTGCAAAAGCTCTACAAGTGCTATATGGACACCGACTGCAGCCTGGCCGAGATCAACCCGCTGATTTTGGAAGGCAACGGCAACATCAAAGCCATCGACGCCAAGTTCAACTTTGACCCGAACGCGCTGTTCCGTCACCCGGAAATCGTGGCCTACCGCGATCTGGACGAAGAAGACGCGGCTGAAGTCGAGGCCAGCAAGTTTGACCTGGCCTACATCAGCCTGGACGGCAACATCGGCTGCCTGGTCAATGGCGCGGGCCTGGCCATGGCGACCATGGACACCATCAAGTTGTTTGGCGGCGAGCCGGCCAACTTCCTGGACGTCGGCGGTGGCGCCACGGCCGAGAAGGTCACGGAAGCCTTCAAAATCATGTTGAAAAACCCGGAAGTTAAGGGTATTTTGGTCAACATTTTCGGCGGCATCATGAAGTGCGACACGATTGCCGAGGGGGTGATCACCGCCTGCAAGGCCGTGAATTTGTCGGTGCCGCTGGTGGTGCGCATGAAGGGCACCAACGAAGACCTGGGCAAGAAGATGCTGGCCGATTCCGGCTTGCCGATCATCGCCGCAGACACCATGGCCGATGCCGCGATGAAAATCGTCGCCGCTGTCAAATAAGCCCGGAGCACACAAGCATGTCGATCTACATCAACAAAAACACCAAAGTCATCACCCAGGGCATCAC
>JANLUZ010000004.1:0-13283 GCA_031363755.1 Polaromonas sp.
CTCAATGCGCCGCAGCCGCAATGCTCGCATCAGGCTTCACACTGCGCAGCAGCGCCAGCATCTCAGCCTCAATGCGCTCCAGTGCCTGCTGCGTGTGGCCTTCAAAACGCAGCACCAGCACCGGCGTGGTGTTGGACGCGCGAATCAAGCCAAAGCCATCGGGCCAATCCACACGCAAGCCGTCGATGGTGGAAATCGTCGCCGGTGCCTTGAAGCTGGCCGATTTGATCAGTGCCTCAACCACCGCGTGCGGCTCGCCCTCTTTGCAGGCGACATTCAGCTCCGGCGTGCTGAAGCTGGTGGGCAGGCCATTGAGCACAATGCCTGCATCGGGCGAACGGCTCACAATCTCCAGCAGGCGCGCACCGGCGTATGTGCCGTCGTCAAAGCCGTACCAGCGCTCTTTGAAAAAGATGTGTCCGCTCATCTCGCCACCCAGCGGCGAGTTGATTTCTTTCATCTTCGCCTTGATCAGCGAGTGGCCGGTTTTGTACATCAGCGGCACGCCGCCAGCGGCTTCGATCTCGGGGGCCAGGCGCTGCGAGCATTTCACGTCGAACAAAATCGTGCCGCCGGGCACGCGGCTCAGCACGTCGCGGGCAAACAGCATCATCTGGCGGTCCGGGTAGATGTTGGTGCCGTCCTTGGTGACGATGCCCAAGCGGTCACCGTCGCCGTCAAACGCCAAGCCGAGTTCGGCGTCGCCCCCCTTCAGGGCGTTGATCAGGTCCACCAAGTTTTCAGGCTTGGACGGGTCTGGGTGGTGGTTGGGGAAGTCACCGTCCACCTCGCTGAACAACTCAGTCACCTCGCAGCCCAGCGCACGGAAAATCGCTGGCGCCGACGCACCGGCAATGCCGTTGCCCGAGTCGATCACGATCTTCATCGGCCGCGCCAAGGTGATGCCGCCCACGATGCGAGCGGTGTAGTCGGCCTGCACATCCACTTTGCGGATGGCGCCGGGCTTGGCGGCGGCCTGCGAGGTTTCGGTTTCCATGAGATTTTTCAAGGCTTGAATGTCGTCGCCATAAATCGCTCGACCGCCCAGCACCATCTTGAAGCCGTTGTAGTCCTTCGGGTTGTGGCTACCGGTGACCTGAATGCCCGACGAACACAATGTGTTGGCTGCGAAGTACAGCATGGGCGTGGTGACCATGCCCACGTCAATCACATTCACGCCGCTGGCCACCAGCCCGCGCATCAGCGCAGCAGCAAGCGTGGGGCCGCTCAAACGCCCATCGCGGCCCACGGCTACGGTGGTTTCTCCTTCTTTCAACGCCTGCGTGCCAAACGCCTGCCCGAGTGCCTGCGCCACGTCTTCGTTGATGGTGGACGGCACGACGCCGCGAATGTCGTAGGCTTTGAAAATAGAGGCGTTGAGTTGCATGCGTGAGGTTCCTGCAAAAAAAGGGGAAAGGTTCATCGGCTCGTTGCCTGGGTGATCAGCACCGAAAAGATTGTAGGGCGCGGCTCCAGCGCCCCGGGGTAGGCCAATGCCGCTCAGGCGCATGTCTGAAAACGGCCAGCGCCCGGCCGCGCACGGTCTAACATCACACCATGCTTGACCCATTTCACCCAGTGGCCGACCCCGCAGCTGACCCGTCCGACGCGTTCTACCGGGCGCTTACCGCCCGCGACGCCCGCTTCGACGGCCGGTTTTTCACCGGGGTGACCAGCACCGGCATCTACTGCCGGCCGGTGTGCCGCGTGCGCACCCCTAAACGCTCCAATTGCCTGTTTTTTGCTCACGCCGCGCAAGCCGAAAGCGCGGGCTTCAGGCCCTGCTTGCGCTGCCGACCCGAGCTGGCGCCGCACTCAGTACCGTGGTCGATTCAGGACGCCAGCCACATCCTGGCGGGCCAGGCCGCGCGCCTGCTGGACACGCCGGGCGCCCATTCGGTCACGTCGGTGGCCACGCTGGCTGCCAGGCTGGGTGTGAGCCCCCGGCATCTGCAGCGCATTTTCCAGGCGCACCTGGGCGTCTCGCCGCTGCAATACCTGCAAACCCGGCGCCTGCTGACCGCCAAGCAGCTGCTGACCGACACCGCGCTGCCCATCACGCAGATCGCCCTGATGAGCGGCTTTGCCAGCGTGCGACGCTTCAACGCCGCCTTTGTGAGCCACTACCGCCTCAACCCCAGTGCGCTGCGGCGGCACAGCGCGGCCCCAGCTACCGCGCGCCGGACCGCGCAGCCCGCCAACGGCCAGCAGGGCATCACCGTGCGACTGGGCTACCGCCCGCCCTATGACACCGAAGCGATCATGACGTTTTTCAAATCGCACGTCATGGCGGGCAGCGAATCCGTGACAGCAGACCCGGCGAGCGGCAGCAGCGTCTTCAGCATGACCTGCCGACTGCCTATAGCCAACTCCGTTTCGTGGCACACCGGCTGGCTCAGCGCGCGGTTCGACGAACCGTCGTCGCAGCTGGTGCTGCGCGTCAGCGAATCGCTGTGCAGCGTGTTGCCCGAAGTGATCCGCCGGGTGCGCGACCTGTTTGACCTGGACGCCGAACCAGCCACCATCAACGGCTTGCTGCACCCGTTCTTTCCCACCGGGGACGGCCTCCGGGTGCCCGGCGCGCTAAGCGGTTTCGAGCTGGCGGTGCGGGCCATTCTGGGCCAACAGATCACGGTAGCGGCTGCGCGCACAGTGGCGCAGCGGCTGGTCACCACCCTGGGCGAGGTGATCGACACGCCCTGGCCTGCTCTCAACCGCGTGTTTCCCACCCCTGAACAGCTGCGGGATACCAGCGCCGCGCGCAGCGACCTGCTCGGCGGGCTCGGCATCATCCGTCAGCGGCAGGCGGCGATTGCTGCGCTCGCGCAGGCCGTGGTCAGCGGGCAGCTGGACCTGAGCAGCCGTGCCGACGTGACCAGCACCGTGGCGGCATTGAAGACGCTCCCCGGCGTGGGCGACTGGACCGCCCAGTACATCGCCATGCGGGCGCTGCGCTGGCCCAACGCGTTTCCGGCAGGCGATGTGGCGCTGCACAAAACGCTGGGGGTGCAGGGACAAAAGAGCCCAGCGCGCCTGGCCGAGGCGGCCTCAAACGCGTGGCAACCCTGGCGCAGCTACGCGGTGATCCGGGTGTGGAGCGGCACTTGGCGCGGGCACGAGCCGGTCAATCGAAACCCGGACACCTCACCCGAATTGCTCCTGAATCAATAGCTGCTCAGGCAATAAAAACCAGGGCTAGCGGCCTAAAATACCCTTATTTTTCGCTTTTTGAGGCTCCTGCGCATCACAAAGCGCATCAATGGCGCTGCAAACCGGCATCAATCGCCCACGGCAACCCACCGAAAATCTAGCGGAGAACCTCCATGAAATTCGACACCTCCATCGTGCAAACCGTTTTTGAAAGCCCTCTGGGCACCATGACCCTGGCGGCTACCGATCGGGGCTTGGCAGGCGTGTGGTTTGCCGGCCAGCGCCACCTCCCCGCCGCGCTGGCGCAACCGCCGGAGGTCACAACTTGGCCGCGTGCTGATGACCATGCGCTGCTGCAGCAAGCCGCCGCACAGTTGACGCAGTACTTCGCGGGTGAGCGCAGTCACTTCGACCTGCCGCTGGATGTGTCGGGCGGCACGCTGTTTCAGCAATCGGTGTGGCAAGCGCTGCTCACCATTGAGCCCGGCCACACGCGCAGCTACAGCGCCATCAGCCAGCAGATCGGCAAACCCGCCGCCGTGCGCGCCGTGGGCGCCGCCATTGGCCGCAACCCGATCAGCATCGTCGTGCCCTGTCACCGCGTGCTGGGCAGGAGCGGCAGCCTGACGGGCTATGCCGGTGGGCTGGCGCGCAAGCAGGCGCTGCTGCAGCTTGAAAAGGCTGAACTCACGGCCACCCCGGCTGCGGAGCGATGGCTGTGACGCCTGGCGTCACGAAAACGTTGGGCCCGCCCGCAGGCGAAGCCACAGCTGGGAAGGCAGCACACCGCCCGCGCTGGGTAGCTGACTTTCTGTTGCTTGCCGCCGTGTGGGGCTCGTCCTTCCTGTTCATGCACCTGGGCGCGGTGGAGTTCGGGCCGCTCCCCACTGCTGCCGTGCGGGTGGCCATTGCCGCGCTGTTTCTTCTGCCGTTCGTGTGGGTGCGCGGCCTAATGCCGCTTCTCAAGCAGCACTGGCGCCGCACGTTTGTGGTGGGTGTGCTCAACGCGGGCATCCCGTTTGCCTGCTATGCCTATGCGCTGCTGTCGATCAGCACAGGGCTGTCGTCGATCCTGAACGCCACGGTGCCGATGTTTGGCGCGCTGGTGGCGTGGGCGTGGCTCAAGGACAAGCCGTCGCCCACGCGCACGCTGGGGCTGGTGATCGGCTTTGTAGGTGTGGCCATGCTGGCGTCGCGCGCCACCCAGCCGGGGGAGCTGTTCAAAGCCAATGCGGCCGGCGGTAGCCCCGGCTACGCCGTATTGGCCTGCTTGCTGGCCTGCGTCTGCTATGCAGTGGCCGCCAGTTACACGCGGCGCTTTTTGGTCGGCATTCCGTCACTGGTTACCGCCACCGGCAGCCTGCTGGGCGCCACGCTGGGGCTAGCGCTTCCGGCGGCCCTGATGTGGCCTGCACGCGCGCCCAGCGGCACGGCTTGGCTAGCCATGCTGGCTGCAGGGGTGGTGTGCACCGGCGTGGCCTACGTCGTGTTTTTCCGGCTGATTGAAAACGCTGGCCCGCCCCGGGCGCTGTCCGTCACCTTTTTGGTGCCGGTGTTTGCGGTGGGGTATGGCGTGTTGTTTCTGGGCGAAGCCGTGACGCCGTGGATGGTGCTGTGCGCCGTGGTGATTGTGGGCGGCACGGCGCTGGCCAGTGATCTGGTCAAGCTGCGCCGCTTAAGAACTTAGCAGCGCGCACAAGCGCCGTCTACTGAAGCGCCCCCGCCACCACATTGATGCTGAGCGCCACGATCAACATGTTGAACGCAAACGACAGCACGCTGTGAACCAGCGTGAGTCGGCGCATCTCGCGCGAGGTGACTTGAACGTCTGACACCTGCGAGGTCATGCCGACCACATGGGCGTAGTACAGAAAGTCGAAGTAATCCGGGTCCAGCCCACCAGGAAATTGCAACCCAGGGCCGTCGGGCTCGGCGTTCTTTTCCTCCTGGTAGTAACGGTGCGCGTAGCGAAACGTGAAGATCGTCTGGATGAACAACCACGACAGCGCCAGCGCCATCACGCCTAGCGCCAGGTGCCCCGCCCGCACCCAGCCTGTCAGATCGCGGCTTTGCTGCATCAGCACCGCGATCGCCGCCACGCAGGCGCCTGTGGCCACCAGCAGCACCAGCAACAGCACCAAGCTGGGCTCGTCCTGGGCCTGCGCGCGCTCCCGCGTGCGCGCGGCATCAAAGCCCACACACAGCCACCAGGCCAGGCACAAATACACCCCCACCCCGACGCACCAGCCCAGCAGGCCCCGGAATTGCCAGGAGGTTGGCAGCGGCACGGCCAGCGAGGCGAGGCCCGTGACAAAGCCATAAATCAGCCGCTGGGGGCCGGTAGTTTCAGACAGGTGTTTGTGCATGTCGCCATTGTGTCGCGGCGCGGATTTTTGCGGCCGCCCGGCACCGTCTGACTTTTCGACCTTGCCTAAAGGGTTCGGACACATCAATTGAACATCACAAAGGCCAGCACCATCCAGTCGTGCTGCTGACCTTTTCAGACGCTACCCGCTGCGGAAATTCAAGCTGCGGTGGGTTTCTGCATGGAAGCCCTGAGACGCTCGACAGCCGATTTCAACGCGCCTTCAAATGCGCTCCAGCGCCCTGCGCCAGCCTGGCTCATTTCGGCCAGTCTGGCGTCGACGGCTTTGACGTTTTGCTCCAGCGCGGCAATGTTCTCGTCCAGTTTGACCTTCATTTCGCCCACCGCTGTGGCGGACTTTTTCTGCAGGTCCAGCATTTTTTCGCGGGCGAGCGCGACATCTTTTTGGGCGCCAGCGACAAGCTGGTCGCGCTTGGCCGTGTCGACCGCATAGAAAAACTGCGGCATGGCTGAAACGGAGTCTTTGGTGGCGCCGGGCAAGACAATGCGGCCACTTAATTGTTTGACCAGCGCTGCCGCAATGGCCACGTCATGGCGGCCCATGCCCAAAAACCCGCCCGCGCCCACGATGAGGTAGGACACATTTTTGTCCGGCGCAATGATCAGGTCCTCGACCTTGCCAATTTTGAGCCCGGCGTCGTTGTAGAGTGTTTTTCCAAGAATGCTTTTCTTCACGCTCAGGCCGTAGGCCAGCTGGTCAGACTCGCTGACCGACACGGTGGTGGTGCTGGCGACGCCTGCCACCTGAGCGCCAGCAGGCCCCGTAGCCCCCAAAGCGGCCGCCAAGGTCAGGGCCACGCAAACGGCGGTTTGCAGGGGCGACAGAAATCGGGTGTTTTTCATTGTGTGTACTTTCAAATAAATCATCAAGGGCGCCGGCCAGAACTGGTTTTCGTCAGCTTGCCGCCCGGTGGTCCTGGCCTGGTTTTAACAAGTCGCTCCTGCCTCGTCTGTGCGACACCGAACGCCGCGCCCACCCCGTCCCTTCAGCGTGCGTTGACGCACAGACCGGGCGGCTCGCCGGTCTTCAGAATGGGCTGTAGACACAGACCCGTGCCTGCACCGGGCTGCGGAACTGACGTTTAACGCCGCTGTTTCGAAACCTATTGTTCAACTTTTTCACTCGGAAGGCATGCCATGACACACCCGTTTTTCACACCAGAAATTACCGCTGAAGAGATCAGCGGCTGCCAGAGCGGCCCACGTCGCAGCCTGCAGTATTTGTTTGACGATGTCTTTGTTCGCGAGCCAACCGCCCAGGCCACAGCCCTAACGTGCGGGCCCTTCTACAACGACGCGCCGGCCCCCTGTGGCCAGACGATGCACGAGGCGCCACCGAGCAACGCGCCCAAAAGGCCCACGCTGCACCTGCCGCCCAGCCGCCGCATTGAGTGACCTGGCGCAACAAACATCAAAACTTTGCCCACCGGACTCTTATGTTGCGAACTCTTGACCTGTATCAAGGAAGCGGCAGTCCGCTGGCGAAAAGTGCTGTGGCGAACAGACCGACACGCATTCGGCGCGCAAAGTAAAGGTCTCACCAACCCAACGAAAGCGAATTATGAAAACGGACAAACAGCTGCAAAAAGACGTCATGGCCGAGCTGAAATGGGAGCCATCTGTGCACGCAGAGCACATCGGTGTTGAAGTAAACAACGGCGTAGTGACCCTGGCGGGCCATGTGGACACCTATGCTGAAAAGCTCAACGCCGAACACGCGGCTCAGCGCGTGACCGGAGTGAAAGCGTTGGCTGTGGAGATGAATGTGAAGCTCACCGGCATCACCCAGCGCACCGATTCTGACATTGCCCATTCGGTTCAAAACGTACTGCTGTGGACCACTTTTCTCACCAAAGACACTGTCAAAGTCATGGTGGAAGACGGCTGGGTCACGCTGACCGGCGAGGTCGAGCGCGCCTATCAGCGCACCACCGCTGTGGTCGCTGTTCGCTACCTCCTGGGCGTGAAGGGTGTCAGCAACCAGATCACGGTCAAAACCAGCATTGCGCCCGGCACCATCAAGGCCGACATCGTGGCCGCGTTAAAGCGCCGCGCCACGGCCGAGTCCGACAAGCTGTCGGTGGTGGTGAGCGGCTCTGAAGTCACCCTCGGGGGCAACTGCCACACCTGGGCCGAGCGCGAACTGGCCAGCGACGCCGCCTGGAACACCCCCGGCGTGAACAGCGTGGTGGACAACATCACCATTTCTTACTGAGCAGCCCGACCACCTACCGCAAGGAATTAACACCATGACCCCACATCCTCAAGCATTTCTCGTTGGCGGGGGCATCGGCTCACTGGCCGCTGCCGCTTTCCTGGTGCGCGACGGGAACTGGACGGGGCCGCAAATCACCATTTTTGAGGCGCTGCCCACGATGGGTGGCAGCCTGGACGGCTCGGGCGACCCGGCCCATGGCTACTCCTTGCGGGGCGGCCGCATGCTGACCACTGACAACTACGAATGCACCTGGGATCTTTTCAAGTCCATACCGTCGCTGCAGCAACCCGACCAAAGCGTCTTTGAAGAAACCGAAGCCTTCAACGTCCAGAACCGGGCGGATTCCAAGGCGCGACTGGTCGACCGCTTTCGCAGCAAGATTCCAGTAGCGTCGATGGGGTTTTCAATGCAAGACCGCATCGAGCTGCTCAAGCTCACCCAGGCCGACGAACAAACGCTGGGAGCGAGTTGCATCACCGATTGGTTGTCGCCTGATTTTTTCCAGAGCGAATTCTGGTTCATGTGGGCCACTACCTTTGCGTTCCAGCCGTGGCACAGCGCTGTTGAATTCAAACGCTACCTGCACCGCTTCATGCTGGAATTCACACGGATTGAAACCCTGGCGGGCGTCAAGCGCACCGCATTCAACCAGTACGAATCGCTGGTGTTACCCTTGCAGGCTTGGCTGCTCGAGCGTGGCGTGGTGTTCAAAAAATCTTGCTGCGTGACGGCGCTGGAGCACACCACCGACAACGGCAAATTCACGGTCACCGGGATTCATTGCCAGACGCCGGGCCAGGCCGATGACGTCATCAGCGTGCATGACGGTGATTTTGTTTTTCTTCAGAACGGCTCCATGACCGACGCGTCCAGCGTGGGCAGCATGACGCGCCCACCCGCCCAGCTCGGAAAAGTCGACTGCAGCAGCTGGCAACTGTGGGAGACACTGGCCCAGGGGCGCAGCGACTTTGGCCGCCCTGCCGCCTTCAACAGCGCGGTGGCGCAGTCGTGCTGGAACTCGTTTACCGTCACGCTGCACGACACGGCATTTTTTGACGCGATGCAGGCGTTCAGCGGCAATGTTGCAGGCACTGGCGGGCTGGTCACCTTCCGCGACTCGAACTGGCTGATGTCGGTGGTGCTGGCACACCAGCCGCATTTTGTGAACCAGCCCGCCGGCGTTCAGGTGTTCTGGGGCTATGCCCTATTCCCCGACCGCATCGGCAACTTTGTGCCCAAGGCCATGGCGGACTGCACCGGCGCCGAGCTGCTGCAAGAGCTGTGCGGGCATTTGCGCTTTGATGCTGCCACGGTGGCCACAGCCAACTGCATTCCCTGCCGCATGCCCTACATCACCAGCATGTTCATGCCGCGAAGCGCGGGTGATCGGCCGCTTCCTGTTCCCGCGCTGTCCAAAAACCTGGCCTTCATCAGCCAGTTTGTAGAGATTCCTGGCGACGTGGTGTTCACGGTGGAGTACTCGGTCAGGGCGGCGCAAATTGCGGTGTACCAGCTGCTGGGACTGGAGCGCGCCGTGCCGCCCATCAAGGCGCACGACCATGCGGTGAAAACTCAGTTTGCGGCATTGCTCAAAGCCTTTGCCTGACACGCTCAACCCACCCACTAGAAGCCCTATATGAACCCACCCAGCGCTGCACCCACCCTTCCGTCTGCCCCCATAGCAGACCCTGTCAAGACACCCGGTACCCTCAGCCTGGGCCTGCTGGTGGCGCTGGTGGTCGGCTCCATCCTGGGCAGCGGCATTTTTGGCCTACCGCAAAACATGGCCGCTGGCGCAGGTGCGGGGGCCATTCTGATCGGCTGGGCCGTCACTGGCGTGGGCATGCTGATGCTGGCCAAGGTCTACCAGCTGCTGGCGGTAGAAAAGCCCGAGCTGAATAATGGGGTGTACGCCTATGCCCAAGCGCTGTCGGGTGACTACGTGGGTTTCAATGCCGCCTGGGGCTATTGGATCAGCGCGTGGATTGGCAATGTGGGCTACCTGGTGGCGGCTTTTGGCGCGCTGGGCTACTTTTTTCCGGTGTTTGGAGAGGGCAACACGCCAGCGGCCATTCTGGGCGCGTCCGTCGTGCTGTGGTTGGTGCATGCGCTGGTGCTGCGCGGCATTCAAGGGGCCACGGTGCTCAACGCGGTGGTCACGGTGGCCAAAGTGCTGCCGCTGGTACTGTTCATTGTGCTGGTGGCGCTGGCCTTTCAGATCAAAACCTTCCAGCTCAACTTTTGGGGCGACGCCCAGCTCGGCTCGGTACTCACGCAAGTGAAAAGCACCATGCTGGTTACTGTGTGGGTGTTCATCGGCATTGAAGGGGCCAGCGTGTACTCGGCACGGGCGCGTCATCGTGCTGACGTGGGCCGCGCCACCGTGGCGGGGTTTTTGATCTGCCTGCTGTTGCTGATGGCGGTGTCGCTGCTGTCGCTGGGCGTGTTCACCCAGCCCGAACTCGCCGGGCTGAAGAATCCGTCTATGGCCCCAGTGCTTGAAAAAGCCGTGGGCACCTGGGGCGCGGTGTTGATCTACATCGGCCTGATGGTGTCGGTCGGCGGCGGTTTTCTGGCTTGGACGCTGCTGGCCGCTGAATCGTTGTTCACACCCGCCAGCGGCGGCGTGATGCCCCAATGGCTCAGCCGCCAAAGCCCGCGCGGCGTGCCCGCCAATGCGCTGTGGTTGACCAACGGCATGGTGCAGGTGTTTTTGGTGGTGACGCTGTTTTCAAAGGCGTCCTATCTGGCGCTGATTTCGCTGTCCACCGCCATGATTTTGGTGCCCTACCTGTTCAGCGCGGTGTATGGATTGAAGCTGGTCACCACAGGCAGCAGCACCACCGGCAGCACGCAGCGCACGGGAGGCCATGCGTCGTCGATCGCGATCACCGCGCTGGCCAGCGGCTACTGCGTGTGGCTGCTGTATGCCGCCGGACTCAAGTATCTGCTGCTCAGCGCAATGCTGTACGCGCCCGGTGCGGTGCTGTTTGCGCTGGCCAAACGCCAGCATGGGCAACGCCTGTTCACGCCAACGGAGTGGGCGGTGCTCGCCGTCATCAGCACATTTGCGGTGGCGGCGGTGTGGCTTCTGTGGCACGGCAGCCTGAGCCTTTGACGCCTCTTTTTAATTCTCACCGAGACATCCCATGACCCCAGGCACTTCAGTGACTCCAGGCATCTACTCAGAAGTTGGCCGTTTGCGCAAAGTGCTGGTGTGCCGGCCCGGCTTGGCGCAAATGCGCCTAACACCGGCCAACTGCGATGACCTGTTGTTTGACGACGTGATGTGGGTTGCCCAGGCTAAAAACGACCACTACGCCTTCACCAGTGCCATGACCGAGCGCGGCGTGGAAGTGCTGGAGCTGCACGACCTGCTGGCGGTGACCCTTGGCAACCCGCTGGCTAGGGCTTGGCTGCTCGACCGCAAACTCGGCCCCAACTTTATCGACGCCGAAGCCGCCCCAGCGCTGCGCCAGTGGCTCGAAGCCTTGAGCCCCGCGCAGCTGGCCGAGCGCCTGATTGGTGGCGTGGCCCGTGCCGACCTAGCTTTTGAACCGGGGGGCCTGTTGTCGCTGTGCGCCAGCCCCGCTGACCTGCTGATGCCGCCGCTGCCCAACACGCTGTTCACCCGCGACAGCAGCTGCTGGATTGGCGGGGGCGTGGTGCTGTGCCCCATGTACTGGCCCGCGCGCCAGCAGGAAACCCTGCTGACCACCGCTGTTTACCGCTTTCACCCGGCCTTCGCGGGGCAAAGCGTCGAGTGGTGGGGCGACCCCGACGAGTCGCACGGCATCGCCTCGCTGGAAGGCGGCGATGTGATGCAGGTGGACCACGGCAGCGCCAAAGGGCTGGTGCTTGTGGGCATGGGCGAGCGCACGTCGCCGCAAGCTGTGAGTCAACTGGCGCGTCAGCTGTTTGCCCGGGATGCCGCCACGCGGGTGTTGGCCATTCAGCTGCCCAAATCACGCGGTGCCATGCACCTGGACACGGTGTTCACCTTCTGCGACGTGGACCTGGTCACGGTGTTTCCCGACGTGGTGGACGCGATTCGGGTTCACAGCATTCGCCCCGGCGGGCGGGAAGGCAGCCTGGACGTGCGCACTGAAAAGCAGCCGTTTTTACAGCTGCTGGCCGACGCCATGGGCTTCGCAAAAATCCGGTCGGTGGCCACAGGCGGCGATGCCTATGAAGCCGAGCGCGAGCAGTGGGACGACGGCAACAATCTGCTGGCCCTGGCGCCTGGCGTGGTCATGGCCTACAACCGCAACACTTACACCAACACCCTGCTGCGCAAGGCGGGCGTGGAGGTTATCACCCTGCCCAGCGGCGAGCTGGGGCGCGGGCGCGGCGGCAGCCACTGCATGAGCTGCCCTATAACGCGAGAGCCCTTATGACACTGCGCGCGGCCTGCCTGGTGATGGCAACAGCCCTGCTGGGTGCCTGCCACACCGCACCGCGCCAAACCGCAGGCGCGCTGACGTTTGATGTCCCCGCCGGTTGGGAAGGCGCGCCCGGCCTGCTGGCCGATGCCCCCGCTGCCACATCAGCACTGGCGCAGTGGTGGGACGGATTTAACGACCCGGTGCTCAGCCAGCTCGTGGCGCAAGCGCTTGACACCAACACCAGTGTGCGCGGTGCGCGCGCCGCACTCAGGCAAGCCCGCGCGCTGCGTGGCGTGACAGCCGCTGGCTTGTCGCCCGCGCTGGGCAGCTCAGCCAGCGCGCAGCGTGGGCGGCTCGCGGGGAGACCCACCGGCAACAGCTTCGCCGTGGGCCTGGACGCCAGCTGGGAAGCCGATGTGTTTGGTGGCAACCGGGCTGCACTTGAGGGCAGCGAGGCAGACGCAGCCGCCAGCGCCGCCACCCTGGGCGACACGCAGGTGTCCGTGGCGGCCGAAGTCGCGCTGAACTACATTGCGCTGCGCCGCGCCCAGGCGCGGCTGCAAATTGCCACCCGCAACCTGGCCAGCCAGTGGCAAACCCTGCAGCTCACCCAGTGGCGGCAGCAGGCCGGGCTGACCACCGCCCTGGAAGTGGAACAAGCCCGCACGCTGGTGTCGCAAACCCATGCGCAGCTGTCCGTGTTGCAAGCCGCCATCGACCAAAGCCGCCACGCGCTGGCGGTGTTGACAAGCCAGCCGCCCGCCGCGCAAACCGCGCTGTTGACCACCGTCGCCCCCGTTCCCCAGCCCGACGACATTCTGGCGCTGAGCATTCCGGCGGACACCCTGCGCCAGCGGCCCGATGTGCGCGCTGCCGAATTTCGGGTGGTGGCCAGCGCAGCGGGCGTGGCGCAGGCCGCGGCGCTGCGCAAACCTGACTTTCGACTCACCGGCTCTATTGGCCTGAACGCGCTGACGCTGGGCGGCTTGAACGCGGGCGGTGCCGTGGCCAGCACCCTGCTGGCAGGCGTGTCGTGGCCTGTGTTTGACGCCGGCGCGGGCCGGGCGCGGGTGCGGGCTCAGCAGGCGGCGCTGGAGCAGTCGCAAACCGGCTATGAAGCCGCTGTGCTGACAGCCCTGCGCGA
>JANLUZ010000054.1:0-7925 GCA_031363755.1 Polaromonas sp.
CAGATTATGCAACCGCAACAAAAAATGCGTCGATCTGAATGCTGGATGCGAAGTGGGATTATCCGAGGCCCGCCAATCACAAAAATTATTTGGAGAAATGAAAGCACAGTTTCTGAGCGCCAAATTGCCCTATATTAGCAATCAAAGCCAGTTGAGAAAGCCATTTCGTTTGCCCATCGCAGCGTGCAACAAAGCTTTCAGCCTCTACTTGAAAGATGGAAACTCAGGCAACAACCAAGATCTGCATCAGACAGCTGATCCTACGCCTACGCCTACGCCCAATCCTCCTCTATCGCCACCTCCATCGTCGACTTCACCCGTGCCGGGATGGAGTGGAACGCTGGTGCTCAATCTCCCTGCGCCATAGTCGTGCGCAATTACCTGACTCCCTCTGAATGAAACGACGTTCTGCCCTTTCCGTCCGGTCCAGCCGCGACACGACGTCAAACTCCCCGTGGCTCACTGCTGTTATTGGGGGAGCAATAGGGCTGTTTTTGACGCTCATCTGGCTGGCGCCTGCAACCTGGCTCACGCAGGCGGTGGACAGCGCCTCTGCGGGGCATGTTCAACTCATCGACGCACGTGGCTCGGTCTGGACGGGCTCTGCGCGTGTGCTGTTGTCGGGCGGTGCTGGCAGCCGTGACCAGGCTGTGTTGCCGGGCCGGCTGGACTGGCAACTGCGACCTGCCTGGGGCAGTCTTCGTCTTCAGGTCAGCGCTGACTGCTGCACCGCACAGCCGCTGCAGGCACGCGTGACACCTGGGTTGCGCGGTGTTTCCGTTCAGGTGAACGATGCAAGCTCCCAGTGGCCGGCCGCGCTGCTGGCCGGGCTGGGCACGCCGTGGAACACGGTTCAAGCTGAGGGCAGCCTGCAAATGAATACCCAAGGCCTGACCCTCGACTGGTTCGAAGGCCGCCTGGTGATGGGGGGGCGCACCGAGTTGCTGGCCCTCGGCATGTCGTCCCGGCTGTCCACGCTCAAGCCCATGGGCAGTTACCGTATCACGCTGACCGGTGGGTCTGCGCCAGTGCTGGAGTTGTCCACCATTGAAGGCAGCATGCAGCTCAGTGGCACCGGCCGTTGGGTCGGGCCGCGGCTGCGTTTTCAGGGCGTGGCCAGCGCGGCGCCAGAACACGAAGCGGCACTCGCCAACTTGCTCAATATCATCGGCAGGCGCAACGGTGCGCGCTCCATCATTACCCTGGGCTAACCCATGATCACCCGACCGACCCGCAACGTCTTTCAAGCAGCCTGTCTGTGGGCTTGTGCGCCTGCGCAGCCGGCCATTACCCGCAAACGCAGTGCAGCGTGGTCTACTATCATTTCAGTAGCTGCGTTTGCAGTAAGCACTTGGGCTACAGGCCTATTGGGTGCTCAAATGTTGCCTTCAGCGCCTCAGTCGACCACCACGACCACCACCACGGTGCAAACCACCGGCCCGGTCAGCGCCAATGCAAATGCCAACGCCAATCCCAACGCGCGGCCAGGCGGCCCGGTGACCCTGAATTTCAACAATGCCGACATCGATGCTGTGGCGCGAACGATTGCCGTCATCACGGGCAAGAACGTGGTGGTTGACCCGCGCGTCAAAGGCACGATGACGTTGGTCACCGCGTCGGCTGTGACGCCAGCGATGGCCTTGCGTCAGTTTTCGACCCAGCTGCGCACCCAGGGTTTTGCGCTGGTCGAGTCAGCCGGCCTGTACCTGGTGGTGCCGGAAGCTGATGCCAAGCTTCAAAGTGGCGCCGTGTTTGCCAACACGCGCCCGGCCGTCAGCGGCCAAATCATCACGCAGATTTTTCGCCTGAACTACGAAACTGCCAACAACCTAGTGCCCGTGCTGCGGCCGCTGATCAGCCCGAACAACACCATCAACGTCAACCCCGGCAACAACTCGCTCATCATCACCGACTACGCCGACAACCTGCAGCGCATGGGCACCATCATTGCCGCGCTGGATGTGGTGAACGCCACCGGGGTGGAAATCATTCACTTGAGGAACGCAATTGCCACCGACATGGCGCCGCTGGTCACGCGTTTGATCGATTCTGGCGCGGGTGGTGGCGGCGTGGTGGGGCAACCCGACACTTCTTTCAAAACCACCTTGATGGCCGAGCCGCGCAGCAATTCGTTGATCTTGCGGGCGGCCAACCCGGCGCGGCTGGCGCTGGTTCGCACCCTGGTGGAAAAGCTGGACCAGGCCTCGAGCATGGGCGGCTCAGGCGTGAACGCGGCGGCTGATACCGGCAACATCTATGTGGTGTACCTCAAAAATGCCGACGCCACCAAGCTGGCCGCCACGCTGCGCGCTGCCATCGCCGCCAGCGGCGGTTCGTCAGCCGGTGGCGGCGCCTCTGGCGGTGTGCCAAGCGCAGCGTCACCGCAGATGGGTGGCGGCAACTCCGGCGTCGGCGGTGGCGCCAGTTCCGCTGCCACTGGCAGCTTGTCCAGTGCGCAGCCTTCGACGGGCGGGCAAATTCAGGCCGACCCGGCCACTAACTCGCTCATCATCACCGCGCCTGAGCCGCAATACCGACAGCTGCGCGCCGTCATCGACAAACTCGACTCTCGCCGCGCCCAGGTGTTCATTGAAAGCCTGATCGCCGAGGTCAACACTGACAAGGCGGCCGAGTTTGGCTTGCAGTTTCAAAGCTTGCTAGGCGGTGCGGCGATTGTGGGCACTAACTTCTCGACCGGTGGCGCCAACATTGTCAGCCTGATTCAGAGCTATGCGACCGGTACCGCCGTCACCCCAGCCACCGGCTTCAACCTCGGCGGCGTGGCCTCCCGCAATGGCAACAACGTTCTGGGCGTGTTGGCCCGCTTCATCGAAACCACTGGCGACGGCAATATCCTGTCCACACCCACATTGCTGACGCTTGACAACGAAGAGGCGCGCATTGTCATTGGGCAAAACGTTCCGTTTGTCACCGGCTCATTCACCAACACAGGCGGCGGCAACAACGGCGCGGTCAACCCGTTCCAGACGGTCGAGCGCAAGGACGTCGGCCTGACGCTGCGGGTGAAGCCGCAAATCAGTGAAGACGGACAGGTCAAGCTGCAGATCTTTCAGGAGAGTAGCAATGTGGTGCAAAGCTCCGTGAGTTCAGCGTCCGGCATCATCACCAACAAGCGTTCCATCGAGTCCAACGTGGTCGTCAACGATGGCTCCATCGTGGTGCTGGGCGGCTTGCTGCAAGACACCTACGCGGGCAATCAGGACAAGGTGCCAGGTCTGGGCAACATTCCTGTGCTGGGTAACCTGTTCAGAGCTGAAAAACGCACCCGCAGCAAGACCAATCTGATGGTGTTTTTGCGGCCCGTCGTGATTCGCGATGGCGCATCAAGCGACACCCTGTCACTGGACCGCTACGAGTCCATGCGCGCGGTGCAAAAAGACATGCAGTTGCCGAACAACTCGCTGGTGCCTGTCGACAGCACGCTGGTGATGCCGTCGCTCAAGCCTGCCAATGTGCCAGCGGCAGAGCTGCCAGTCGCGCCGCCTCCTTTGGTGGCGCCGTCCGCTGTTGCGCCTGTCGTCGGCACGCCAGCCCCCACTGCGCCGCCTGCAGCGCAGTAGGCACGGCCTCATACCCCAATCTGGCCCCACTCCATGGCTCTGCGTTATCCCCTTCCCTATGCCTTCGCTCGCAGTTATTCGCTGCTGCTTGACGACGATGGCAACGCCCTGACGCTGTGGCACAACGCCACCCCGGATTCCGGCGCGATCAGCGAAATTTTGCGCAAATACGGCGCGCATGTGCCACCACCAGCTCTGCAGCTGGCCGACCCGGGCACCCTGGCCCAACGCATCAGCGCGGCCTACGCCGAAGGTGAGTCCAGCGCCGCAGCTGTGGTCAGTGAGGTGGAAGGCGGCGTGGACTTGTCCCGCATGATGCAGGATCTGCCGGCCATTGAAGACTTGCTGGAAACGTCGGACGACGCGCCCATCATCCGCATGTTGAATGCGCTGCTGACCCAGGCCGCACGCGACGGCGCCAGCGACATTCACATCGAGCCCTACGAGCGCCATTCCAGCGTGCGTTTTCGGGTTGATGGTTCCCTGCGCGAGGTGGTGCAGCCCAACCGCGCTCTGCACGCCGCGCTGATTTCGCGGCTGAAAATCATGGCCGACCTGGACATTGCCGAGAAGCGCCTGCCGCAAGACGGTCGCATCAGCCTGCGCATTGGTACCCGCGCGGTAGATGTGCGCGTGAGCACGTTGCCCAGCGCCCATGGCGAACGCGCCGTGCTGCGTTTGCTGGACAAAAGCGGCAGCAAGCTCACGCTGGAGTCGGTCGGCATGCAGGGCGATGTACTCAAGCGCTTCGAGCATTTGATTGCCCAGCCGCACGGCATTATTTTGGTCACGGGCCCTACCGGTTCTGGCAAAACCACCACGTTGTATGCGGGGCTGCAGCGGCTGGACGCCAGCGCTGGCAACATCATGACTGTCGAAGACCCGATTGAGTACGAGCTCGACGGCATCGGCCAGACCCAGGTCAATGCCAAGATCGACTTGAACTTTGCCAAGGCGTTGCGCGCCATCTTGCGGCAAGACCCGGACATCATCATGATCGGCGAGATCCGCGACTTTGAAACCGCGCAAATCGCCATCCAGGCCTCACTCACCGGCCACCTGGTGCTGGCCACCTTGCACACGAATGACGCGGCCAGTGCTGTCACGCGGCTCACCGACATGGGCGTGGAGCCGTTTCTGCTCAGCTCGTCCCTGCTGGGCGTGTTGGCGCAGCGCCTGGTGCGCAAGTTGTGCGTGCCCTGCGGCGGGGTGGGCTGCAGTGCGTGTGGCCAGACGGGCTACCAGGGCCGCACTGGTATTTTCGAGTTGATGGTGGCCAACGACGCCACGCGCGCCCAGGTGCACAACCGCGCGTCAGAAGCTGAAATTCGCACGTCGGCCATTGCCGCTGGCATGACGCTGATGCGCGACGACGGCGAACGCCTGATTGCCACCGGCATCACATCCCGCGAAGAGCTGGTGCGCGTGACGCGCGACTAATCCATGCCGGCCTATTCCTTCGAAGCCCTGCAAGCCGACGGTAAAACTCGCAAGGGTCTGATCGAAGCCGACACCGCCAAGGCCGCGCGCAGCCTGCTGCGTACGCAGGCATTGGTGCCGATTGTGGTGACCGCCGTCAGCGGCAGCGGCGTGGTAACAGCGCCCAAATCACTGCTGCAAACCAATCTGTTTGGCGGGCGGGTGTTCAACTCCACCGGGCTGGCCATCTGGACGCGCCAGTTGGCCGGGCTGGTTGCGTCTGGCCTGCCGCTGGAGCGCGCCCTGACGGCGTTGACTGATGAAACCGAGGACGACAAGCAGCGCAACCTGGTGGCCAATTTGCGGGCTGAAGTGAACGGCGGATCGGGTTTTGGCCGGGCGCTGGCCCAGCATCCCAGAGAGTTCTCGCTCATTTACGTTGGCGTGATCTCGGCTGGCGAGCAAAGCGGCAGTCTTGGCCTGGTGCTGGAGCGGCTGGCCGACGACCTGGAGGAAAGCCAGGCGCTCAAGTCCAAGCTGATGGGCGCGGCCCTGTACCCGGCCATCGTGACGCTGATCGCCATCGTCATCGTCATGTTTCTGGTCGGTTATGTGGTGCCGCAGGTCGCTACCGTGTTTGCCGGCACCAAGCGCGCGCTGCCTTTTTTAACCGTGGCCATGCTTGCCATCAGCGCGCTGGTACGAAGCTACGGGCTGTTGATGCTCGGCTTGCTGCTGTTGGGCGGGCTTGCAGGGCGATTCGCCCTGAAAAACGAATCGGTGCGCGAACGTTTCGATGCGTCCACCCTCCGGCTGCCCATCGTCGGCCGGCTCGCACGTGACTACAACGCTGCGCGCTTTGCCAGCACCCTGGCCATGCTGGCGGGTGCAGGCGTGCCGATTTTGAAGGCGCTGCAAGCGGCGGCCGAAACGCTGTCCAACCGGGCCATGCGCGCCGATGCGCTGGACGCGCTGCTGCTGGTGCGCGAAGGTGCGCCGCTGGCGTCAGCGCTGTCGCAGAAAAAGCGCTTCCCCGGGCTGGTCAGCATGTTTGCCCGGCTGGGTGAGCAAACCGGGCAACTCCCGGTGATGCTGCAGCGCGCTGCCAAGCAGCTAGGCAACGAGGTGCAGCGCCGCGCCATGGCGCTGGCCACCATTTTGGAGCCGCTGCTGATTGTGGCCATGGGCCTGGTGGTGATGCTGATCGTGCTGGCCGTGCTTCTGCCAATCATCCAGCTCAACCAGTTTGTGAAGTAGCCGCCTAAGCCACCAGCGGCGGCGCCTGCATTGCTTCGGTCTGCTCGACCGGCATGTCCACCTGGCCCTTCCAATAATCACTTGAGCCAAACCACGGAAAGTTGATCGGGAAAATCGGGTCGTGCCAGCGCTGGGCCAGCCAGGCGCTGTAGTGCACCAAGCGCAGGGTGCGCAGCGGCTCGATCAATGCCAGTTCGCGCCGGTCGAAGTCGCGAAACTCTTCGTAGCCATCGACCAGCGCGCCCAGCTGGCGCAGGCACTGAGGCCGGTCGCCCGACAGCAGCATCCACAGGTCTTGCACCGCCGGGCCGGTGCGTGCGTCGTCCAGGTCCACAAAATGCGGGCCTGCCCCTGGCACGCCCTCAGGCGTCCACAAAATGTTGCCCGGGTGGCAGTCGCCGTGCAGGCGCAGGGCAGCCGTGCTGCCCACGCTGTCATACACGCCCTGCGCCACCTGCATGGCTTCGTCAAACGCCGCGCGCCAGCGGGAGGCCATGTCAAGAGGCAAATAGTCGCCCGCCAGCAGCACGTCCCGCGAGTGGTCGCCGAAGGTCTGCAGGTTCAGGGCAGGGCGCACGGCAAAGGGCTGGGTGCCGCCCACGGCGTGAATGCGACCCAAGAATCGGCCAATCCATTCCAGCACCTCCATGTTGTCCAGTTCCGGCCGCCGCCCACCCCGGCTGGGGCTGACGCTGAAACTGAAGCCCGCGAAGTGGTGCAGCGTGCGACCGTCCAACACCATCGCCCCCACCACCGGAATCTCGGCCGCCATCAGCTCGGCGGCAAAGGCGTGCTCTTCCTCAATCTGCGCGTCACTCCAGCGGTTGGGGCGGTAAAACTTGGCGACTACGGTGTCGCCTGGCGTATGGCCCTGGCCCTCAAGCCGCACCTGATAGACGCGGTTTTCATAGCTCGACAGCGCCGTCAGCCGGCCGTCGCCCAGCAGGCCAACGCTGGCCAGCGCGTCCAGCACCACGTCCGGGGTCAGCTTTTCGTAGACGTGCACGGGGGCGGTTGTGGCAGGAGTGTAAGAAGGTTGGTGATCGGTCATGCCCCATTGTCGGCGCAGGGGGCGTTTTGGCCGGGTTTTGGATGGTTTTAGCGCTATTTCGGAACCAAATCGCTCGTTAGCCCAGGTTTCTATTGCCTGAGCAGCTATGAATTACATAGCGATTCACAAGCACCAGGAAAAATAGCGGTGCAACCCGCGAAGCTTGCATAACCTGTGCGGTCCGCCGTGTGGTTTGCTTACACCGCGGTCGGCGTGACGTCGAAGTTGCCGCGCGTCGCCTTGGCGTAGGCGTCACGCCGCGATCGCGTCAACGACCAATTGCGGTTAGTGGAGCGAAGCATTGCTAGCAGCTAAGCGTGCGCTTGCGAGCTTGACTGCTGAGGCTCGCCTTCGGCCAAAGACTCTGAACGACACCAAGAGGACGACCCTGTGGGGCTTTTTCTTAGGCTTTTGCATAGACAGCAAGCCCGGCCAAAGTGACCCAAACCCCGGCAATGAATAGCGCGACGCCTTTCGGATATAAAAAGTACCAGATTGGCCGGGAGACCCAGAACTTTGGGTAGTTTCGTTGATACAGGTACCAAGCGAGCACCTGCATGGCAATTCCGACAGCTACTAGCGTTCCACCGAGGTACATCGGGCACTCCAATTCGACG
>JANLUZ010000062.1:0-6861 GCA_031363755.1 Polaromonas sp.
CTGGGCGTGCTGTGGCGCAAATACCCCGCGCTGCGGCGCGCGGCGCTGGCGCAGGGGTTGATCAGCGTGGGGTTCAGCGCGTTCTGGTCCACCCTAGCGGTGATGCTGCATGGCGCGCCCTTTCACCCGTGCGCCAGCGCCGCCGGTGCCTTTGGCCTGGCCGGAGCCGCAGGTGCGCTGGCCGCGCCACTGGCGGGCCGCATGGCCGACAAACGCGGGCCCGAGCGCGTCACGCGGCTGGGCTGCGCGCTGGTGGTGGGCGGCTTTGTGGCCATGGCGGCAGCGCCCGGCCAGCTGTGGCTGATCGCGGTGGTGTTCGACCTGGGCGTGCAGGCCGCGCTGATCTCTCACCAGAGCATCATCTACACCCTGGAGCCCGCGGCCCGCAGCCGCCTGAATGCGGTGTTTTTCACTGGCCTGTTCATCGGCATGGCCAGCGGCGCCTGGCTGGGCAGCCTGGTGCTGGCCACGTGGGGCTGGCGCGGCGTGTGCGTGCTGGCGGCCAGCGCGGGCGCGGCGGCGCTGGCAGTGCGGCTGTGGCCCGTCAAAACCAGTTAACATATCTATTCACGTCAACGGCATAAAGCGCAGCAAGTGCCTGAATCGAATACAGTTCGTGAATAAAGTATCTATTCATCAAACGATTCAAATAACGTCACTATGCCGCCCGCCAACCCGCTAACAGAAGCCGCCCTGCAGGCCCTACGCCAGCGTGGCGGGGTCGCATCTAGCGCCGAGCTGCAGGCCGACCTGCGCTTCAGCCAGCCCACGGTGTCGCGGGCGCTGGCGCCGCTGCTGCACACCGGCCGCGTGCGCAAGGTGGGCGCGGCGCGGTCGCAGCGCTATGTGCTGCCGCGTGCCGTGCCGGGGGTGGGCGCGCCCCTGCCCATCGTGCGCATCGACGCGCGCGGCCAGCCCAGCCCGTTTGGGCAGCTCACGCCGCTGGCGTCAGGCGCCATGTGGGTCGACGAGGTGTATGGCCCGCGTGCGCAGGGCTTTCGCCACGGCGGCCTCCCCTGGTTTTTGAACGACATGCGGCCGCAGGGCTTCATGGGCCGCACCTTTGCCTTCAGTCACCCGGATTTGCAGCTGAGCATCAACTCCGCCAGATGGACCGACGACGAGGTGCTGCGCGCCATGGCGCTGTACGGCGACGACCTACCCGGCAACCTGGTGGTGGGCGAAGCGGCTTTCGAGCGCTTTCATACGCTGGGGCAGCCCGCATCCAGCGTGGCGTCCACCGCCGATTACCCGGCGCTGGCTGACCGCGCCATGCAGGGCACATTGCCCGGCTCGTCGGCGGGCGGCGAGCAGCCCAAGTTTTGCACCCGTGTGGACGGCCGGCACGTGATCGTGAAGTTCTCACCGGCGGGTGACGCCCCGGCCGACCAGCGCACGCGCGACCTGCTGGTGTGCGAGCACCTGGCGCTGCAAACACTGGCGGCCGCTGGCATTCCAGCGGCTACCACCCGCATCATGGTGGCCGCCAACCGCGTGTTTCTGGAGTCCGAGCGCTTCGACCGCACCGCCCTGGGCCGCATCGGCATGGTGTCGCTGTCGGTGTACGACGCCCAGTACGTCGGCCAGGAAGACAACTGGGCCGCCACCGCCGACCGCATGGAAGCGCGCGGCTTGCTCACCCCGCGCGACGCCGGCCACCTGCGCCTGCTCGAAGCCTACGGCGTGCTGATCGCCAACACCGACCGCCATTACGGCAACATCTCCCTGCTGCTCGGAGGCGACGATTGGACGCTGTCACCCACCTACGACATGCTGCCCATGCTGTACGCGCCCGTGGCCGGTGAAATCGTGCCGCGTGACGTGACAGCCCGACGCCTACAACCGACCGCCGCCACCCTGGCCGAGTGGCCGCTCGCCCAAGCGTTGGCTAAAGCATTTTGGGCCACTGCTGCCGCGGACCCCCTGGTTTCTAACGACTTTCAGGCCATTGCAGCCCAGAATTTAAGCCAAATCAGCCGCTAACCCAGGTTTTTACTGCCTGGGCAGCTATTAATAAAGCAGCATGATGAACTCGTCAAGGCGAAAAAGGTGGTGGCCCGATGAGAGAGCGGGTCAGCAGTATTTGGCGCTCGGCGCGCGGACATGCCGAACGCCATTCGTTCAAATAGCGGGGCGGCCGGCCGGAAAGTATCTTTTCAAAATATTGTCCATCGCCACCTGGGCAGCCTGGCCTTGCGCCACGTCGTACTTATTCAACCAAGCGTAGTACCAGCCTTCGCCGTAGTCAGGCCCGTTGGCATTGTTGATTTGAGCGACAGGCTTGTTCACAAATGCAGCGGCGTGCGCTTGAAAGGCGGCGTTGGACATTGGGATCGTGCCCTTGTATTTCACCAGTCGGTCGTAGATCAGCGCGGAGGGCTTCAACCCTTTGGCTGCAATAGCGCTGCTAAGTGCCGCCGCATCCTTGGGTTGCACCCCCCAGAAGTGAATCAGGGGCGTGAGGTCAACACCGGCTTCTATCGACATTCTCAAAATCTGGCTATCGTCCGAGTCCAGAGTTTTGCCTTCAGCCACTGCCTTTCCCTGGTAGACGAGGTTTTCCCTAGCGTAAAACTTCTCCAGCTTGTCCCAGCCGAAAAGCGCTGCAACCTCGACATACTTGGCATAGCCACGTTGCTGGTATTGCACTTCGTCGGTTGTGGAGTGGGTTATGTCCATTGGTTTGCCTGCCCTGAAATTGGGCGTCACCATCCAATTGACGGCGGCCATGTCGCGGCCAATGTGCGGCGTGTTGTTCATCGAAATTCCCAAGCCCTCGTCGAGGCTAACGCCGTACAGCTTGTAACCCACACCCACCGTTAACAAATTAATGGCTGCTTCGCCCTCGCCATTAAAGTTGCTGAACAACTGTGCGTGGCCCAACTCGTGAAATTCACTGTCACTGAAGTATCTTCCAGGCCGTAAAAACCAGCTGTTGTTGTTGCCGTCAGTTTTGTCCCCAGGGTTGTAGCCGTTGTTACCGGTGGGGTAGCCAATGCCAAAACCGTCACCGTACAGGCTGGTGTCGGCTATGAGGTACAAAATCTGGTTGTTTCTAACTTTACTGACACCGACAAAGTCAGACACCACATCCATGCGGTTGTCCCAGTCTTTCATCAAAGCGACTGGGTCCGTGTAGTTGTAGATCCAGCTGGTTGGCACGGTCATCATGTATTTGTCGCTTTGAAAATCCGCCCAGGGTGCAGGGTTTTTCCGCTGGATATCCTGCCACTGCTGAAGCGTGACGTTATTCAAAGCCGTGGTGGAAAAGAACGGTGCAGGCACTGCATTTTGAATTTTGACCGTAACGTCACTGCCTGCATTGGCCAGATAAGGCACATCAATGTAAATGCCGCCGCCGTTGGGGTTGGCAATTTCTGTGACTTCACTGACGATTGGGAACCGATTTGTCACGCGAAATGGCCGCATGATGGTGCTTTTGATGTATTTATCATGCACATTGGCGCCCACCTGAATGACAAACCCTGGCTTCACCATGGATGCGGGTACTGTGATTTTTGCAATATCACCGGCTGCCAAGTAGTAACCGGTGGGCCGACGCGCGAAACTGCGTGAGAAAGCAGTCCGCTTGTCGAGGTCTTCTGCCATTGTGGCGTTGATTTTGGCGGAGTAGACTTTATTGGGATCTGCCGGAATTTTCACCTTGCCTGGAAACCAGTCCGAACTGTTGAACTTTTTGCCAGCCAACACGCTTTTATAAATGGCAAAATTAGTTGGTGTGTACGCTGTATCAAAAATACTTTGCTGAATGGACAGTACGGCTCGGTCCAGCTCTTTTCCGTCGAGGCCGTAAAAGTCATTGGGAAAACCATTTTTGGTTTCGGCATTCGCAAACATGGCGCCGCCGCGTTTTTTCTCATAAGCAGTCAATACTGCAAACGCCTGGGCTAAATTCTCTTTGCTGTCCGCAACCGTGTACATCGTTTGTTTGATGCGGTCGTTCTGCAGTTGCAGTTCAGCGGGCGTCATTGCCAATGTGCCGTTCAAGTTTGCGGTAATCGCCGCGACCGCTGCACCGAAAACCTGTGCGTCGTTGTTGTCGGCAGTAACCGTTTTGCAATATCCCTTTTTATACTTTGACGGAATAGGGTCGTTGCCAAAAAAATCTGCTGTCAGGTCAACTTTGAGCTGGTTGAACAAGTAGACAAACCTGTTTTCTGACTCCAAACCAAATGCGACATGGGTCTTGGTTTTGAATGTCAATGTCGTCGGGGTGTTGTAGCGCGATTGGTCCCCACAGTATTTAAAGCCCTTCAGGTCAAAAACCGGCGCGGAGGTGACGGAAGTCGGCGCCACAGGTGTGTCTGCGGCGGCGTTGGCGCTGCCGTTTGCAAGGGTGTCGGTGCTTGTGCTGGCACTGCCAATTGCAGCGGTTTCCGAGCCTGAGTTCGCAATAGAGGTCGCTGCTGTGGTTGCAGTGCCTGGGCTCGACGCGCCGCCGCAAGCGGCTAGCAGACCTGTGGTCAACAATAAAAGGCCGATGTGCTTGGCCCGCTGCAGTTTTTTGAATGCTGGTTTGATCAAAAGCATATTTCCCCCCAAAGACGACAAAAAATTGAATTGCTCAGAGGCAAGTCTATGGGATAAATTTGAAGTGAAATATGTTTCTTAACGTAACAAAAGTTACGGATCCGAGGGGTTGTGAAGAGTGAATAGCATGTTGTACATAGAAATTCAATCAAAAGCCTGTTACCTGTTACTTGTTACTTTTTGAACGGTTAGCTACAGACAGCTGTCTCAATCACGTGCCTCACCGGGCGTGTTGGCTGCCTGCACCCTTTGCCGCCTGGCTTGCAGAAGTCGTTGTAGCCATAACGTCGTCTGCGGTCCATCGTCTTTACCCACCAGACGTCAGCAACGCTGCCATGCCCGCCGTTGAACACCCACGGGCGCCCATCAACCTTTGCGCGCCTGATTCAATGGAGACTTTGCGATGAATTTCACCCGTGTTGCGCTGCCGGCTGTGGCGGCCGCCACTTTGATGTCGGGCTGCGTGTTGGCTCCGCTGGGCGTGCGGCCTGTTGTGGTGCGCCCGGCCTATGCTCAGTCAGTCTATGTGCAGCCCGACTACGCGCCGCCGCCGGGCGTGGTCTATGTGCAGCCCAGTTACGCGTTGCCCGCGCCGGGTTATGTGTGGCTTTACAACCCGCAATACGGCTGGGGTTACCGCCACCCCAACCACGGCTGGCATCGCGGCTGGCGTTGAGCGGGCCGTTGCATTCTGCGCTTAGCGCGCGACGGTGAAGGTCAACGCGCCGCCGTCACACAGGCCGTCTGACAGCACCATCACGCGGTAGCCTTGTGCGGTTTCCTGCAGCACGGTGAGGGCTTCTGGCTTGAGCTCAGCGTCGCAGCTGCGCAGCGCCACACGGTGGGTGTCCAGCGTGGCCAGGGCGCGCACCGCAGCTGGGCTGCCCGGCGTGGTGGACGCGCGGCCATCCCAAAACCACACGCTGAAGTCAACCGATTTTTGGCTGGCACGCTCGTCGTCCGGGCCAGCCAGCAGCAAAAAGCCGCCTGTGACCGCCACCAGGTCTCGGATGCCTGTGTGCGCGCCCAGCGCCACGGTGGTGACCACCGCTTTCGGGTTCGCTCGGCCTGTGGGGTCGAACAGTGCCTCGGCATCGACCGACAGCAGCTTGGCCACGCCGCCAGCCACCGGGCCGCGAAGGCCAAACGTCAGCCGCCCGCCCTGCACCGCCATGCCCTCAATGTTGACCGCGCCGTTGTCGCCCATGCACAGCCCCTCGGCCACGAACGGGGCCAGCTCGGGCTGCGCCTGCATGATGGCCCACAGCCGCGAAGTTCGGGTGGTGTCGGCGTAGCCTGCGGGTTTGAACTCGCCCATCACCGTGTTGATCGCCCGCTTCACTATGCCGGGTTTGAGCGCACGGCCCGTCTTCGCATCGCGCGCAAACCGCACGATGTGGCGGCTGTCCGGGCGGGCACTGCAGTTCGAGCGGCGCGGCGAATGCGAGCCTGCCACGTAAAAGTAGCGCCCGTCCGTGGCGGCTGCTTCCGCGTCGAGTTCGCCGTCGCCAGGGATCAGCGTGACGGGCTTTTTCAACGGCTTGAGCGTGCTGCCTTCGAGCCGCGCAAAGTAACCCTGCGCGCCCTCGTCAAACGCCAGCAGGCACACCTGCTGCTGCTTCGCATTGAGCGCACACGCGATGCCGCTGACCGATTGGCGCACCTGCAGCTGCTTTTTGCGCTTGAGCTCCGCCCCAAAACCCCCGGCGTCGTCGCCCAGCGCGGGCAAGCCCGCCTCGGGTTGAATCAGCGGTGCGGCAACGTTCTGCGCCCCAGCCGGGCTGGCCAGCGCCAGCCACGCAGCGACTGCCACAAGCACCGTAGAAGCCCGAAAACTCCGTGTCAAGGGTGTCAAATCCGTTTTTTGAAGCAAAATCATGCGGTAGCCCAGGTGTTTACTGCCTCGGCAGCTATTGAAATAGTAGCGAACTGCTGCTAAGCGTTGGGTCAGCCGGCATTGGCAAAAAAGAACCGGGTCGCCGCCATGGTGAAGGCAAACACGTAGGCATAGGTGAACTTGTCCAGGCGCACAGCACGCTGCCCGCGCCGGTGTCGCCAGCTTCCCAGCAGCGCCATCGCCCCCGCCACCAGCACCGGCGTAACCACCAGGCTGACCAATCGGCCCACGTGCGACGGGATGAAAAAGCTCGGAAACCACCACAGGCTGAGCGCCGCGCTGATAAACCCCAACAAGACATAGCCGACGACCGCCAGCCACGGGGTCACCGGCTCGCGGCGGCTTGACCGGCTGAACCGATGGATACCCGCCTGTGACAGCGCCTCAAAGACGAGTTGAAGGATCAACTCGCC
>JANLUZ010000071.1:0-2273 GCA_031363755.1 Polaromonas sp.
CGCATTCAAAATCGCGGCGCCCACGGTGATGGCGGTGCCGTGCTGGTCGTCGTGGAAGACCGGAATCTTCATGCGCTTGCGCAGCTCGCGCTCAACATAGAAGCAGTCGGGCGCCTTGATGTCTTCCAGATTAATGGCGCCGAAGGTGGGCTCCAGCGACGCAATGATGTCGACCAGCTTGGCGGGGTCTTTTTCGTTGATTTCGATGTCGAACACATCAACGCCTGCAAACTTCTTGAACAGGACGGCCTTGCCTTCCATCACCGGCTTGGACGCGAGCGGGCCGATGTCGCCCAGGCCCAGCACCGCTGTGCCGTTGGTCACCACGGCCACCAAGTTGCCGCGGGCGGTGTACTTGTACGCGGCGTCCGGGTCCTTGACGATTTCCTCGCACGGCGCGGCCACGCCAGGTGAGTACGCCAGTGCCAGATCGCGCTGGTTGGTCAGCTGCTTGGTGGCAGAAATCTGCAGCTTGCCGGGGGTTGGGAACTCGTGGTACTCAAGCGCGGCGCGGCGCAGTTCAGCACGTTTTTCGTCGTTTTTCTCGGCGCTCGTTTTGTCAGTGGCGTCAGGCGTGGCGGCGGTCAGGGCGGGCATCAGGGTCTCCAGGCGTGGTGCGGGATGCTGGTGGTGTTGCCTGGCGGTCTGCCGAAGCCCCAACGCCCCGTGAGGAGCGTGATTGTAGGCCGTGCGCCCAAGGCCTTGTCCTACGTGACGGTGTTGAAAAGCGCCTATCTCAGGCGCATCAGCGCTGACGCTTTGGCTTGTAATCGATTGAAAAAGGCCTTACCGGGGTCAAAAACCAAGGATTGACGGTTGAATCGCGTTTTAGTCCAGGTTTTAATTGCCTAGCGTGCTATTAAAAACATAGTATTCAACGCGGTGCGGTTTGGCTGGCCGCCGCCGCCCGGTCAGCGCCATAATCGGGCCAGCCAGCTGGCTTAACGCCCGATGGCAAGTACTGATCACCACCGACACCCAAGGGAGCGC
The DNA here is from genome assembly GCA_031363755.1 of Polaromonas sp. Taxonomy (GTDB): domain Bacteria; phylum Pseudomonadota; class Gammaproteobacteria; order Burkholderiales; family Burkholderiaceae_C; genus Polaromonas. Next base: position 991 of record JANLUZ010000071.1, read on the forward strand.
TGTATGGCTTTAATGGACTTCATCAAGAAACAGTTCATCGACGTAATTCAATGGACCGAGGACGGCGACGGCACGCTGGCCTGGCGCTTCCCGATGGCGGGCATGGAGATCCAGAACGGCGGCTCGCTCACGGTGCGCCAATCGCAGATGGCCGTGTTTGTCAATGAAGGCAAGGTCGCCGACGTGTTTGGCCCTGGCATGTACAAGCTGACCACGCAGACCCTGCCGGTGCTCACGTACTTGAAAAACTGGGACAAGCTGTTCGAGTCGCCGTTCAAAAGCGATGTCTACTTTTTCAGCACCCGCCAGCAGGTGGACCAAAAGTGGGGAACGCCCCAACCGATCACGATTCGCGATGCCGACTTTGGCGTCGTGCGGCTGCGCGCCTTCGGCAACTACAGCTTTCGGGTGGCCGACCCGAAGCTGTTCCACACCGAAATCTCGGGCACGCGAGAGATGTACACCACCGCCGACCTGGACGGCCAGCTGCGCGGGTTGGTGCTGCAGAACATCTCGAACGCGATTGCCGCCAGCAACATTGCCTTTCTCGATCTGGCATCGAACCAGCTGATGTTTGCGCAGGCGCTGACCACGCAGCTGGCGCCTGAGTTTGCCAAGATTGGCCTGAAGCTGGACGGCATGACGGTGCAGAACGTGTCGTTGCCCGAAGAGCTGCAAAAAATCCTGGATCAGAAAATCGGGATGGGCATGGTCGGCAACGACATGGGCAAGTTCATGCAGTACCAGACGGCGCAGGCGATTCCCAAGTTCGCCGAAGGCGGAGGCGGCAGCGGCATTGCGGGCGATGCCATGGGCCTGGGCGCTGGCGTAGCACTGGGCCAAGTGCTGGCGCAAAATTTGTCGCAAGGCTTGCAGCAGCACCCTGCAGCCGCCACGCCCGCTGCGTCTGCGGCGGTGCCGGTGACAGCCAACGACATCATGGCCACGCTCGAAAAGCTGGGCGCGCTCAAAACCAGCGGCATCCTGACGCAGGACGAGTTCGACGCCAAGAAGGCTGAACTGCTCAAAAAGCTGGTCTAGCCGAAGACCCGCCTTTTGGCCATCGACACTTCAGGCCCGGCGTTCCGGGTCTACCGCGCGCCGTGCCCCGGTTGCGGCGCGCCGGTTGAGTTCCGCAGCGCGCAGTCCACCCACGCCGTGTGCGGCTACTGCCAAAGCACGGTGGTGCGCAGTGGCGACGTGTTGTCGCGCATTGGCAAAATGGCCGAGCTGTTCGACGACTTCAGCCCGCTGCAACTGCAAACGTCTGGCAGGTACACGTT
>JANLUZ010000096.1:0-1852 GCA_031363755.1 Polaromonas sp.
ATGAGCTGCAGGCCGTGGCCCACGGGGTGGTGGTCCACACCGGGGATGAAGTGAAAGTCAATGTCGTAGATGGACTTGCCGTCTTCAAACCGGTCAATCAAATACAGCGGCGCGCCGCCAATGCCTTTGATGGCGGGCAGGCGCAGCTCCATCGGCCCGGTCGGGATGTCAATCGGCTGTGCGCCGAGTGCCAACGCACGGTTGTAGGCGTGGTGCGCGTCCTTGACGCGAAACGCCATGCCGCAAGCGCTGGGGCCATGCTCGGCGGCGAAGTACCCCGCGACGCTTTTGGGCTCGCGGTTGATGATGAAGTTGATTTGCCCCTGGCGGTACAGCACCACATCCTTAGAACGGTGTTTTGCCACCAGGGTGAAGCCCATGCGCTCGAACACCGGCTCCAGCAAGCCGGGCGTGGGGGAGGCAAACTCCACAAACTCAAAGCCCATCAGCCCCATCGGGTTGTCGAATAAATCAGCCATGGCGTTTGCCTTCTCAAGTTCAGTGCGCGAATCGATTGACGTGAGACGCCATCATTGCGCATCTCAACCGCAGTTTTTCTGCAATTTACAGCGAATATCACCGAACTACTGCAGGAAGCCAGCGCAACAATGCGATGAGGCACGGAGTTGTCACCAAGTCTCGGCTGGCCCTGACAGCCTGTGTGGCGACGGCAACGTCGGCCTCTGTGAGCTTGACAGCCTTGCCGGTAATTCAAGCGCAGGCGACAGCCTGGATCGCTCCGTCAACGCACAATTCATGCGTCTATTCTTACCTCTTCCTTTTCACTTCTCACCTGTGGAGTTTTCATGCGTCCCTTGTCTTTTGTGACCCACGCGGTCAGCGTGCCCGTGATGTCGTTGGCCCTGGCGGCCTCAGCCCTGACCGCGCCGCCCCCCGCACCCGTCGCGCGGGTGGACAGCACGGTCGAGGTGCTGCACGGCGTGAGCGTGGCTGACCCCTACCGCTACATGGAAAACGTCAAGGCGCCCGAGGTGCAAACCTGGCTTCGCGCTCAGGGCGATGTGACGCGCGACACCCTGGACCGCATCGACGTGCGGGCCGACCTGCTTCAACGCATCGAGGAATTGTCAAACGCCACCGGCGACAGCATTGGCAGCGTGGTGCGCATGCCGGGTGACAAGGTGTACTACCTCAAGCGCGCCAGCGGCCAGCGCCAGTTCAAACTAATGATGCGCACGGGCCTGAACGGCGCCGAAAAAGTGCTGGTTGACCCTGACCTGGACGCCCAGCGCACCGGTGTGCCGCACGCGGTCAACTATTTCGTCCCCTCGTGGGACGGCAAGCACGTGGCCTACGGCATGTCGGCCAGCGGCTCTGAAGACGCGTCGCTGTATGTGCTGAACGTGGCCACCGGCAACACTGTGAGTGCGCCGATTCCCCGCGTGCCCGGCCTGGTGCACTGGCTGCCCGACAGCCAGTCGCTGGCCTACAACCAGTTGCAGGTGTTGAAACCCGGCCAGAGCGATTCAGACTACTACCTGAACAGCCGCGTCATGTGGCTCAAAGTGGGCGCGCCAGGCGCCAACGCCAAAGCCGTGTTTGGCCCCACCGTCAACCCGAAGCTAGGCCTGGTGCCACTGGACGTGGCGGAGCTTATTTTTTCACCAGACAGCCGCTGGATGCTGGCCCGCACCACCGACACCACGCTGCCCGAAGGCCTGCTGTTCGTGGCCAAAACCGCCGACATTGGCAAGCCGAACATCCAATGGGCGCGCATTTCAGGCTACGCCGACAAGATCACAGAAGTGGCGCTGAAGGGTGACGACGCCTACCTGATGACCCACACCCAGGCCCCGCGCAACCAGGTCTTGAAGCTGAACCTGAACAAACC
>JANLUZ010000110.1:0-2935 GCA_031363755.1 Polaromonas sp.
ACTTGCCGGATTGGCCTATGCACCGCAAGCCGAAGCCCGCAGCAATGTGTCGTTGTCCATCGGTGTCGGCATTCCGGCCGTTGGCTACCCTGTGTACGAGCAGCAACCGGTGTATCAGCAGCAACCGGTGTATGTGCAACCAGCGCCTGTGTACGTGCAGCCGCAGGTGGTCTACCAGCAACCGGCGCCGGTCTATTACCAGCCGCGCCCTGTGTATGTGCAGCCAGCGCCAGCGTTTTACCCGCAGCAGGTGTATTACGGTCGGCCACACGGTTATTACCGCAGTGGCAACGGGTACTACCAAGGGGGTAATGGCTACTACCAAGGAGGCCACGGACACCATCAGGGAGGTCGCGGTTATTACCGTGGTGGGGAGCCGGTATACAACGGCCGATGAATGAGGAAGCCGCCGCGAGGTGCAGTTTCTCCTCATGCAATTGACAAAGCCCGCTCATGCGGGCTTTTTGCTGGGCAACTGAAATCGGCACCAGACGGCCGAAAGGCCGGGCTATGGTTATAGACGTGTCGCCGCTGGCATGTTTTTAGCCATGTACAAGTTGGCCTGGCGCGCTTGAAGGGCTATCAGCTGGTCGGGTACGGCGTTGGCCGCAGCATCCAGTTGGCGCTGCGAGTAGTTTTGCAGTGGCGCGCTGCCGCTATCGCCAGCCCAAGCCATCAGCAGCGCCGTTCCAACGGCCATGGCGCAGGCTGCAGCAATGCCCTTGGCATAGGCGATGGTGGTGTTGTGTGTGCTTTTCATGGGGGGCTCCAGCAGCAGCGCCCGGCGAGTCGCAAGGCTTGCTTTGAGTAGAACGCTGCGGCAGCGCAGCGCCTGTAGGAGGCCAGCTTGCGCCGATGCGCGGCGCCATCGCGAGCCCTGAGTGCCAATGGCTGACAAGCATAAAAAAGGCCCAAGGGCGCGTCGTTGCAGACGCGCCCTTGGGCCTGAAAAAACCAGCTCCGCCTAACTTCAGAGCTGGCTGCTCACCCTAACGGGCATAGGTTTTACGCTGCGGACGGGCAATTGGATTCAACAATGCTGCGTGGGTTACCGCTTTTACCAGCGGTCAGAGCGCATCTGCACTTCCCAGTTACCCGCTCGAGCCGAATACACGCCGACCACGCCGTAGCGCTGTTCGCCGGTCGCATCCCATTTCATTGAGCCTGTGATGGGTGCGTACCCATCAAGCGTGCGCAGCACTTCGGTGATTTTGGCGGGCTTGGTTGACTCAATGCGGCGCATGGCATTGGCTAGCACATACATGGCGTCGTAGGTGTAGTGGCCGCCATAGGTCGGGTCGATCTTGAAGGCGGCGCGGTAACGTTCAAGGAACTCCGGGCCAGTGGTGAATTCTTTGGCGTCCAAAATAGGCGAGGTGGTGTACACGCCCTTGACCATACCGATACCTTTAAGCATGGCGGTGGTTTTAATGGTGTCGCCGCCCAGAATGCTGACGTTGGTGTACTCGACTTTCTTCAGAGCTTCGAGCAGCGCCAGCACCTGGAAATCGCTTTGGGTAGACACGATTACCTCGACATTGCCGGCTTTGATCTTGCTGGCCAAGTCGTCAAACGAGGTCGTTTTGTCATCCGACGCATACGCCACCACGATTTCTTTGTTCGCCCTTTGCAGCTCTTGTTTGGCCCCTGCGGCCAAACCTTTGCCATAGGTGGTGCCGTCGTCAATGACGGCGAACCGGTTGGCGTTGAGCTGCTTGGCCGCAAATGAGCCAATAGCGCGCGCTTGCAGGTTGTCGTTGGCCACCAAGCGGAAAGTGGTGGCCAGACCCAGCTCAGTGAACTTTGGGTTGGTGGAAATAGCGAGCTGTGCAATGTTCGCTGCCGCATAGATCGGCGCCGCCGGAATGCTCACACCGGAATTGAGGTCGCCAATCACGGCCACCACACCGGCCGACACAAGCTGGTTGGCGATGTCAACGCCAGTGACCGGGTCGGAGCGGTCGTCCATCGCCACAATCTCGATGAGCACGGGCTTGCCCTTGATTTTGAAACCTTCCTTGTTCAGCTCATCGACAGCGAGCTTGACGCCGTTGAGCAAATCCTGGCCCATCGCGGCCAGGTTGCCCGACAGAGGCTGTGCCACACCAATCTTGATGGTGGGGGGCGGGTTGTCGCAGCCCACCAGCGTTAGGCCCACGCTCAACATGCACGCGCTCCAGGTGACAAATGACAAGCGACGGAGAAGCACAGCAGAAGTAGTCATGATGGAGGTTGCCTTGAAAAAACAAAAAAAGCGCTGGTCAAGCGCAGCGGTACTGCAGGTGGCGGTGGTGTGGCGAGTGTCAGTGGAAACGGCGTTTGCCGGAAACCCCAGCTGACGGATTGGCGACACCAGCAAAAATTGGGGTTATTTCGTCTGCCGACTGCCCACAGGCGCCAAAGGACTCGAATTCTTGCGTTTTGCACGCTCTGTCACCGCAGGTTGGGCTTGCAGTGACCGTGTCGTGGTCGCCAGCCAGCGTCACATGGGTTTAAACAGGTGTGCACGGCGCTGGCCCTGACCACGGTGCCACGATGTATCGGCCAGAACACAGCGGCATCGAGTTGCTGCAGCAGCTCTTTTAACGGCGTGCGGATCAGGTAGTCGGCATCGGTCGGGAATACGCGGATGTACTTGTCGGCGGCCTCGAAGTGCAGCACGTCGTCGACGGGCACCATGCGGGTTCGGTGGCCCTGAGCGTTGGCGGCCAGGCTGGCGTGAATCAGGCGCAGCGGCGGGCCAGGAGGGGCGGGTGCCGCCGCCAGCAGGCCTCGCAGCTGAGCCAGGGTGCGCGCCATGCTCACTTCTGAATTGATAGCTGAAGAGGCATTAAACGCCTGGGCTAGCTGCACTTTTGACACTGTTTTTTGCAGCCGGGCAGCCTGCACGGGCTTGAGCAGGTAGTCGATGGCCTGCGCCTCGAAAGCCTGCACA
>JANLUZ010000121.1:0-5176 GCA_031363755.1 Polaromonas sp.
CATATCCCAATCGAATATACTCTATCACGTTGCCGATGTTTTGGAGTGCCAGTTCCGGTCAGAGCGCATATCCCAATCGAATATACTCGTAGATATTGCATGGTGCGAAGAAGCGCAGTTCCGGTCAGAGCGCATATCCCAATCGAATATACTCAAGAGCTAATCCCCAACATGCACGGGACAGTTCCGGTCAGAGCGCATATCCCAATCGAATATACTCTGTTCGCGATAACCCCTTGATTTATCAAGGGGTTATTCGTTTTTAGAGTCTCAAATTTCACTGCATTCCCGTGATGAATCGCAAGTTGTGTGCTGGTTTTTTGATCGCCAATTAGCGCGAAACGTATCTGGTTGATCAGCGGCACAGCCAGGTTGTCTGCAAACATCCCCCTTCGGGCGAGTACCTAGGTTACGACAAAATGCAAGGATGGGCTTTTAAAAAAGGTCGAACTGGTCGGGTGCTTTGTTGGCCGGTTGTTTGGCTTGTCCATGGTATGAAATGATGCGTTCGTACTGTTTGTCGGTGAACTGCAGCACATGGACTTTGCCGCCAAGTGGCAATCCATTTTCTACCTTTTTACACAAGGTATCTACCTGCGCTTGGCTGGTACAAAAGCGCATGTAGACAGAAAACTGCGACATAGAAAAACCTTGGTCGAGCAATCCGTTGCGGAAATCCGTCGCGGCCTTTCGCTCCTTTTTTTCGACCACTGGTAGGTCAAACATCACGACGATCCACATGAGCCTGTATCCAGAAAGCATGGTGTTGCCGGCATGCCTCACTCGTCGCTCAAAGCTGCAGCTAGCGTCAGCGGCAAGCCTGGTAATGGCAAGTCGAGTTTGTCGCGCTCACCAAGGTACACCTGGGCCAGCGAGGTACATAGCTTTTGAGTGCAAACCATCACGGGTGTGGCGCCGGCATCGGTTTGCATGTCGTCGTACAGCGTGCGAACCAGCGCGCGCTTGGTATCGGGGCTGACTTCGTTTTCGCCGTTGCGTTGGAGTTGCCAGACCTTCAGGTCGATCATGGGACGAAACGGTTCCATCACATCGTCTACCAGCCGCATGGCGTTGTTGTCGTGGCTGTGGTGCAGCCCAATACCGGGGTGCAGACCTGCGGCCACCACTGCCCGTGCTGTGGCGGCACGCAGGACGGTATAGCCATAGTTCAGCAGGCCGTTGGTGCCACCCGCATTCTGGTCGCGCCTAAAAGTGTCTCCAAACAACAGGGTCCAGTAACGGCGTGCGCCTTGAGCTTCCAGATTGTCGGGGTCACCGCTTTTGACCTTAACGGCCAAAGCTGTGAGAGGTGCGGTAGGCCTGCCTGTCGCTGCCAGGGCTGCCGCTTGCTGCTCCAGCTTGGCGCGAACCACGCTGGCCCAGAGCCGTTTGTGGGTCGGCTGGCTGGCGGCAATCTGCGCCTCAATACGTTTGGACTGCTCGAAGTTGCCTTCAATCGGCAGCAACATGCCCACCGCGTTGTGGTTGGCGGCGCACAGCACAAACGGCGCGCCGCGCTCGGCCAGGGCGACCAGCAGGTTATTGGTGTAGCTCAGACCATGGGCGTTGGCGATCACGGCGGCAATATCGTCCAGCGGAATCTGTCCAAGCTCCTTGCGTTCACCCTCGGTGTCTTGCACCACCATGAACCCCCGGTGCATGAAAAGGTGTCGCCGGTCATCGGCCACTTCAACGATGCGGCCGATCATGTGCGTCAGTCCTTGAAGCCGGAGTCGGTTACTTCACCGATGGGGGAGATGGTGACGCGCCGGGCTTGAGACTTTTGAAGCGATCCAGCCGTTTTTGATACGTACCCGAAGGAGTCGTTTTTGTTTCTATTCCGGGAGTCGACATTGGACTCCTGTAGGTCCGCCATGAAAATTTGACCATTTCCGCTCAGTGTGGCAACACGCATGGTTCGCGGGTTTTCGTCAAGCACCAACTTTATTGAGTCATCGAGCATTAGCCTCATGACCAGTGGCTTTCCGCTTGCACTCAGCTTCGAATCACGCAGGCCTTTGATTCCTCTCATGGTGGCGATCCCATAAGCCTCAAACGTCGAAATCACCTCCCCTTCCCACTTCCCTTTCTCATTGCGAACAATCTCAATGCAATAGTTGCTGTCGCCCTTGTAGCCTTTGTAGGGTCGTGGTGACCCGTCGGGCATCACGCCATGCCGAGCGTTGGCTTTCGCGTGGCCAAACTCAATGACTTTGAGGTTGTCTTCGATGTAGGTGCGCTTGCCTTCGACCTGCTTGTGAACGCTGACGCGCCCATTGCCCAGCAAGCTGTAGGCGGTGTCGTTGTGCATCGCCCCTTCATGCCCATGGTCCGGTTTGTGGCTGACCCAGATATGGCCGACTGCGCGCTGCACGTGCTCTCGGTACGTCGGCCATGGGTCGGGCATGGTTTCGACCAAACGATTGAGTTGTTTACCGCGTGCATCGGCACTGGCATTGGCAAATCGTTGCAACAAGCCTCGATCCGTCACACCAATCACGCAGGCATCTACCGCGTGGTGACGGTGGTCGTTGCGGTTCTTTTCGCCGTCCAGGCCCAGTACGTGGTTCAAACCGAACTTGCCGCGCAGTATGGCGGTCATTTGTCCCGGAATAACGCGCGTGTCTTGCGGGCAAATCAGGCTCAGGTATTCTCGGGCGACTTTGCTGAGGTACTTGGTGTCGTTCAGCGCGCGGGCCAAGAAACCTTTGTCGTCTTTCAGCCAGCGCTCCATCCCGTCTTGGGCAAAGCGAGCCCGTTTAGCGCGTGGCATCAGTTCGGCGCGCTGCAAGATGGCGGCGTAGTCAAAGCCTTGCACCGTCTTTTCGCCAAAGGCCTTCCACGGCGTGTCGTTGCCTTTGAATCGATTGGCGTGACGCATCGACACCGTTTTGTTGTTCAGGCTGTCGTCCAGCGTTTTGGAAAACGGCAGGATGTGTTCAATCTCCACTTGGTCGCTGAGCAGCATGGCGGCGCTGATTTGTACGCCTGAGTACGGGCAGCGCCGCTCTGCTGGGTCAGAGCTCAGTTCCTCCCAAAGCACCATTTTCTGCAGGTCAGCACCGCGAACGCGTTCTTCGCTGATGCCTAGGATGTCTGCAATGGCCGCGCGGTGGCGCCTATTGCGGCGCTGGTTGTCTGCTTGGCGTTTGCTGTCTTCGTCCTTCTGGTCTTTGCTGCGCTTTAAATCCCTTGCCACTTCCACAATCACTTGGCCGGGGTGGCCGTAGCGTTTGATCAGCGCGTTGACGACCAAGCGCGTCTGGTTCAGCCCGATGTGAACCGTTGGGTTGGCGATGCGGCCAAAGCGCTTTTCCGGTACATCAGCCAAGTGGCCAGTGCCAAAGCCGACGTGGCGCTGCAAGGCCTGGCCGTAGTAAGGCAGTTCGGGCAAGATCTCGCCTGTGCTCGAGGCGCTGATATGGCTGTGGTGGTCAAAACCAGCGGCAATGACCGCTTTGTCATAAGTGATGACTTCGCGGCGTAACGCTGGCAGGATGCGCGTCAACGCTTTGGCACTCAGGCTGCCGTAGCCTTCGGGTAGTGCGACATTGGCGAGTTTTTCGGCGCGGACTTCGTCGATACCCGTTTCAGCTTGAAGCCAAGCCACCAGTTTGGCCTCGTTTTCTTCGGTCACCAGCTGCATGACGATGGCATCTTGCTGGGTCTCGCTCAGTTCTGCCCATGCTTTGCCAAAGTGTTCGGCTTTACTCAAAATCACGCTGGTGATGTTGCCCTTCAACTCGGTGCGCTTCTCGTCGGCCAGATTGAACTTCACGGCCCCGCCCAGTTGCAACAGTTTTGGGATGGCAGTTTTGAAGCCCTTATGCCCGGTCTCCAGCGCCTCAGCCAGCGTGTCGCGCTGTGCGATTGTCAGTGCTGTTTCCATCAACCCATCGCCCAAAATCCGCAGATTCGCCAGCTCTTGGTAAATCCGGAAGCGCTGCGTGCTGGGCAGTGCCAGTGGCGCGCGCTCTTCATCCGGCAGCAGCGTGCAGCGCCCGGGTTTAACTGGCCTCAAGTTGCGTTGAAACAGCAGCGCGTCTTTCAGCTCGTCATGCGCCGTGGCATTGAACAGCGTGGGGTTGAATCGGGTCTGCGCCTCCCACAGCGTTTCAAACTCGGCTTCAATCATGGCGCGGTCGACGTACAGGTCGTAGCTTTTGTTGATGCGCGTTTTGCCATCGTCTTTGACGACTTTTTCTTGCCTGAATCGCGCCCGTACCGTCTCACCCACCGCATCCCGTTTGTGCAGCCATTCGCCCACCGTGCGGCAGCCCGTGTCGATCAGCGCCTGCCTGAGTGTGCTGATCGCTGTTTTTAAGGCCCCGCCGTCGGTATCGCCCTTGTCAGTTTTGCGGTTGCTTTTGAAGCCGCGCCGCTGGTTGATGTGAAACAGCGCTCGGGCAAACTCGGGCGGGCTCAAAGCTTCGTCCAAGCCTTTGGCGCGCAGGGTATAGGGGTTGAGCGTCTCCAGCACCTTGCGCTCAGCCTCGTCCTGCGGGAAAAACCCATGTGCGATCAGCGAGCGCATCATGCGCGCCTTACGCTTGAGCAAGCGGTCGCGTCGGCGCCGCATTGCGCGGGCTTCTCGCCGGGTAACGGCCAACGATGATCCGTCTTTGGGACTGCGGCCGTCTGAGAAGATGCGCACACCCGCTTTGATGATGGCGACGGGTTCGTTGGCAGCGTTAAGTCGAATCATGGCCCAGCCTAGAGAGGTCGAGCCAAGGTCTAGGGCCAAGCGGTAGCGCATCGGGATGGGCATGAAATGAAGTCCTGACGAAAAGTTGAAAAATGTTGCGACGGGTCAGATGTTGTAACTGCTCCTGAGGTATATTTCAACGACTTATCGATTGGGATATGCGCTCTGAACGCTAACAAGCTGAAACGAGTTTTCGTCAGATGCACCAAATGGAAAGCCGCTACATGCGGCTTTCGTCTTTTCTGGCTTTCGTCATTTTGTGTAGTCGCGCATTACTGTCAAAAATGATAGCTACTCAGGCAATAGATACTTGGGTATGAGGCCAATTCCGCTCTAAAAATGGCTCCCCAGCGGCTGCAGCAGGGCCTGCAAGTCGGTTTCGGTAAACATGGGTTGCTTTCTGGCAGCTTCTCCATCTGCGCTGCCGCTGTACAGGCTATTGGCCAGTGCGGCCTTGCGGGCTTGCAAGGC
>JANLUZ010000018.1:0-4891 GCA_031363755.1 Polaromonas sp.
CCTTGCTGCATCTGGTCAGCAAGCAACGGAAAGCAATTGGATGAAGTGCCAATTCAACATCCAGCAGCTCAGTGCCAGCCATCAACACTGCCTCATCAAACTGCGCCTAACTGGGCGTATGTGGACTCCCCCTCAACGTCGAGAGATTGACCAATAATTTGGCTTTTGGGGAAAGCGACATGGAACTCATCGACAAGCGCTCTGATTCACCAAGCATGTTCTTAGCGGCAACTCCGGCTCAGGTCTTCGCTGCAATCAGCGACCCGGCCCGAGTCGCCCGATGGTGGGGGCCTGACGGCTTTACGAACACCATTCACCAGTTCGACTTCCAGACAGGCGGAACCTGGCTGCTGACCATGCACGGCCGGACGGCCAGGATTACCCCAACAAAAGCTACGTCACGAGTATCGTACCTCCGAACTCGTCGAGATTGAGCACCTGTCTGGTCATCACTTGATTCTTTCTATTGCGTTGAGGCCGTTTGAGCAAGGCACTCACGTCCACTGGCGTCAAATCTTCGACACCGTTGCGCACTACGAACAAATTGCCCAATTCGTGGCAGGTACCAACAAGCAGAATTTGCGGCGGCTGGCAGCGGAAGTCTCGCGCTCAAACGCTGCCGCCTGACCGCTCATCTCAAACGCCAAAGCGCAAGGAACGCAGAACACCAAGGTTTTGAATCAGACTGGAAGCACTCACCCCCTGAACGCTATCAATTCAATAGCTTCACAGACAATGAAAGCCTGGACACCGGGTTGATTTGATCTAAAAAAAGACTCAAAACAGTCAGAACACCCGGTTTTTCAGGCTGTCCAGGTCACCAACCCGGTCCAGGCGGTGGCCAGCACGATTAACCCAAACGCGATTCGGTACCACGCAAACACCACAAAGCTGTGCGTGGCGATGTAGCGCAGCAGCCAGCGGATGCACAGCCAGGCGCTGACGAACGAGAACACGAGGCCGACGGCGAACAGGGGGATGTCGGCCACGGACAGCAGCGCGCGCTCTTTGTACAGGCTGTACACGCCCGCGCCGATGAGCGTCGGGATGGCCAGAAAAAACGAAAACTCAGTAGCGGCCTGGCGAGATAGGCCCATCAACATGCCGCCGATGATAGTGGCACCGCTGCGGCTGGTGCCGGGAATCATCGCCAGGCACTGCACCAGCCCGACCTTGATCGCATCCATCGGCGTCATCGCGTCAACCGAATGCACGCGCGCAGTGGCGGGGTTGTTGGCTTGGCGTTTTTCTGCCCACAAAATGATGAAGCCGCCGATGATGAAGGTGCTGGCCACGACCACCGGCGTGAACAGGTTGGCCTTGATGGCCTTGCCAAACAGCAGGCCCAGCACCACGGCGGGCACAAAGGCGATAAACACGTTGAGCGCAAAGCGCTGGGCTTGCTTTTCGGTCGGCAGGGCTACTAGCGTATCTTTGATTTTTTGCCAGTAAACCAGGATCAAAGCAAAAATCGCGCCGGTCTGAATGGCAATGTCAAAGACCTTGGCCTTGTCGTCGTCAAAGCCGAGCAAGGAGCCCGCCAAGATTAAATGCCCGGTGGAGGAGATGGGCAAAAACTCGGTCAGCCCCTCGACGATGCCCATGATGGCCGCTTTAATCAACAGTGCAATATCCACCCGAAAACTCCCGGTAAACCCTCGATTATCAGTGGTGCACAGTGAACAGCTGCTTAACGCGCCTTGCCTAAATCCATCGTCCAGTAAGTCTTGTAGTCGGCCGTGCTGGTGGCAACGCAAGCCACTGCCACTTCGGTGGTGCCGCCTGACATGATGCCGTTGCAATGGCCCGGGCTTTTGAGCCAATCGCCCATCACACTGGCAATGCCAATTTGGCCAGCAGCAATGTTTTCGCCCGTGGCCCAGGATTTGTACCCTGCGTTTGTAAGGCGCGCCACGAAATCAATACCGTCCGGGCTGGTGTGACTGAAAAAATTGCGCTTGACCATGTCTTGCGAATGCCCTGCCGCAGCGGCAAACAACGCCGCATTCCAACTCAAGGCGGGCACGGCCGGCTTTGCCTCCGTGCCGCACATTCTGGCCTCGGCCCGGGCCGCGTTGATTGCCGCCAACATATCGGCCTGAAAGTTATTGATACTGCAACTGGTTTCACTTGGCACGACAAAGGCCGATGTGTTAACGACCGGGTCTACCGGGCTGGCTCCGCTGGTGGCACCGGTGCCGGTACCAGTGCCGGTGGGATTGCCCGTGGAACCCGCGCTTGGAGTGGTAGTCGTGCCGACATCACCACCTCCGCCGCAAGCCGTTAAGAGTCCAGCAGACGCGATCAAAATACACGAAAAAGCGCGGGTAAAAAAAGGCATAGCTTTACCAATCGATAAGTTTATAAATTTATGAACATGGAGAATGTGCTTTTTATAGCCCTCAACCTGCGGCTATGCTGCGCTGGACCAGAGGAACTGGGGCACCATACCAACACGAGCATACTGCCGATGAAAGTCAATTACTTGAGCAGGTTCAACATGGCATTGCCCATACTTTCACCGATGTGAAAATAGCTTTCTCCGTTGTAGTTCCAGTGATAGGAAAACCCAATTTCTGGTGAATTTTGAGGAAAGTAAAAGTCGCGTGTATCGACCGTGCTGACGGTGCCGGCAAATTCCGGATATTTTCTCGGGTCTGACACGTTGCCTTGGGCTGCGATCAGCTTGAGGGCGGTCGGGCTGTTGTTGGCGTCGGCCATGCCGGTGTTGGCGATCACGAACGGCATTTTGGGCAGGCCGAGGTCTTTGCGGACATCCCTAATCAGATTGGCCAGATTTACTTCATATTCGGCCACATAGGTTTCGTTGACGCGATCGTTCCAGCCTTGATGCCAGCCGAGCCCGGCGATCTCAAAGCCTTTGCCGTCGTAGGCCGAATAGTATTTTTTAACATCTGCCAGCACCGTGCGAACTTTGACCAGCATCTCGTTGTAGTACGGGCCGGTGATACCGCCTGAACTCGGCGGTCGGAAATCCACCGCCAACGATTTACCGCCCCAGGAGGTCTTGACCAGCAACACCTTGTCAGATAACGCGTTGCCCACCATGTGGCCGAAGCCAAACTCAGGCCCGATGTAGCCATAAGGCAAAACTTTCTCGTCACCGAAACCGACGCTCAATGCGCCTTCGCGTCGCAGTGTGGTCTTGCCGATTTCGCCTGAATCCCAGCTTGAGACCCAGACGTCGTCGCGTGTCAGCCAGTCGGCATAGGTTCGGGTGGTGCCTTCAATGGTGTACTTCACCGTTTTAACCGGATCAAGCAGATAACCGTATTTAACAGGGTCGTTGTTAACCATCGCGCGCAAGCTGCCCGACCCGCCCAAAATATGGGGCGTACGGGTCGGCTTGCTCATGTCGGCACCGACCTCAACTTTGCCATAACCCACCATATTGGATTGCCCGGCCAGGATGAATATTTTCAGTTTTCCGTTCCCCACGCTGGGCGGGGCTGGAACTGGGCTAGGTGCGGGTGCCGGAGTTGGAATAGGTGCCGGAGGCGGAATGGGTGCTGGAGTCGGAACGGGCGCTGGAGCCGGAATGGGTGCTGGAGTCGGAACTGGCGCCGGAGCTGGAATAGGCGCCGGAGCTGGAATAGGCGCCGGAGCTGGAACAGGCCCAGGAGCTGGTACTGGCGCAGGAGCTGGTACTGGCGCAGGGGTCGGCGTAAGTGCAGGCTTTAAAGCAGTAGTCGATGCCAAAGTTGACGTTGATGTTGACGCGACATCTAGCCCAGGAGACTGCGCAGCGCCGCCACAAGACGCCAAAACGGTCGACAAAAACAGCACACATGCGGCCACCCCATGCAATTTAATGATGTGGCTGCGGTGAGGTTTTTTGGGCGGTGGGCAGCTGTGTTTCAAGGGCGTTTCTCCAGCAAACAGTATTGGTTTTCGCGCGATAGTAAATCATGAAGGTCAAATAGTTCAGTTAAACAACCAACACCAGAGACCTTGTTACAAAAAATGGAATGGTTTGACGTCGGAGCACTTTTCGCGACGGCTCCATGCATTTCACGCCACTGCGCCAGCACTTTGTCGCAAGCCGATCGCTCGTTGTCCGTCTTCCCTGCACAGTTTGCCCATCGCAGCCAGCCCCATCGCTGATGCGCCCAGCCTACTCAACCCCATAAAAGGAGGCGCCATGGCATCACCTGCAAATTTTTTCAATTTCTTAGCCCAAATCGTTATTCGCACCCCCTTTTGGATTTGGGGCATTTTTATGTTGCTTTTGCAGCGCGGGCGGTGCGACTACTGCGGCTGCGGCGGGCGTTGCTGAATCAGTCACCCGTGCAAAGCGCGGGCCACGCCATCACCCCCTGACCCCCAAGCCCAACCGGAGCCGCACCATGCAACTTACCCCCCTGATCGCCATTCACATGACGGCCGCGCTGGCCGCCACCGCCATCGGCCCGTTCGCCATCTGGGCGCGCCGGGGGCGTTTGCAGCGCCCCACGCTGCACCGCCGCATCGGCTACACCTGGGTGCTGCTGATGATTGCTACCGCGTTGACAGCACTATTTATTCGGGACTTTAGGCTGCCCAACTGGCAAGGTTTCACGCTGATTCATCTGTTCATTCCCGCCACGCTGGGGGCGCTGTTTGTGGCGTTTCGCCGACTGCGTCTGGGCGACATCGCCGGCCACCGCAAGTCGATGCAGGGCCTGTATGTGGGGGCCTGCCTGGTGGCGGGCGGCTTCACCTTGTTGCCGGGGCGCTACCTGGGCAACCTCATTTTCAACCGATGACTGGCACTGAGTTGGCCCCTCGTTGTCGTTTAACCACCCGGACAACCCTCATGATTCACACAAGCCGCGTCGAACACTTTATTGAGCTGATGGTTTGCCTCGCTATTTACCGCACAAATCATGGA
>JANLUZ010000050.1:0-3679 GCA_031363755.1 Polaromonas sp.
CGCCCGCACGCCTGGATCATGCTGGGCCACTGCGCCGGGCTGCGCAACAGCCAGCAGCTGGGCGACTACGTGCTGGCCCACGGCTATGTGCGTGAAGACCATGTGCTGGACGAAGAGCTGCCGCTGTGGGTGCCGATCCCGGCGCTGGCCGAAATTCAAATCGCGCTGGAGCAAGCCGTCAAAGACGTCACCGCCATGAGCGGCCCCGACTTGAAACGCATCATGCGCACCGGCACCGTGGCGTCCACCGACAACCGCAACTGGGAGCTGCTGCCCAACAACCAACCCCAGCGCCGCTTCAGCCAAAGCCGCGCCGTGGCGCTGGACATGGAAAGCGCCACCATTGCCGCCAACGGCTTTCGCTTTCGCGTGCCCTACGGCACCCTGCTGTGCGTGAGCGACAAACCCCTGCACGGCGAAATCAAGCTCCCCGGCATGGCCAACCACTTCTACCGCGAACGCGTCGACCAGCACCTGCGCATCGGCATTCGCGCGGTAGAGCTGCTGCGCGCCGAAGGCAGCACCCAGCTGCACAGCCGCAAGCTACGGAGTTTTTCGGAAGTGGCATTTCAGTAATCACTACACTTTTTGTAGCTAAATAGGCAGTGAAAACTTGGACTACGCGGTGTTTTCGTGCTGAAAACGGTCAAATTTCAGCCCGTATTCGCAGCCACCTGGATGTCGGTGATTTCAAGCACCGGCCGCACATAACCGCTCCGCGCCACCGAGAGCATCGCCTGACCGACCTGGACTGAGGTCACCACCCACTGGGGCGTGAGGCGCTGCATCAGCCAGAACACAGGCTTGGCCGCGGTGTAGGCGATGCGGTAGACAGCCGTTTTTGACCGCACCGAATGCAAGGGCAGGATGATGCCCGGCCGGAACATGTAGGCGGCTTTGAAACCCAGCCTGATCAGGTCGTTTTCGGTTTTGCCTTTAACCCGCGCCCACATGCTCTTGCCGCGCTCGGTGCTGTCCGCGCCAGCACCCGTGACGTAGACAAACGTCATCGACGGGTTGGCTTGCACCAGCACCTTCGCCACGCTCATCGTCAGGTCGTGTGTGATCTGCGTGTACGCCGCCTCGCTCATGCCCACCGACGACACGCCCAGGCAAAAAAAGCAGGCGTCAAACGGGCTCAGCTGGGTAGCAACGGCCTGCAAGTTGGTGAGGTCAGCAACCACCACGTTCGACAGGCGCGGATGTTCAGTGTCTGTCGGCGTGCGCCCCACCGCCACCACACGCTCGACGTCGTTCGCGTTCAGGCACTCCCGCAGCACACTTTGCCCCACCATGCCGGTGGCGCCGAAGATCAAAATATTCATAAATACCTTTTTATTAATCCGACACCACACGCCGCACTACACGCGCCAGCAAACTACGTCGCGCCGCCCGCTGGCCAATCGTTCGGCAGCCTGTTGCCCGCTGCCACGCTCTCCCCATCCACCCGCACCACCGGCAAAAACTGCGGATATTTGCGCTGCATGAAGTCCACCAGCGCCTCGCGAACCTTGCAGCGCAAGTCCCAGCTCAGGCCGGAGCTGGCGGACGTGACCAGCACGCGCAGCTGCATGCTGCGCTCACCCGCTTCAACCACCTGCAGCAGGCACAGGCGTTTGTCCCACTCGGCGGCGGCCTCGCAGGCGGCCTGGGCGGCTTCGCGCAGGGGTTGCAGGGGCATTCGGTAGTCCACCCACATGAACACGGTGCCGATGATTTTGGCGCTGCTGCGGGTCCAGTTCTGAAACGGGTTTTCAATGAACCACTGCAGCGGAATGATCAGGCGGCGGTCGTCCCAGATTTTCAGCACCACATAGGTGCCGGTGATCTCTTCGACGCGGCCCCATTCGCCTTGAATCACCAGCACATCGTCAATGCGCAGCGGCTGGGCCAGCGCCAGCTGCAGCCCGGCAATCAGGTTGCTGAACACGGGCCGCGCGGCAATGCCAGCGACGATGCCGATGACCCCGGCAGAAGCCAGCAAGCTGGCCCCGACCTGGCGCGCGCCGGGAAACGTCATGAGCATCAGCGAGCCGCCGGCCACCAGCACCATGAAGCTGGCGGTGCGGGCGAGCAGCTGGGTTTGGGTTTGCACACGGCGGGCGTTGAGGTTGTCTTCCACATCGACCGGAAATTGCGCCGCCACGCCGTGTGCCACGCCGCTGACGGCACGCAGCGCCAGCCACGTCAGCGCGGCTAGCAGAAGCAGGCCGTTAAAGCGCCGCACCTTGTCGATCAGCAGCAGCTTGTCGGGCGCAGCCTCCCACACCAGCACCAGGGCCAGCAGCGCCAGCACATACGCGGCAGGCCGCCAGCAACGCCGCGCCACAGCGTTGGCAATCGGCATGTTGCGCGTCACCCGCATCAGCACCAGCCCGCCCAGGCGGTGCAGCAGCAGCGCCACTCCAACGGCCAGCCCGGCGGCCAGCAGCACGCTCCAGGTGGAGTCGTCCCACAGGGCCAGCAGCGCGCGCGGGTGCATCGTGGTGGCCTAGGCGATACGGGGTTTGACCAGAGCCGCTGCCTTTTTGGCGTTCACGCGGGCCACTTCCACATCAGCGTCGAACGCCAGCGCCACGCCCATGCGGCGCTTGACAAAACTCTCCGGCTTGCCGAACAAGCGGATGTCGGTGTGGGGCACACGCAGCGCGTCGGCCACGCCGTCAAACACAATGCCATGCGCGTTGACACCGCCGTAAATCACGGCGCTGGCGCCGGGGGTTTTGAGAGCGGTGTTCACGGGCAGGCCCAAAATCGCGCGGGCGTGCAGCTCGAACTGGGTTTGCACCTGGGTGCACATGGTGACCATGCCGGTGTCGTGCGGGCGGGGGCTGACTTCGCTGAACCAGACGTCGTCGCCCTTGACGAACAACTCAACGCCGAAAACCCCCTGGCCTCCCAGGTTGTCGGTCACCGCCTTGGCGATGTCGCGGCTTTTTTGGAGCGCGGCGGCGCGCATCGGGTGGGGCTGCCAGCTTTCCACATAGTCACCATTGACCTGCACGTGGCCGATGGGTTCGCAAAAATGCGTTTCGACGCTGCCATCGGCGGCCAGCGCGCGCACCGTGAGCTGGGTGATTTCGTAGTCGAAGTCGATGAAGCCTTCCACGATCACACGGCCGCCGGCCACACGCCCGCCGGCCATGGCGTAGTCCCAGGCAGTTTTGACATCGGCGAGCCCGGCGATCTTGCTTTGGCCCTTACCGGACGAGCTCATCACGGGTTTGACGATGCAGGGGTAGCCAATTTTGCTGTCAATGGCCGCCTGCAGCTCGGCCAGCGAATCGCAAAACACGTACGGGCTGGTCGGCAGGCCCAACGTTTCGGCGGCCAGGCGGCGAATGCCTTCGCGGTCCATCGTCAAGCGGGCAGCGCGTGCTGTGGGAATGACGCGGGCCACGCCAGCGGCTTCGAGTTCCTCGAGCATGGGGGTGGCGATCGCCTCGATCTCGGGCACCACCAGGTGCGGCCGTTCGGCTTCAATCAGCGCCTTGAGCTGCGCGGGGTCGCTCATGGTGATGGTGCGGGCGTGGTGGGCCACCTGCTGGCCAGGCGCGTGCTCGTAGCGGTCTACCGCGATGGTTTCCACACCCAGGCGCTGCAGCGCAATCAGCACCTCTTTGCCCAGCTCGCCGGAGCCGAGCAGCATGACTTTGGTGGCGTGGGGGGACAGGGGGGT
>JANLUZ010000061.1:0-1602 GCA_031363755.1 Polaromonas sp.
CAGCGGTGGCAGCAAATACTGCTCGTTGAGGTCTTCGAGAATGCCGGGAATACCCGCCGACAGCTCGTTGTTGAGCAAGATCGTGCAGGGGTCAAAGTCCTTCAGGCCCAGGCGGCGGTCGGTGCGAACCAGCGGCTCCAGCGTGATCGACTCCCCGGTGGGCAGCTTTAAGGTGGTCGCTTCCCGAACATCAGCGCTCAGGGAGCCAAAGCGCACGTTCAGGCCGGCCTGGTGAAACACGCGCTTGAGCTGCAGCATGTTGGACCAGTAAAAGGTGTTTTTCGGATGGCTCTCAGGCACCACCAGCAGGTTGCGCGCCTCGGGGCAGATTTTTTCAATAGCGGCCATGGCAGCCTGCACCGCCAGCGGCAGCATGGCCGGTGTGATGTTGTTCCAGCCATCCGGGAACAGGTTGGTGTCGACCGGGGCCAGCTTGAAGCCGGCATTGCGCACATCGACCGAGCAGTAAAACGGCGGCGTGTGCTCCATCCACTCCAGCCGAAACCAACGCTCGATGGCGGGCATGGAGTCCAGCACGCGCTGCTCCAGCTCGTTGATGGGGCCAGTCAAGGCGGTGATCAGGTGCGGAACCATGGGTCGGGCTTTCAGAAAAATATTGTTATGGGCATCAAAAAGCTCGCCGCCTTGAACCGAGGCGCAAGCCCTGCTGTCGCGCCTTTGTGATCTCTCAAATAAGGGTTTACACGAAAGTTACAAGGTCACCGAAGGTACACCTGCCACCTTACGCGAGCCACCCACCTGACGGTGCTCAGCCCAAACACCCCGGTGCGGCGTAGTCAGCCACGCACTTCTCCGTTGCCCAGCACGATGTATTTGAGCGAGGTCAGCCCCTCAATGCCAACCGGTCCGCGCGCATGAAACTTGTCAGTGGAGATGCCGATTTCAGCGCCCAGCCCGAACTCAAAACCGTCAGCGAAGCGGGTGCTCGCATTCACCATCACGCTTGCCGAATCGACCTCGCGCAGAAAACGCTGCGCATGCCCGTGGTGTGTCGTCAGGATGGTGTCGGTGTGGTGGCTGCTGTAGCGGTTGATGTGGTCAATCGCCTCGTCCACGCCGCTGACCATCTTGATACTGATAACCGGCGCCAGGTATTCCTCAAACCAGTCCTGCTCGGTGGCAGGCACAATCAGCGCTTTGTTTTTGATAGCACTACAGGCAAGTAATACCTGGGCTACCGCCGGATTACATCGCATTTCTACACCTTTTTCGGCATAAATGGCGCCAATCAGCGGCAAAAACGTATCGGCCACGCCCTGGGCGACCAGCAGGCTTTCAGCCGCATTGCAGGGGCTGTATTTTTGGGTTTTGGCGTTGTCGGCCACGCTCACCGCCATCGCGATGTCGCAGGGGTCGTCGACATACACGTGGCAGTTGCCGTCGAGGTGTTTGATGACCGGCACTTTGGCGTCCCGGCTGATGCGCTCGATCAAGCCCTTGCCGCCGCGCGGAATGATCACATCGACAAACTGCGGCATGGCGATCAGGTGGCCCACGGCGTCACGGTCAGTGGTGGGCACGAGTTGCACCACGTCCGCAGGCAAGCCGGCTTCTTTCAGCGCCTGCTGCACCAATTCAGCC
>JANLUZ010000080.1:0-25220 GCA_031363755.1 Polaromonas sp.
GGCGGTGGCGGCTGCCGAACTGCAGCGCCTGCAAGACGCCGATGTGCGGGACAGCTACGCGCTGTTTTTGCGCCTGCAGGCGGGCCTGCTGGCGGCGGGCTCGGTGCAGGCCTACTACGTCAGCTTGTTTCCGCGCCACGCGCAGGGCGCTTCGACACCCGTGGCAGCCATCAACATCCCGCCGCTGTTCATCGACCTGCTGGCCGCCCACATGCTGCGCGCGTTGCTGGCCGACGAGCCCAACGCCTACGTGCTGCGCGCGGCTGATTTGCTGCACCGGCCCCAGCGTATCAGCGTTGACGGTGGGCAGGTGCTGGCTGGCGACCAGGGCGTGCTGGACATGCTCAACGAGCACGGCGGGCTGGGCGACTTTGGCCGGTTTCTGGCCGAAGCCAAGGCCCCGCTGCGCAGCATCGAGCTGCGCGTGCTCAGCGACACCAACGCCCCCGACTACGCCGCCGCCTGGTCCGAACAAACCCCGGCCCAACACCGGTTTCTGCTCGATCTTGCCCACGAAGTCAGCCATGATTTGAGCCACGGTCTGGTGTTCAAGCTGACCCGCGCCCGTTCTGGCCTCAAAGCCCTGGCCACCGTGCTGGAGCGCTGGGTGCAGGCCCTGATGGGCGTGAGCGTGAGCATCACGCCGCTGCAAAAAATCGATGACGCCGCCTGGCGCTGGCACATCGGCCTGGACCTAGAGGCCACCGCGCTGCTCAACGACCTGTATGAAGACCGTGGCGTGGCGCCCGAGCGCCTGGCCCGGCTCGTCAGCCTGTTCCGGCTCGACTTTGCCAACCCCGGCGACATGCGCGCCGACGTGGCTGGCAAGCCGGTGTATCTGGGGCTGATGACGGCCCCCGGCGGCCTGCTGCGCCTGAAGCCGCAAAACCTGCTGGTCAACCTGCCGCTGCGCGCCGCGCAATAAGCGGTGGCGGCCGCCAAGGCCGCTCCTTACACCACCACCTGCGGCTCGCGCTGCAATGGCACCACCATTCAGGCCAGGGCGCAGAAGTACAGGCCATGAGCGCCGAGGCGTTTTCCAGCCTGCTCAAAACCGACGATGTGAAGTTCAACGCCATCGTGCAGGCGTCTGGCGCGACCGTTGAGTCAGGCCGCGATGGCCTCGGCTCGCTGTGTGGCTTAAAATGCGAGACAAACTTTTTTCCAACCGGAGTTCTCCATGCCTAAAAAAATCCGTGTCGAAGCCGACATTTGCGCCCCAAAGCCTGTTCCACCGAATGGCTACACCATCACCACCGGCCATGGCCAGAAGATCAGCCTGGAGCGCGGCTCACACACCCGCAGCAAAAAGAACCCCGGCAAGCGCCCGTCCACAGGCGGTTGATTCGCCAGTCTTTCTTGTGGCGCCCATGGCTTTTGGGCACTACCACCAGCCGGTCCTTGCTTTGCGCAACGGCCGGTTTTGTTTTTGGCGGGTGGTTTTGCGTGGTGCTGCGCCCCCCGCCGTGAAGGCGGGTTAGCAGCAGGATTAATGGGTGGTTTGACCTGTGCGAATGAAAAACGCGCCTCACAGGGCGCTTGGGGGTCAAAAATTGAATCAAATAAGCTGCTAGCCAAGGTATTTACTGCCTGAGCTGCTATCAATTCGATAGTGTTCGTCTGGCCATGACAGTCAGATGTCAATCGTACTCGCGCGATTCGACAGGCGCTACATATTGCGCCGGTACTGCCCGCCCACCTCGAACAGCGCGTTCGTGATCTGCCCCAGTGAGCACACGCGCACGGCGTCCATCAGCACCTCGAACACGTTGTCGTTGTCGATCACGGCTTTTTGCAGGCGTTTTAGAACTGCGGGGGACGCGGCGGCGTGCAGCGCGTGGAACGCGTTGAGGCGACTGAGCTGGCTTTGCTTTTCTTCCTCGGTAGAGCGGGCCAGTTCCAGCTTGTCCTGCATGGCGTCACCGTGCGGGTTGCGGAAGGTGTTCACGCCGATGATGGGCAGCTCGCCGGTGTGTTTGAGCATTTCGTAGTGCATGGACTCGTCTTGAATCCGCCCGCGCTGGTAGCCGGTTTCCATCGCGCCCAGCACACCGCCGCGCTCGGCAATGCGTTCAAACTCCAGCAGCACGGCTTCTTCTAGCAGCTCGGTCAGCTCTTCGATGATGAAAGCGCCTTGCGTTGGGTTTTCATTTTTGGCCAGGCCCCATTCGCGGTTGATGATGAGCTGGATCGCCATGGCGCGGCGCACCGACTCTTCGGTCGGTGTGGTGATGGCCTCGTCAAACGCGTTGGTGTGCAGGCTGTTGCAGTTGTCGTAAATCGCGATCAGCGCCTGCAGCGTGGTGCGGATGTCGTTGAACTGGATCTCTTGTGCGTGCAGGCTGCGGCCGCTGGTCTGGATGTGGTATTTGAGCTTCTGGCTGCGCTCGTTC
The DNA here is from genome assembly GCA_031363755.1 of Polaromonas sp. GTDB lineage: Bacteria > Pseudomonadota > Gammaproteobacteria > Burkholderiales > Burkholderiaceae_C > Polaromonas. Next base: position 2,394 of record JANLUZ010000080.1, read on the forward strand.
GCGCCGTATTTTTCCTTCATCGCCACAGCCCAGATGCGGCGGGCCACACGGCCCATCACGGTGTATTCCGGGTCCATGCCGTTGGAAAAGAAGAACGACAGGTTGGGCGCGAAGTCGTCGATGTGCATGCCGCGTGCTAGGTACGCTTCAACAAAGGTAAAGCCGTTGCTGAGCGTGAAGGCCAGCTGGCTGATCGGGTTGGCCCCGGCCTCGGCGATGTGGTAGCCGCTGATTGAGACGCTGTAGAAGTTGCGCACCCGGTTGTGCACAAAAAACTGGGCAATGTCGCCCATCACCTTCAGGCTGAACTCGGTCGAGAAAATGCAGGTGTTCTGACCCTGGTCTTCTTTCAAAATGTCGGCCTGCACCGTGCCGCGCACGTTTTCCATCACCCATTCGCGGATTTTGGCGGCTTCAAGCGAGGTCGGGTCGCGGCCGTTGTCGAGCTTGAATTTGTCAAGGTTCTGGTCAATGGCGGTGTTCATGAACATGGCCAGAATCGACGGTGCTGGGCCGTTGATGGTCATGCTGACGGACGTGCTGGGGCTGCACAGGTCAAAGCCGCTGTAGAGCACTTTCATGTCGTCAAGGGTGGCGATGCTCACGCCCGAGTTGCCGACCTTGCCGTAGATGTCAGGCCGCAGGCCGGGGTCGTTGCCGTACAGCGTGACCGAGTCAAAAGCCGTGGACAGCCGCTTGGCGGCCATGCCTTCACTGAGCAGCTTGAAGCGCGTGTTGGTACGAAAAGGGTCGCCCTCGCCAGCAAACATGCGGGTTGGGTCTTCGCCCTCGCGTTTGAAGGCAAAGGTGCCGGCTGTGTAGGGGTAGCTGCCGGGCACGTTGTCGAGCATCAGCCACTGCAGCACTTCGCCATCGTCCTGGTACTTGGGCAGGCTGACCTTGCGGATAGGCGTGCCGGACAGGCTTTTGGTGACCAGTGCCGTACGAATTTCCTTGTCACGGATTTTCAGCACGTACTCATCGCCCGCGTAGGCCTTTTGCAAGTCAGGCCACTGGGCCAGCAGGGCTCTAGCATCGGCGTCCATGCGGGCCTTGCGGTGGCCCGCCAGGTCGAGTGCCGCTTCGGCAGCCGGGGCGCGGCCGGGTTTGTCGATCTTGAGCATGGCGGCTGCGGCCTTGAGCTGCTGCACCTCCCGCGCCAGCTGCGCCTGCGCCATGGCGCGCTTTTTGTAGCCGCGCACGGTGTCCGAGATTTCGGCCAGATAGCGGGTGCGCGCAGCGGGTACCACTGGCGTTTGGTTAGTGCTGTGGCGCACCCCAGCCACGGGCAGGCTGCCTTCGCTCAGGGGCAGGCCAAGCTCGGCCAGGCGCGGCTTTAGCGCCTGGTACAGCGCGGTCACGCCGTCGTCGTTGAAGCGGGCAGCCATGGTGCCAAACACCGGCATGTGCTCGGTGGGCGTGCCCCAGGCTTCCTTGTTGCGCTGCACCTGTTTGGCCACGTCACGCAATGCGTCGAGCGAGCCTTTGCGGTCGAACTTGTTGATGGCGACGAACTCGGCAAAGTCCAGCATGTCGATTTTTTCCAGCTGGCTGGCCGCGCCAAACTCGGGCGTCATGACGTACATGGGCACGTCCACATGCGGCACGATGGCCGCGTCACCCTGGCCGATACCTGAGGTTTCCACCACGATCAAATCGAACCCGGCGCACTTGCAGGCGGCAATCACGTCAGGCAGCGCCTGGCTGATTTCAGAACCAAAGTCGCGTGTGGCCAGGCTGCGCATGAACACACGCGGCCCGCCGGGCGCCAGCGACGGGCCGCCCCTAGCCAGTCCGGCTCCCTCAGGGGGCAGCGCAGTACGCGAAGCGACAAGCGTGGGGGCGCTTGAATTCCAGGGGTTGATGGCATTCATGCGGATGCGGTCGCCCAGCAGCGCACCACCGCTTTTGCGGCGCGAGGGGTCAATGCTGATGACGGCGATGCGCAGCGCGTCGTTCTGGTCCAGCCGCAAGCGGCGAATCAGCTCGTCCGTCAGCGACGACTTGCCCGCACCGCCGGTGCCGGTAATGCCGACCACGGGTATTTTTTTGATAGCTGCCTGGGCATGTAATGCCTGGGCTAGGAGCGGATTAGCCTCGTTATTCTCAAGTGCGGTGATGGTTTGCGCCAGCGCGCGCCATGCCATATCGGTGTGGCCCGTCAGCGCTTCAATGCTGGCCGGGGCCAAGCCGGTCAGGTCCTTGTCGCAGCGCATCACCATCTCGCCAATCATGCCGGCCAGGCCCATTTTCTGGCCGTCCTCGGGGCTGTAGATGCGGGTCACGCCATAGGCATGCAGCTCGCGGATTTCTGGCAGCACGATCACGCCGCCACCGCCGCCAAACACCTGGATGTGCTCGCCGCCCCGGCTTTTGAGCAGGTCCACCATGTACTTGAAGTACTCGACATGCCCGCCCTGGTAGCTGCTGATTGCGATGCCCTGGGCATCTTCTTGCAACGCCGCTGTGACGACTTCATCCACGCTGCGGTTGTGTCCCAGGTGAATCACTTCGGCGCCCATGCTTTGCAAAATACGCCGCATGATGTTGATGGCAGCGTCATGCCCGTCGAACAGCGACGCGGCAGTGACAAAACGCACCTTGTGGGTGGGGCGGTAAGTGGCCAGTGCTTTGTATTCGGCGGACAAGTCGGTCATGGGGATCCTTGGGAGGCAGTCGTTTTGCCGTACATCGGTGACGAGGCGGATTCTCAGCAGGATGATATTACGTTTACGTCAACGTCAATGACCCGGCGGTTCGGGATGTGCCCACTTGCATGGGCAAACAGCTCAGGCAGCGCCGTCCCTGCCGTTGCCAGGCGGCGTGGCGCGGGTGCGGTCTATCGCGTACTTCACCAGCTCGGCCTGCCCGGCAATGCCGAGTTTGCGGCGCACGTTCAGCCGGTGGGTTTCGACGGTACGCACTGAAATATCCAGCACCTTCGCGATTTGCTTGTTCGAGTAGCCGCAGGCCAGCCATTGCATGGTGGCAAGCTCCTTGGGCGTCAGTGCGGAGGTGTCGTCCTCTGTCGTACTGGCGGCCCGGGCGGGCTCCAGGTGCTGGCGCAGCTCCAGGCTGAAGTAGGTTTGGCCGGCGTACACCGCCACAATCGCGTCCACCAGTTCCTGCGCGGGCGCGTCCTTGAGCACATAGCCTTTGGCCCCTTCGTCAAACGCCCGCCGGACATATTCCGGGTTGTTGTGCATCGACAGCACCAGCACGGCGATGTCGGGGAAGTGCTGGCGAAACTGCGCGGTCAGCTCAATGCCGCTGAGCGTGCGCATGCTGATGTCGGTGAGCACCATGTCGGGTGCCTGCTCGCCGGTCAACTGGTTGCACAGCCGATACGCTTCCTCGACGCAATCGGCCTCACCCACCACGGCGATCTGGCCGGTGGCCTCCAGGCGCATGCGCACGCCGTCCCGCACGAAGGGGTGGTCGTCAACCAACAGCAGGCGAATTGTTTTAGGCATGAAGCTCATCGGGTGTGGTGCTGCGCGTGGGCGCAAAAGGGGTAGCGAGCAGGGCGGGGGTGGCGAGCGTAGCAGTCACGCAAGTGCCGTCAGGGCCTGAGCGAATACTCAGCTTTCCGCCCAGGCCCTCCATGCGTTCGCGCATGTTGCGCAGGCCAATGCCCCCGCGCTGGGCCGTCTGCACCCGGTCCACGTTGAAGCCCTTGCCGTCGTCACAAATAGCGAGCTGGATTTGCCGTTTGCGAAAGCTCAGGGTTACGCGGACTTCGCTGGCTTGTGCATGCAGGCGTGCATTGGTCAGACTTTCCTGGGAGATGCGAAACAGCGCGGTGCTTTGCGCCAACGGCAACGCAAACGGGATGCCTTGCGTTTCAAATTCAATGTTGAACGGGCACTGCTCCCCGGCCTCTTCGACCAGCACGTCAATGGCCGGGGACAGGCCAAAGTCGTCCAGCAGAGCAGGGCGCAAACCGTGGGAGATGCGGCGCACTTCCGTCAGCGCCTGACTCAGGCGATCAAGTCCACGCTTGAGCGGTGTGGCACCCGAGTCGGCCAGCGTTGTGCCGGGTGCGGCTTCTGCCTGGTGATCACGCGCACTGTTGTGCAGCTGCAGCTGAGCCGTTTCAATGAAAAACTTGGCCGACACTAGCACCTGGATGATCCCGTCATGCAGCTCCTGCGCCACCCGCACGCGTTCTTCTTCCTGGGAGTTCACCACGCGTTGCGCCAGGTGCCTGAGCTTGGCGCTGGACTCCCGGTGGTCACTGAGGTTGACGGCCAGCCCCAACAGCGCAATCAGGATCATCGCGGCCGCCGCGATCGTGTACATCTGGCGTTGCGTGACCTGAATGTTGCTTTGCGCCTGCGCATCAATGCGCTGCAGGGTCTGCTCAATGTCATCCAGGTACAGACCGGTGCCCAGCATCCAGCCCCAGGGGGCGATGGGCTCCACGTAACCGAGTTTGGACGCCACCTGCCCCGAAGAAGGTTTGGCCCAGAAATAGCGCACCGTGCCGCCACCTCGCCGGGTGGCCTCCAGCAGCGCCTCAATCGGCGAGCCGCCGTAGGGGTCTTTCACGTCACGCAGGTTTTTGCCCACCAGCTCGGGTTGACGCGCGTGCATCAGGTTGTTGCCCGCCATGTCGTAGAGGAAAAAATAGCCGTCCTTGCCAAACTCCAGCTGACGCAACAGCGCCATAGCTTGTGTCTGTCTTGCGGGGGTTTTGGAGTCAGCGGCGTTGACCAGCGGCTCAATCGCGCTTTTCGCGAGCCCGACATAAGCGCGAAGCTCGGCCTCCTTGCTCGCCAGGTAGGTGGACTCCACCAGGTCGCGCTCTTGCTTGGCCAGCTTGAGGGTCTGCGACTGCACGGTCAGAATGACCAAGCCCACCGCGACCGCTGTGGGCACGATGGACAGGAGAAAAATTTTGAGCCGAAGTTGCATGAATGCAGTGCGCGCTGGGCGCGTGGGTGAAGTCCGGGGCCGGAAACGGAGTTGACCAATTATCGTGTGGGCCGTATGTGAGGATAGTTGATGAGTTTTGCCGGTTTTTGGAACCCGATGGCGCGTTTGCGTAGTATTGCGTAGGGGAAAACAGAATCCCGGCACGCTGGAAAAATCCCATAATCCACAAGTCAAACAGCGTGTCTGGATGGCCCCGCCTGCTCATGGGTGCACTTGGCAGGTGGTCCATCACGATTTTGATGCCCCGACCGACTTATTCCTCTATTACCGGAGACACCATGACTATTTGTTTTGCAAAACTGGCCATCGCCACAGCCGCCTTCAGTATCGCCGGACTCGCAGCAGCAGCCGACCCGATCAAAATTGGGGTGGCGGGCCCGTTTACCGGCGGTTCGTCATCGATGGGCGTGAGCATGCGTGATGGCGTGCGACTGGCTGTTGACGAAATCAACAAGTCCGGCGGCGTGATGGGTCGGCAACTGCAAGTCGTCGAACGCGATGACGAAGCCAAAAACGAACGCGGTGTGCAAATCGCCCAGGAGCTGATCAACAAGGAAAAAGTGACCGCCACCGTGGGCTATATCAACACCGGTGTGGCGCTGGCATCCCAGCGTTTCTTCCAGGAAGCGAAGATCCCCGTGATCAACAACGTGGCCACGGGCAGCGTGATTACCCAGCAGTTCAAGGACCAGCCTGAGAACTACATCTTTCGCAACGCAGCGCACGACAGCATTCAGGCGCCAATGATTGTGGAAGAGGCGGTGACCCGCCGCGGCTACAAGAAGGTCGCCATCCTGGCCGACTCGACCAACTATGGCCAGTTGGGCCGTGCTGACCTGGAAACCGCATTGAAGGCCAAGGGCATCACAGCCGTCGCCACCGAGAAGTTCAACATCAAGGATGTGGACATGACCGCCCAGTTGCTCAAGGCCAAGGAAGCCGGCGCCGAAGCCGTCTTGACTTATGGCATTGGTCCCGAGCTGGCGCAGATTGCCAACGGCATGACCAAGCTGGGCTGGAAAGTCCCGTTGATTGGCAGCTGGACGTTGTCGATGGCCAACTACATCGACAACGCAGGCCCTGGCGGTGAGGGCGCGCGCATGCCGCAAACCTTCATCCAGGAGCCGACAACGCCGAAGCGCCAGTCGTTCATCATCAGCTACCTCAAGACCTTCAACCCAAAAAACCAGCGCATCGACTCACCCGTGTCGGCCGCGCAGGGTTACGACTCCATCTACTTGCTGGCTGCGGCCATCAAACAGGCCAACTCCACCGACGGCCCGAAGATCAAGGCCGCGCTGGAAGATCTGAAAGCCCCGGTTGAAGGCGTGATCACCACCTACAACAAGCCCTTTACCGCCAAGGACCATGAGGCGATCACCGCCAACATTCCTGTGTTTGGTGAAGTCAAGGGCCAACGAGTGGTCTACGCCTACAGCGACGATCAGAAGAAGGCTTCTGAAGTGCGCATCAAGAAGTAAGCTTATTTTTTGTTGAGATCAGGCACCGCGCCAGCTGACGCGGTGCTTTTTTTTGTGTTGTGAGCTGCCGCTGTGTCGACCCCTGTGCTGAAACTTTCTAGGTGCTGAAATTATGGAAATCCTGCTTCAACTTGTCTACAGCGGTATCGCGCTGGGCATGATCTACGCGGTCATCGCGTTCGGCTACCAGCTCACGTTTCAAACGTCGGACACGCTGAACTTTGGCCAGGGCGACGCGTTGATGCTGGGGGCCATGGTGGGCCTGACACTCGTCAACATGGGTGTGAATTACTGGCTCATGCTGCCGATCGTGATCGTCTTCGGACTGTTGCAAGGCGGCTTTGTCGAGCGCATTGGCGTGCGGCCCGCCATCAAGATCAAAAGCGAATTCGGCTGGATCATGTCGACCATTGCGCTGGGCATCATTTTTAAAAACGTCGCAGAAAACATCTGGGGCCGTGATGATTTGAAGTTCCCTTCGCCGTTGCCGGAGGCTCCGATCAAGCTTTTGGGTGCCAACATCCTGCCGATGGAAATCTTGGTGGTGATTGGCGCGGTGCTGATGATGCTGGCGGTCGAGTTTTTCAACCGCAAAACCATTTACGGCAAGGCCGTGGTCGCGACCTTCAACGACCGCGATGCGGCGAAATTGATGGGCATCAACACGGGTCTGGTGATCACGTTTTCCTACGCCTTGTCGTCTGCCACAGCAGGCTTTGCGGGAGCGCTGATTGCGCCCCTGACACTGACCGGCGCCACCATGGGCGCGGTGCTGGGCCTGAAGGCTTTCGCCGTGGCAATCATTGGTGGCCTGACCAGCGGCATGGGCATCATTGTGGGCGGCATCATTTTGGGTGTGGCTGAAACCACAACGGGTTTCTATATCTCCACCGGCTACAAAGACGTGCCGGGCCTGGTGCTGCTGCTGCTGGTGCTGGCGTTCAAGCCGGCCGGTTTATTCGGCAAAACAGCCATCAAAAAAGTTTGACTGTTCACGCGACCTAAAAAGAAAGTTCAAGAAGATGAATCGCAAGACTTTGATCGCCGCTGTCATCGGGTTGGCCCTGCTGGCGGCGTTCCCGCTGATGTCGGGAAATTCGTATTACATCCACATGGTCGGCACGATCATGATCTACGCCATTTTGTTGTTCGGCCTGGACATTGTTGTGGGCTACACCGGGCAGGTATCGCTGGGCCATGCCGGTTTGTTCGGCGTGGGTTCGTACACCGCCTGGGTGTTGTTCATGAAGCTGGGCGCGCCGCTGTGGGTCATCATTCCCGCCAGCATTGCCGTGACCGCTGCGTTCGGCGCCTTGCTAGCCCTGCCCGCGCTGCGGGTGACCGGCCCTTATCTGGCCATGGTCACACTGGCCTTCGGCACCATCATCCAGATTTTGATCAACGAGATGACCTTTCTCACCGAAGGCCCGCTCGGCATCACCATCCCCAAGCCCTCCGTGATGGGCCACAAGCTGAGCGAGCACGAGTTCTACTGGCTTACGTTCGCGCTCATGGTGGTCTCGCTGGTGGTGGTGCACCGCATTTTGAAGTCCCAGCTGGGCCGTGCGTTCGAGGCGCTGCGCGGCAGCCCTGTGGCGTCGGACTGCATGGGTGTGTCGGTGTACCGCTACAAGGTCTATGCCTTTGTGATCAGCGCGGGCTTTGCGGGGTTGGCGGGTTGCCTGTACTCCTACTCCGAGCAGTACATTTCGCCCAACACCTACAACTTCGAATTGACCGTGCTTTTCCTGCTGGCCGTGATCATGGGGGGGCGCAAAACTCGCTCGGGCGCACTGCTGGGCGCAGCCATCATCGTGATTCTGCCCAAGCTGCTGGACGACCTTGAAATGTTCCGGGTGGTGGCGTTGGTGCTGGCGGTCGGCATGTTGATCGGTGCCATCGTTGGTGTTGCTCGCAAGATGACGACCCCCAAAGCCATGGCCATTCCGGTGGTTGGCACAATGGCGCTGGCGGGGTTTGCGTTCTGGCTGCAGTCGATCACCGACTGGCGCCTTAGCATCTTCGGCTTGATGATCCTGTTCGTGGTTTACTACCTGCAGGACGGTATCGTTGGCTTTGTGCGCACCCTGTTTGTTCGCAAATCTTCGGCAGCCGACGCCCAGCTGGGCGCTAGGGCCACCGGCAAAGATGCGGTGATGGCTGCGGCGAATGCCACCGTGCCGGTCGGTGCAGACCTGTTGGTTGGCGAAGGCATCCTGATGCAGTTTGGCGGCCTGAAAGCCATCAACCAGGTGGACATTCGCATCAAGCGCGGCACGATTCACGGCCTGATCGGCCCCAACGGTTCGGGCAAGAGCACGATGATGAACGTGTTGACCGGTATCTACCAGCCCACGGCAGGCACCATCAACTTTGCGGGCCGTGCGGTGGTCGGGCGCACGTCGTCTGACATCGCGTTGTCGGGCATTGCCCGCACCTTCCAGAACGTCCAGCTGTTCGGTGAAATGACCGCGCTGCAAAACGTGCAGGTTGGCTTGCACCACACCTTTGCCAGCAACATCGTGGATGTCGCCCTGCATTTGCCGCGCTACAAGCGTGAGGAGGCGGCGGCGATTGAACGTGGGCTGGGCCTGCTGGAATTCGTCGGTCTTGGCAATCTGGCCAGCGAGGAAGCCCGCAACCTGCCCTACGGCAAACAGCGCCTGCTTGAAATCGCTCGCGCGCTGGCGCTTGACCCTCAGCTGCTGCTGCTCGACGAGCCGGCTGCTGGCCTGACCGCACCGGACATCAAGGAGTTGGTCACTATCATCCGCAAGATCCGCGACCACGGCATCACCGTGATCCTGATCGAGCACCACATGGACGTGGTGATGAGCATCTGCGACAACGTGTCGGTCCTCGACTTCGGCCAGAAGATCGCCGAAGGCAAACCCGCCGAAGTGCAGGCGAATGAAAAAGTGATCGAGGCTTACCTCGGTGGCACCGCCACCTGAGCGCGCCCAGTCATCACTTTAGAAAGAATCACCATGTTGAGTATCAAAAACCTCGAAGCCGGTTACGGCAAGGTGCAGGTCCTGCACGGCATTTCGATGGAAGTGCCCAAAGGTAAGGTCGTCACGCTGATTGGCTCCAACGGAGCGGGCAAGACGACCACTATGCGCGCCATCTCGGGCATGATCAAGCCGACCGCAGGCGAGATCAATCTTCACGCCAAACGTATTGATGGCCTTGAAAGCTACACCATCGCCAAGCTCGGGCTGGCCCATTCGCCCGAAGGCCGCCGCGTGTTTGCCACCATGACGGTGACCGACAACCTGATTCTGGGTGCGTTTCCGCGTCTGACCGGCGCCCGCCCCAAGGGCGATGTGGACGGCGATCTGGACAAGGCGATGGAACTGTTCCCGCGCCTAAAAGAGCGGCGCAACCAGTTGGCTGGCACGCTGTCCGGCGGTGAGCAGCAAATGCTCGCCATGGCGCGTGCCGTCATGCTGAACCCGGAAATCGTGCTGCTTGACGAGCCGTCGATGGGCCTGGCGCCCATCCTGGTCGAGGAGGTGTTTCGCATCATCGGCGACCTGAAAGCGCGTGGCGTCACCATGCTGCTGGTCGAGCAGTTTGCAGCCGCAGCGCTGAAGGTGGCTGACTATGGCTACGTGCTGGAAAACGGGCGCATTTCTGTTCATGGCGAGGCTGCCAAGCTGCGTGACGACCCGGCAGTGAAGGCTGCGTATCTCGGCGGCGGTCACTGACCACTTCTGCCTAGCTCGGCGGTCCGGCGTGTCAAACGATCTTGATGCCGTCCAGGGCCGGGTTGGCGGGCGGGTAGCGCAGGCCCAAGGCCAGTAGGGCGTCTTTCACCAGCGTGGCAATCATCAGGTTGCGGTGCGTTTTTGAGTTCGATGGCACCACCATCCAGGGCGCCCAGGGCGTGCTGGTCGCGTTCAACAGCGCTTCGTAAGCCCCCTGGTACGCCTTCCATTGTTTGCGCGCTTCGAGATCTTTGATGTCGAACTTCCAATGCTTGTCGGGGTCGTCAATGCGCTCTTGTAGGCGCTCGCGCTGCTCGTCAAAACTGATGTGCAGCATGAACTTGAGCACCACCGTTCCGGTTTCCGTCAGCATGCGTTCGAAGTCGTTGATGTGCGCAAAGCGCTGGGCGGTTTGCGTCGGCGTTAGCCAGCCGTTGACCACCGGCACCAGCACGTCTTCGTACTGGCTGCGGTTGAAGATCATGACCTCGCCCGCACCTGGCACCTCACGATGAATGCGCCATAAAAAATCGTGCGCTTTCTCGTTGTCGGTCGGTGCCTTCCAGCCCACGGTCTGCACGCCCAGCGCACTCATGCGGCCGAATACGCCGCGCAGTGTGCCGTCCTTGCCCGAGGTGTCGGTACCCTGCAAAATCACCAGCAGCTTGAAGCGCTTGTCGGCATAAAAGAGGTTCTGCAGACCGTCAAGGTCTTGCGCCAGCGCCTCGACCTGCGCCGTGTCCGCGGCCTTGTCGCCCGACGAATACGGCTTGGCAGCCGGGTCAAAGTCCGCCAGCACACAGGCTTTGCTTTTTTTGCCAGGCGTCACAGGCGTGGGCTGCCAGGCAGCGCGTTTTTTAGCGGCTTTTTTATCGGGTTCAACGGAAGGCATACAACTCCTGAGGATCGTGTTTGGCCCTGATTCTGACCGACTGCGGCCTGGTGCGCATGGCCGCTGGCTGCTGTGCGCGGGGTGCTCGCTGGGCTGCTCGTGGCACCGCACCATAATTGCGCCTGTGCCCTGACCATCCTGACCATCCCGGCGTGCGCACGGCGCCGCCCCATGCCGTAGAAGACCCTCAATGAAACCTATCCAGTTGTTTGACGCTGCCTCCAGCACTTACACCTACATTTTGTTTGACAAGGTCAGTCGTGACGCCGTGATCGTCGACCCGGTGGACACCCAGCTCGAGCGCGACCAGTCGGTGCTGGCCGAACATGGCTTGACATTGCGCTGGACGATCGAAACCCACGCCCACGCCGATCACCTGACCAGTGCCGGTCTGTTGGCCGAACACGACGGCGCCACCACCGCAGCGCCAGCGGGCTGCGGCATCACCACCGCAGCCGTGCAGTTGCAGCATGGCGATGTGCTGACCTTTGGCAGTGAGCACCTCACAGCACTGCACACACCCGGCCACACCGCTGGGAGCATGTGCTATTTGTGGCAAGACCATGTGCTCACCGGGGACACGCTGCTGATCAACGGCTGTGGCCGCACCGATTTCCAGTCGGGAAGTGCCGACGCGCTCTACACCAGCCTCACGCAGGTGCTGTTCGCGCTGCCCGAGTCGACCACGATGTGGCCCGGCCACGACTACCAGGGCCGGCGATACAGCACCATCGGACGCGAAAAAGCCAGCAACGCCCGTGTGGCGGGCAATACACGTGAGGCGTTCATTGCCACCATGCAGGCATTGGTACTGCCCGCGCCGCAGCGGCTGCACGAGGTATTGCCGCGGAACCTCACATCCGGGATTCGGCACGACGCTGACGCCGTCCAGCTGATGCAGGTGCAGCCAGCAGCAGGGTATGCCGGCGACGTGTCGCCGCAGCTGGCCTATCAGTGGTTTTTGTCGGGTGAAGCTGTTCTGGTTGATGTGCGAAGCGACGCGGAACGCGAGTGGGTGGGTTTTGTGCCGGGCGCGGTCCCCGCGGCCTGGAAGCAATGGCCTGGCATGGGCGTGAACCCGGCGTTCGATACCGCGCTGGCAGCGGCCGTTCCTGCGGGCAAGAAGGTCGTGCTGCTGTGCCGCAGTGGCGTGCGCTCCATAGCGGCCGCGCGCCACGCCACCGAGGCGCTGGGGCTTGAGGCCTACAACATTCTGGAAGGGTTTGAGGGCGACCCGAACGGCCAGGCACACCGTGGCCGCCAAGGCGGCTGGCGCTTTCATGGCCTGCCCTGGCGGCAAAACTGACCCGGCGTCTCTGACGCTTAAAAAGTGTAAAAACACGGGCGCGCACGCTGACTTTTCCAGGTTTTAAACATGTTCATAATCCCGTCACATGACACTTCTCGCACTTGACGTGGGCAACACGCGCCTGAAATGGGCGCTGTATGAATCGATGGAACCGCAAGCGGTGGTGCTCGGTCAGGGGGCGGTGTTTCTGGAAAACATCGACAAACTGGCCGAGGTGGAATGGTCAGAGCTGCCCGCGCCCAGCCACATTCTGGGTTGCATCGTGGCGGGCGACGCCATCAAGCGCCGCGTCGTCGAGCAGCTCGAGTTGTGGGATGTGATGCCGCAGTGGGTCATCTCCAGCCCGCGTGAGGCCGGGCTCACCAACGGCTACGACCACCCGGCCCGCTTGGGTGCCGACCGCTGGGTCGCCATGATCGGCGCGCGCCACCGGTTGCTGCGCCGTGGGGCTTGCGCGCCGTGCGTGGTGGTCATGGTGGGCACAGCGGTCACGGTCGAGGCGATTGACGCCACGGGGCGGTTTCTGGGCGGCATCATCCTGCCGGGCCACGGCATCATGCTGCGCGCGCTGGAGTCTGGCACCGCCGGGCTGCACGTGCCCACCGGCGACGTGTGCGACTTTCCCACCAACACCAGTGACGCGCTCACCAGCGGTGGCACCTTCGCCATTGCCGGTGCGGTTCAGCGCATGGTCGACAACACCGCCCGTCATTGCGCCCAGGCGCCGGTTTGCCTGATGACCGGCGGCGCAGGCTGGAAGATGGCGCCCAGCATGTCGGTCGACGTCGAACTGGTCGAAAGCCTGATTTTTGACGGCCTGCTTGAAATTGCGGCCCAGCGCTTTGCGGTGGCCCTCAGCGCGTGACAGACAATTGCGACTTCACTATTTTTTTGAAACGGATTAGCGCATGTCAGACCTGCAAGCCGCCTTCGACAAGGCCATGGCCAACTCTAAAAACCTGAGCGACCGCCCCGACAACGCCACGCTGCTCAAGCTGTATGCACTCTACAAACAGGGCAGCACCGGTGACAACATCGAGCCCAAGCCCGGCTTCAGTGATCCTGTGGCACGCGCAAAGTGGGACGCCTGGACCAAAGTCAAAGGCACCTCACAGGACGCGGCCAAGCAGCTGTACATCGACCTGATCGCCGTGCTGGGCTGAGCGCGATTCTGGTGTTGCTATATTTAAAATAGCTGCTCAGGCAGTAAATACCTGGGCTGGCGCCTGATTTAATGCATAAAAAAACCCGAAAATGATTTTTTGCCGTGTGACGCCTGAGGCGGCCACCGCGCGGTTTTTTAGCCCCAAGTCAGCATCCAAACCCGCCGTCAGTCAGCCTTGATGTTGGCTAGCCTGATCACGCGCTTCCACATGCTGCGGTCATTGGCCTCCAGGCGGGCCAACTCGGCGGGGTCTACGTACACCGCCTTGGCGCCTTGTTCCTCAGCCCGTTTTTTAAACACTTCGGACGCCACCACCTGTTGGACGGCCGCTGTGATGCGCGCCTGTGTGCCCGCTGGCATGCCGTTGGGGCCGTACAGTGCAAACCACGACGACGCCACCAGCGACACCCCTTGCTCGATGGCAGTGGGCACGTCGGGCAGCACTGGCAACCGCGTACGGCCCGTCACCATCAGCGCGCGCAACTTGCCCGACCTGATGTGCGCCAGCAGCGGCGGCGGTGTGGTGATGGTCAGGTCCACGGTGCCGGCCAGCAGGTCGGTCAGCGCCTGGCCGGTGCCGCGATAGGGAATGTGCACCATGAAGGTTTTGGTCAGCTCTTTGAGCAGTTCGGTGGTGACGTGTTGCAAGGAGCCATTGCCGCTTGATGCGTAGTTCACCTTGCCTGGATTGGCTTTGACATACTTTAAAAACTCGGTGAAGTTGGCTGCCGGGAAGTTACTGCGCACCACCAGCAATTGCGGTGCGTCGATCAGGTGGCCGAGCGGTGCCAAGTCTTTGCCCGGGTCAAACCCGCTCACGGGCTGCAGCAGCGGCGTGATGCACTGGTAGCCCGAGTACTGAACCAGCAGGCTGGTGCCGTCGGCAGCACTGCGCGCCACCTGCAGGCCGGCAATATTGCCGTTGCCGCCGCCCTTGTTTTCCACCACCACCGGAACCCCCAGCAGCCGCCCCAGGGGCTCGGCAAGCAGGCGTGCGGTGATGTCGGTGGTGCCACCAGCCGGGGTTGGCACCACCAGGGTGATCGGTTTGCCTGCAGGCTGTGCAAACGCTGGGGCTACCCACGCGCTGGTGCCCAGGGCGGCGGCAGATCCAAGCAGGGTTCTTCGGGAAACAGCTGACATGTCAAACTTTCTTATTGGTTTTGAAAACGCGTGTTGATAAAGTTTCTCACGTCTCGCCCGCGCGCGGCGAGCGGTCCCGTTTTCGCCCGTCATGGCGGCACGACCGGCTTACGCGCTGGCCACGATCCCGCGGTCTTTCAGCCCCTGAATTTGCGCGGGGCTTAGGCCCAGCTCGTGCAGCACGGCGTCGGTGTCTTGCCCCAGCGTAGGGGCGTTGCGGTGGTGCTGGCCGGGCGTTACCGATAGCTTGGGGCAAATGCCGGGCACCGCCAGGGCGCTGCCGTCGGCCATCTGCATGCTGAGGATCATGCCGCGCGCTTGGTAGTGCGGGTCGGCGGCGATGTCGGCCACGGTGTAGATGCGGCCGGCGGGCACGCCGGCGCTGTCCAACGCGGCCAGCACTTTGTCCACTGAGAGTGTGGCTGTCCACTGGCCAATGGCGGTGTCGATCTCTTGCACACGCGCCACGCGGCCCGTGTTGCCTGCCAGCGCCGGGTCTTGCCCCAAGTCGTCGCGGCCAACGGTTTTCATCAGTCGCTTGTAGATGCTGTCGCCATTGCCTGCGACGAGCGCATAACCGCCATCGGCGCACAAGTAAGCGTTGCTCGGTGCAATGCCGGGCAGGGCGCTGCCGGCTGGGCCGCGCACCGCATCAAAGGCGCTGTACTCGGGCAGCAGGCTTTCCATGCAATTGAAGACCGCTTCGTACAGCGCCACGTCAATCACCTGGCCCACGCCCGATGCCGCGCGGTGCTGCAGCGCCAGCAAGATGCCGATCACACCGTGCAGCGCGGCCAGCGTGTCGCCAATGCTCACGCCGACCCGCACCGGCACGCGGCCGGTCTCGGCCGTGAGGTGGCGCAGGCCGCCCATGGCTTCAGCCACCACGCCGAAGCCGGGGCGGTCGCGGTACGGCCCGGTTTGCCCGTAGCCGCTGATGCGCAGCATCACCAGGCGCGGGTTGGCGGCCAGCAGCACATCGGGGCCGAGGCCCCAGCCTTCCATCGCGCCGGGGCGGAAGTTCTCGATCAGCACATCGGCACTTTGGGCCAGCTGGCGCACGATCTCTTGTGCCTCGGGGTCTTTGAGATTGAGCGCCAATGAGCGTTTGTTGCGCGACTGCACCTGCCACCATACCGAAGTGCCGTCTTTGATGAGCCGCCAGCCGCGCAGCGGGTCGCCGCCCTCGGGCGCTTCGATCTTGATCACCTCAGCGCCAAAGTCGGCGAGCGTTTTGGCGGCGAACGGCCCGGCAATCAGCTGGCCAAGCTCGATCACTTTGAGGCCCGCCAACGGGCCAGCGGAGCCTGGCGTGGGCATGAGCAAAGGCATGGTCAGGCCGATGGGGATGTCGTCGGGCCGTTGTCGCTTTTCGCGACCAGGGCATCGATTTTCTTGACCATTTCCGCTTCGATCTGCGGCGCGAATGCGCTCATCAAAAACCCGAGTCGGGCGTCAAGGGTGAAGGCCTGCCCGGTGACTTGCAGCGTGCCCGTGACACCGGCGCGCTCGAACGAAAAGGTGTCGGCCTCCGGCCCCTCGGCATACGCGCCCTGCAGTTGGTACTTCTCCTGGGCCTGCGCGGCCCAGTGTTGCGCGGTCTGCCGCGCCTGCAGCAGGTCCATGCCATGCGTTCGCTCGATGTGGATGTCAGCCATGTTGGATTCCTTAGTGGTCTGGAGAGATCAGCGCGGTGCGGCGTTCGGCTTGGGGCAATGCGGCCAGCGCCTTGACAGCGTCGTAAAAGCGCGGCCAGCTGCGGCCTGTGCGCTCAAACAGCGCCTCAAAGCCGGGCACCAGTTCATCGTAAGCGGCTTGCGCGCCAAAAGAAGCATTGTTGGCCTTGGCAACCCAGGCGTCGTAGCCTGCAAAGCCGCCCCACTGGGTTTTCAACGCGGCGTAGTCGGCTCTGAACTTTTGCATCACCACTGATTTTGCTTCTGATTTCATAGCGTCAGAGGCAGTAAAAACCTGGGCTACTGCCGTATTTGGCTCATAAATCGACTGCAGGGACTGCCGCGTGGCCAGCGCAAGCGCCCGAAAGTCCTGCCGCCGCCCGTTGAACACCGCGTAGGCTCGCCGTGCGGATTCGGGCGCTTCAGAAGCCAGCCAGCGCTGGCCGCCCAGGCGCTCGACGGCGGTGGCAAACGACTCGTTGAACGTGGTGTCGCTGCTGGCATATACCACCTGGTGGGCCAGTTCGTGAAAAATCAGCCGCGCCAGCTCGCCCTCGGGGTAGTTGATGAAGGTGCTCAGCAGCGGGTCGCCGCCGGCCCAGTTCATCCACCCCAGTGTGGAGTACGCCGGCACGCCGTACACGCTGACTTCCAAGCCCGCGTTTTTCTGCACAGCGGCTTCGGCCTGGGCATCAACCTCGCTGAAGTAGCCCCGGTAGCCGACGCATCCCGTCACCGGGAAGCACCAGGTTTTGAGTGTCAGCGACAGCGCGGGCGCCGCCACCACGTTCCACACCACCGCCGTGCGGTGCAGGTCGGCGTAGCGCCGGTAGCTCGGGTTGTCGGGCAGCGCCAGCTGCTGACTGGCAAAGGTGCGAATGCGCTGGCTCAATGCCAGCCTGGCTTTGAGCACGTCGGGCGCCTGCGGGTCGGCCAGCCAGTCGTCAATGGGGCGGGCCGCGTTGATCATCTGCAGGTGTCCGGTGGCCGACTGCCAGTAGTAACCGATGTTGGCGCAGCCCGTAAGGCACACGCCTGCCAGCGCCGCTGCCGCCAGCAGCGCGCCGCCGGAGAGCGACACGGACACCCCGCGCCAGAACCTCATGCGGCGGCGTCGGCCAGGTTGGTCCGGGTAGCCAAAGCGGCTTCGCCAGCCAGCTGCACCTCCACCAGGCAGTCGTAGAACACCGGGCCGCCGCCCAGGTCGGTCAGGTTCTGGCTGGTGAGCTGGTTGACGTTGGTGCCTGCCAGGCCCAGCTTGCGCCACCAGATGCCCAGTCCATTGACGACGCCGGGCCGGGCGCGCGTGGACACCTCGGCCTTGACCAGGTAGTCGCCCCTGGCGTTGAACACCGACACCACGCTGCCGGTGGTGATGCCGCGCACGGCGGCGTCGTCGGCATGAATTTCGAGCACCGGCTCGCCTTCGATGTCGCGCAGGCTTTTCACGTTGACAAAGCTGGAGTTCAAAAAATTGCGCGCTGGCGGCGAAATCATCGCCAGCGGGAAGTCAGCCGAGCTGCCCGGCACCTCGTAGTTGGGCACATGGTCGGGCACGCCGTCCAGGCCCTGCGCGGCCAGCCGGGGGCTGAAAAACTCGCATTTGCCCGAAGCGGTGGGGAAGTTGCCTTGGGCAAAGGGTGCTTCAGGCAGGCTCAGCGTGGCAAAGCCCTGGGCCAGCAGCACGTCGAAGTCAACGCGCTCGCCAAACGCGGCCCGGCACAGGGTTTCGTCGTCGTCGGCAAAGCAGGGTGCGTCAAACCCCATGTGCGCCGCCAACTCGCGAAATATCTGCGCGTTCGGCTTAGCCTGACCCAGCGGTGCCAGGGCCGGGCGGTTCAGCAGCACATCGGTGTGGCCGTACGACATGTGAATGTCCCAGTGCTCCAGCTGTGTGGTGGCTGGCAGGATGTAGTCGGCATGGTCGGCCGTGTCGGTTTGAAACTGCTCCAGCACCACGGTGAAAAGGTCTTCCCGCTCAAAGCCCCGCACCACCTGGCCCGACTGCGGCGCCACCGCCACCGGGTTGCTGTTGTAGACGATCAGCGCCTTGATTTGTGGGCCAAACGCGCTCGAAGCGGGCGCCAGCAGGTCCTGGCCGATGGTGCTCATGTTCAGGGTGCGCGGTGCGTGGTGGGGGTCGCCGGGCAGCAGGTCGGGCCGCTGCAGCGCGGCAGTATCGACCTTGAAGGTGCCCGAGCTGCTGAGCAGCACGCCCCCGGCGCGGTGCCGCCAAGCGCCAATGAGTGCGGGCAGGCAGGCCACGGCGCGCGTTGCGTTGCCGCCACCGCGCACCCGCTGCATGCCGTAGTTGAGCCGAATCGCCGCGGGCTGCTGGCGCTTGTTGCATTCGCCGTAGTCCTTTGCAAGCCGTTCGATCTGCGCCACGGGCACGCCGCACACGGCGGCGGCGCGCTCGGGCGGCCACTGTAGGGCGCGTTCTTTCAAGGCCGGCCAGCCGGTGGTGTGCTGCGCGATGTAGTCGTGGTCCAGCCAGTCGTGGGTGATGAGCTGGTGCATCAGCGCCAGCGCCAGCGCAGCGTCAGTGCCAGGCAGCAGGGCGATGTGTTCGTGGCATTTTTCAGCGGTTTCTGAGCGGCGCGGGTCAATGCACACCAGCCGTGCACCCGCACGCTTGGCCTGCTGCACATAGCGCCAAAAGTGCAGGTTGCTGCCAATCGAGTTGCTGCCCCAGATGATGATGAGCTGGGACTCTGCAAAAAACTCCACCCGCATGCCAACCTTGCCGCCCAGCGTCTGGGTGAAGCCTTCGCCGCCCGCAGACGCGCAAATGGTGCGGTCCAGCCGGGAAGCGCCCAGCCGGTTGAAGAACCGCCCGGCCATGGCTTCCCCCTGCACCAGGCCCATCGTGCCGGCGTAGCTGTAGGGCAAAACCGCCTGCGGGTTCTCCTGCGCGATCGCTTTCAGCCTGGCCGCAATGTCAGTCAATGCCGCGTCCCAGGTCACCGGTTCAAACTGCCCCAAGCCCTTGGGGCCGACGCGTTTGAGGGGGTTCAACAGCCGTTCCGGGTGGTGGGTGCGCTCGGCGTAACGCGACACTTTGTTGCACAACACGCCCCCGGTCTGTGGGTGGTCCGGGTTGCCTTGCACCTTGATGGCCATCACGCCTTTGGCTGTGGTGGCCGTGGTGGTCAGAAGCGCGCAAGTGTCGGGGCAGTCGTGCGGGCAGGCACCGCGCACCACCCGCTCCGGTGCCAGCGCATCTGTGTGTGGCGAGTTCAAGGCAACAGGGCCGGGGGTGAAAGGGGGTGTGCGGGCAACAGCATTCATCACGCCACTTTATCGGGTCCAGGCCATAAAAAATCGGCAAACGCCAGGCGCCCCCGGCAGGACGGCGGTATTTTGTTCAAACGAACTAATTAAAAAGTATTCACCGAGCCAAAAGCGGAATCTTTTGCTTACGCCTGATTTCAAAAACAGCGTTTGAAATTGAGAAAATATTGGGATGCACATCAACCGCCGTCAATTTTCTATTTCGTCAGCCGCCACTGTACTCAGCGCGGCAAGTGGGGCCTGGGCTCAAACCGAGGACAAAATCGTTTTGGGCCAGTCGGTGCCCCTGACAGGTCCGGCTGCTCAATTGGGCCTGCAGTTCCAGGCCGGCGCCAAAGTGTGTTTTGACCAGGTCAACGCCCAAGGCGGCATCGGCAAGCGCATGATCGAGCTGCGCACGCTGGACGACGGGTATGAGCCCGACCGCTGCGCCGAAAACACCCGCAAGCTGATCGCCGACGACGTTTTCGCGCTGTTCGGCTACGTCGGCACGCCGACCTGCGTGGTGGCCTTGCCGCAGGCCAACAAGGCCAAAATACCGTTTATTGCCCCATTTACCGGCGCCATGGTGCTGCGCGACCCTTTCAGCCGCTACGCCTTTCACATACGGGCTTCGTACAACGACGAAACCGCGCTGATCGTCCGCTCCCTGACCAACCTTGGCCTCAACAAAATCGCGGTTTTTCACCAGAACGACAGCTACGGCAAGGCCGGCCTGGACGGCGTCACGCTGGCCCTGAAAGCGCTGTCTCTCAAACCCATTGCCACGGGCACGGTGGAGCGCAACAC
The DNA here is from genome assembly GCA_031363755.1 of Polaromonas sp. Lineage (GTDB taxonomy): Bacteria > Pseudomonadota > Gammaproteobacteria > Burkholderiales > Burkholderiaceae_C > Polaromonas. Next base: position 22,791 of record JANLUZ010000080.1, read on the forward strand.
CGTGGAAGTTGCCAACGCCGTCAGCACCATCGTGGCGGCCATGCCTGAAGCGGTGGTGCAAGTTGGCGCGTACAAAGCCTGCGCCGCCTTCATCCGCGAGGCGCGCAAGGCGGGCTACGGCGGTTTGTTCTACAACGTGTCGTTTGTCGGCACCAAGGCGCTGTCTGACGAGCTCGGCAAAGACGCCGCAGGTGTCGTGGTGTGTCAGGTCATGCCCTCGCCGTACAGCAGCAACCGCCAGATCGTGCGGGAATTCCACGACGCTCTCAAAGTTGCCGGCAAAAGCGCGATGACCAACTTCTCCAGCATGGAAGGCTATATTGCGGCACGCGTGCTGTTGGAAGGCCTCAAGCGCGCTGGCAGCAAGCCCACCCGCGACTCGCTCATCACTGGCCTGGAAGGCCTAGGCAGCCAGTCGCTCGGCGGGTTTTCAGTGTCGTTCAGCCCCGAAGACCACGTGGCATCACGCTTCGTGGAAATGTCACTGCTGACCGCCGACGGCCGCGTCCGCACTTGAGTGTTGCCATCGGGCAGGCATTGCTCGGTCAAGTGCTACTGAAAAAATAGCAGCTCAGGCAGTTGCTACCTGGGCTACAGCATGATTTGGCTCTAAATTCAGCGTCAAATCGTCTTGCCCGGCTTGCCAACGCCCGTTTGGCCCGCTCGGGTATGCTTAAGGCGCGCCCGGCAGCTGCCCGGGCTGCCCCGCTGACGTTATGCCTCCTTCCTCGCCTTTGTCCCGTTTGTCTTTCGCCCGGCGCTGCCTTGCGCTGGTGACGTTGATGCGCCCGCACCAGTGGCTGAAAAACATGTTCGTTTTCGCAGGCTTGCTGTTCAGCGAAAGCTGGCTCAATCCAGACAGCGGGCCGCTGCTGCACTGCGTGCTGCTGGCGTTCGCGGCGTTCTGCTGCGCCTCCAGCCTGGTGTACATCCTCAACGACTGGCGTGACCGGCGCAGCGATGCCCTGCACCCGACGAAATGCCGCCGCCCGCTGGCTAGCGGCGCGGTCCCCTTGCTGTGGGCGGCTGCACTGGCTGTGCTGTTGCTGTTGGCAGGCGCCTGGCTGGCCTGGGGCTCCCCGGTTTTGCTGGCGCTGCTGGGGGTGTATGTGGCGCTGAATCTGGCGTATTCGGGCTACCTCAAGCAGGTGCCGGTGGTAGACGTGTCGATCATTGCGTCAGGCTTCATGCTGCGGCTGCTGGCCGGCACGCTGGCGGTGGGTATTGCGCCATCGCGCTGGCTGCTACTGACCGGGATTTTTGTGGCACTGTTCCTGGCGTTTTCAAAACGCCGCGCGGAAATGCACCACAGCGTGGCCGCCCAGCGCGCCGTGCTGACCCATTACACCCCGGCCCTGCTCGACACCTTCATGGCCATGACCATGACGGCCACGCTCACCACCTACAGCCTGTTTGCCACCAGCCTTGAGGGGCAGCAGCAGCATGGCGAGCGGCTGCTGTACACCGTGCCGGTGGTTATTTTTGGCATGCTGCGCTACACCTACCAGGTGCACCACGGCCTCGGTGAAGACGTGGCGCGTGACCTGCTGCGTGACCCGTGGCTGGTGGGCGCTGGTGGGCTGTGGGTGGCGATTTTCTGCAGCCGCTGGCTGTGACCGCGCCTTTGCTGCCCAAGCCCGCCGCCGATCAACCGGACGATCGTCTGCCGGATTGCTCACCCCGGCAGACTCCCGTTGGGTCTGCTGCGTCACCGACGGCGCCGCCATCCCTGGTGCATTGGCCCATCAAAAAAATGCTGCTGGTGCTTGGCGCCGTGGGCACGTTGTACGCAGCCGCGCTGCTGGCCTGGGGCGGGCAATTAGGCGCGTCCCTGGCGCCGCTGGGTTCATGGGTCGGTGTGCAAGCCGGCGCGCTGTGCCTGCTCAATTACGCCCTGCGCGGCTGGCGCTGGCGGCTGTGGATGGCGCGCTACCAGCGCCACTTCGGCGCGGTGCAGGGCCTGCGGCTGTATGTGGCGGGCTATGCGTTCACGCCCACGCCGGGCAATGTCGGCGAGGCGGTGCGCACCCTGATGCTGGCCGACAAGCCGCTCACGCTGGCGCAAAGCCTGGCCGTGTTTGGGGCCGAGCGGCTGGCCGATCTGCTGTGTTTGCTGCTGCTGTGTGTGCCCGCCGGGGTGTGGGTGTTGCAGCACGGCGTGGTCGCGCCAGGCACCGCTGCGGCGCTGGCGGGCGTGGCCCTGCTGGGTGCGGTGGCAGCGCTGGCAGCGGTGCTGGCGTTTCGCCAGCGCTTGACGCAGCGCCTGCCCTGGCTGGCTGAAGCCGCTGCATGTTTAGCGCACCAACCGGCTCGCTGGTTGGGGCTGACGTTACTGGCCTGGGCGGCTCAGGGCGCGGCGCTGTGGCTGCTGTGCCAGGCGGCGGGCGTTCAGGTCACGCTGGCGCTGGCCATCGGCTTTTACGCGGTGGC
>JANLUZ010000082.1:0-5296 GCA_031363755.1 Polaromonas sp.
CAGGCCAATCACCATCGCACCGAGGAGGAGCAACTGCGCGCCGTCCGTCAACGACTCATGCAGGGTGCGCCCCAACGGTGCGTTAACTGGGCCGGCCCCTGAAGCCAGCGCGGCCTGCCGGCGCGCATGGTTGGCCAACACAACCGCCAGTACGATGGCTGGTGACTCCATCAGGGCCATCGCGGCCGCCATGTGCCCCCCCACAGCCACGCCATGCGACTCCAGGTATTGCGTTGCCGTGATGAAGGTCACGGCACTGACCGAGCCATACGTGGCGGCCACGGCGGCGGCGTCAAAGCCGTTGAGAAAGCGCCGCAAAAGCAGATAGCCCAGAACCGGCACCAGCACGGCCAGGCCCAGCGCCGCGCCCAGGCTGACGAGGACCTCCGGGGTAAAGCCAGACTTGGCCAGCGCAAACCCGCCCTTCAGCCCCAAGGCCATCAACAGGTACAGCGACAAAAAACGCGAAATGGGTGGCGGGATTTCCAGGTTCGACTTCAGCAAGCCAGCCAAGAGGCCAAATACGAAAAACAAGATGGCGGGGTCAGAAAAACTCTGCATAGGACGGGAGCCGATCACAAAACAAGACTTGTCACCATAGCGGCTAGCTCGCTTTATGAAAAGCAGATACTTCTTCACCAACCTTCCTAAAAATACTGAACATGACCCCCGCATTCAACTACAAACACCTCTACTACTTCTGGGTAGTTGCGAAAGAAGGCGGCATGTCGCGGGCGGCTGACAAACTTGGCATGGCAGTGCAAACCGTCAGCGCGCAGGTGCGTGAACTGGAGCGTTCACTGGGCTTTACGCTCCTCAAGCCCGCAGGGCGTGGACTGGTGCTGACCGCTGCCGGGCTGGCCGCCCTGCAACAGGCCGACCAGATTTTTCAGCTGGGTGAAAGCCTGCCCGCACGGGTGCATGACGCCGCCAGCGCCCCCGCTGTTCGGCTGGCAGCAGGCATCACCGATGGGCTGCCCAAGCTGGTCGTCCACCGCCTGTTGATGCCTGTGGTGCAGGAGCCCAATTTGCGTCTGTTGTGCCATGAGGGCAAATTTGACGACCTGCTGGGCGACCTGGCCCTGCACCGGCTGGACATCGTGCTTTCAGACCGCCCCGCACCACCCCACCCGAACATCAAGCTCTACAGCCACGCCGTCGGCCATTCCGCCATCACTTGGTACGCCACGCCAGCGCTCGCCAAAACGGCGACCAAGCCCTTCCCCGGTTGCCTGGCCGACTTGCCGCTGCTGCTGCCCACCGCGCATACCGCCGTTCGCCGGCGCCTGGACCACTGGTTTCAGCAACGCGGCATGACTCCCCGCATCGTGGGTGAGTTTGAAGACAGCGCCTTGCTCAAAACCTTCGGCGCCAGCGGAATGGGCGTATTCCCGGCGGCCGAGTGGGTGCATGACGACCTGCTGGCGCACTACCCGGTGCAGCGCCTGGGCCTGTGCGACGGCATCACTGAACACTTCTACGCCATCAACACCGAAAAGAAAGTGCAACACCCTCTGGTGCAGCGCCTGCTGCTACCAGCGCTTCAATAGTCGCTGCTGCCCGAGTTAGGCGACTTCGGTCACAAACACATCCGTCGGGTTGCGCACCTTCTTCAGACCTGCCAGCCAGTCACCCTCAGCGGCGCGGTAGCCCAATGGCAGCAGCACCACGGAGCGCAGGCCGCGTTCGCGCAGCTTCAAAATGTCGTCCACCTTAGCGGGGTCAAACCCTTCCATTGGCGTGCTGTCAACCTCATCGGCGGCAGCAGCGATCAGCGCGGTACCCAGCCCGATATAGGCCTGGCGGGCAGCATGCTGGAAGTTCGTCTCAGCGTCTTTTTGCGGGTAGCTGCCCAGCAGCTGCTGGCGGTAGGCCTCCCAGCCTTCATTTTTGAAGCCGCGCTCGGCGTTGACCCGGTCAAACATGGTGTTGATGCGCTCGGCGGTGTAGGTGTCCCAAGCCGCAAACACCAACAGGTGCGAGCAGTCCGTGACCTGCGCCTGGCCCCAGGCGTTCGGTTTGATTTGCGCCCGCAGCTCAGGGTTGGTCACCACCAGCACCTCGTACGGCTGCAGGCCACTGGAGCTGGCCGTCAGCCGAATGCTTTCCAGAATCCGGTCTACCGTCTCTTCGGAAACGACTTTGGACGGATCCATTTTTTTGGTGGCGTAACGCCAGTTCAGTTGGGCGATCAGGTCGGAGTTGGGTGTGGACATTAATGAAGCGCTTTCAAATGGGTAAAAAAGACAGCTGGGGCGCTTGGCAAAAAACACAAGGCGGGCAATGTCACCTCTTAAATTGCTATTAATTTAGGAGCTGTACCCGCAATGAATGATTGGGCTAGCGCATGATTTGATGCTTAAAACAGCCTGATAAGCCCAAAACGATCGCTGAAAGGTATTTCAACGTCGCCAAATGGCAAAAATCATCCCGATCGGAATGACTCAGCAACAAATTTAACCCGGATGTGCGCCGACCTGTACATCCCTGTAGCCGCCGTTTTGCCCACCGCTGATGAGGGGAGTCTGTGAAGGCCATTCGTTTTTCCTCGCCCAAACAGGCACAAAAATGGTGTGCGCATCAAACCCAGCCTAGCTGCCAGACGTCTGCGTTTTGGAGCGCGCGCCATGCGATGACCTGAGTGGCTTTGGAAAATACCGACTCGAGCTCAACCCATTCGATCGGGCCGTCCGGCAGGTCTGGCTGTATCACCTTGCTGACCAGAAAATGTTTCTGTTTGGCCACGGGAGTCACCGCAGTCCATTTGGTGAGCAGCAGCTTTTTGGGGTTCAAAGGATTCATGACTTCAGATCGTACTTGAGCTACTTCTGCGCCAAAACGCGTGGCGGGTTGTCTGGCAGACTCAACGATGTTCCTCAACAAGCTTCCTAAGCCAGCGCTCATAGACCGCCCTTCAACCATCCTGCTTTGATAGACCCATGAAAACCATTGATGAAATGCTGAACCTGGCACTGCTCACGCCCGAGCAGCACCACCAAATCAGCGCCTGGATTGCTGACGCCGATTCGCCTGACGAGATATTGAAGATGCCAGCGCCCCTGTGGCAGGCCGTCGAGCGGGCCAGTGCGGCCATGGGCATCGACGATGACCTGCTGCGGCCACCACTGCTGGACGCTGACGACAGCGCCTACCGCTAGGACACTGGTTAAAAACGCCCGCCGCCCAACGGGGGAAAGGCTTCGCCAGCCACGGCCGGGCTCGCACAAAACGTCGCGACCTACCCCGACTGGCCATCGCCGGACCTAGGTCGCAGCCGATGGTTGCTCGCTTATTGGATGAAGTCGAGCTCGTCTTCCAGAATGTCCACCGCCTTAAAATCCGCTTTCAAAAATTCACTTTTCAGCTCATAGCTGAAAATTCTGTTGTCGATCTCGACGAAATCAACCACCAGCGCGAAGTCATCTGCGACGTATTTGAATAAGTACCAGGTGGACGTCTCACCACCCGTGACCACGGGCTCACCGCCTTGTTCCAAAACGAAATTTTCCGCCTTGATCTTGACGTATTTCGTCACGGAATCGTGGTGTCTGATCAGTTCAATGTCGACGTGACCGGTTAACTTGCTCATGGGAATACGCTTTCGGATTGTTGGGGAAGTGTCTTGCCAGCCATTTTGATCGGTGCTGCACCTGGCGCCTTCGCCAAGCGGGGCGCAGGCCCCCAGGGGTCGGAGCACAAGTCGAGGACTGTACCTGTTGATCACCGGCGCCCGGCAATGCCCGCTTCGGCCGCAGCAACGTACCGGGAAGTGACGTCGCCTGCACCGAACCTGTGCTGCTCAGTGGTCAGCGACTTGACCACGCTGAACGCAGCCTGCTGGCGGCCATTGAACTCCTCGCAGACTGCGGCCAATGCTGCCGCCAACTTTTTGAGGTCGTCTTGGGTTGCTGTGGCGCCAATCTCCTACAAGTCGCGCCGGATCGGCTGAACCCTGACGACGGATCGGTCGCTCGGGATTGATATACATTCGTTGGCGTCATCTACCCGTCGCCTATCAACCGAGTAAACCCATGTCGCTCCCATCCCTCTTGAAAGCCGCCCTGCTTGCCCTTGCCGCGCTGGTAGTTGCTACGGGTACGCCGCTTTTCGCGCAAGGCACGCCGATCAACTCGGCAGCGTTCGACGCGCTGGTCGCTCAGGGCCCTGTGGCTGACGCCGCAACCATCGCGTCGAACACGTGGGCAAGCAAGATTAAGAAGGCCGGCACGCTGCGCCTGGGCGGCGTCCAGACGTCGAACCTGTTCTCGCTGCTCAACGAAAAGGACGGGAAAATTCGCGGTTTCGACGCGGGCCTGGCCCAGCTCCTGACGCGCTACATCCTGGGCGATGGCGCCAAATACCAGTTCACACAGGTCACGTCCTCCACCCGCGAACAGGTGCTCATCAACAACCAAGTGGATCTGGTTATTGCGACGTACTCCATCACCGCTGCCCGCGAAGAGCGGATTTCTTTCGCGGGGCCTTACTACACCTCGCAGGCGGGGGTCTTGATTAAACCAAGCAACAAGGCGATCCAGTCGTACAACGATCTCGCTGGCAAAAAGACCGCCACTCAGGCGGGATCCACGGGCCCTGCGATCCTTGCGCAATTCGCGCCCAAGGCGGTTGTGCAAGAGTTCCAGACGCACCAGGAATCCCTTGACGCGCTGCGCCAGGGTCGCGTGGACGCCTACGTCACCGACAACACCCTGCTGCTCAATGTCCTGAGCCTCGGCACCAAAGACGCGCAGTTGGCCGGGGCACCCTTCGGCCCCCAGGACCCCTACGGCGTCGGGCTTCCCAAGGGCTCGGACGGCGTGGCCTTCGTCAACGCCTTCCTGAAGAAGATTGAATCCGATGGCAGCTGGGCCAAGCTGTGGACGGCCGCTATCGGGCAGCGCACGGGGAGCACCAGCGTTCCGGCGCCGCCACCCATTCGTTGACCAATGGGCAGCGTCTTCAGGCTCCTGACTGAGTACGGGCCAGCCTTCGGACAGGCCGTTTTGCTCACCTGGAAGCTCACGGCGATGGCGTTCATGGCCGGCTTCGCGGCGGGCATCGTGGTGACGGTGGCCCGGCTCCTGCCCTTGCGGCCGCTTCGCTTCGTGCTGACCGGCTACGTCGAGGTATTTCGCAACATCCCCAGCGTTGTTCTGCTGACCTTCATCGTGTTCGCGCTGCCTGATCTCCAGGTTCTGATCGACTATGAGCCAAGCGTCATCCTGACCTTGACTCTGGTGTGCTCCGCATTCACGGCGGACTATCTGCGCACGGGGATCAACACGGTGGCTCGCGG
>JANLUZ010000149.1:0-3212 GCA_031363755.1 Polaromonas sp.
CCAGCTCGGCCAGCGTGCCGGCAAAGCGCAGCTGGCCTTGCGCCAGCACGTAGGCGCGGTCGGCGACCAGGCTGGCAAAGTGCTGGTTTTGCTCGGACAGCAGCACGCCCACGCCCTGGGCCTTCATGGCCACAATCGCGCTGGCCATCTGCTGGGCGATCAGCGGCGCCAGGCCTTCGGTCGGCTCGTCGAGCAGCACCAGCAGCGGGTTGCCCATCAGCGTGCGGGCCACCGCCAGCATTTGCTGCTCGCCACCGCTCATGCGCGCGCCCAGGCGCTGGCGCATGTCACCCAGGTTGGGGAACAGCGCAAACAGCGCCTCGGGCGTCCACAGCGGCGCGGGCGTGCCGTCGGGCCACTGGCGCGGGCGCTGGCGGCCCACCTCCAGGTTGTCTAGCACCGTCAGGTCGGTGAACACGCGCCGGTCTTCGGGCACAAACCCCAGGCCGCGCTGCGCCACGCGGTAGGGCGGCCAATTCGAGATGTCTTCGCCCATGAAGCACACGCGGCCGCTGCGGTTCGGCAACAGCCCCATCAGGGCCTTGAGCAGCGTGGACTTGCCCGCACCGTTGCGGCCCAGCAGCGCCACCACTTCGCCGCGCTGCACACGCAAACTGATGTCAAACAGCGTTTGCGCGGCGCCGTAGCCGCCGCACAGGCCCTCAACCTCAAGCAGGGGGCCGGGGAGTGTCATGCAGAGGCCACGGGTTGGCGATTCAGCGCAGTGGTGTCTGCACCCCCACCCAGATACACCGCCTGCACGTCGGGGTTCTCACGAATCGCCTGGGGCGTGCCGCTGGCAATGACTTTGCCGCGCGCCAGCACCATGACGCGGTCGGCGTACCCGAACACCACGTCCATGCTGTGCTCGGTGAAGAGCACCGACAGGCCCCGGCTTTTAACCAGCGAGCGCACCAGCACCATCAGCGCGTGCCGCTCGTCGGCGGCCATGCCAGCTGTCGGCTCGTCCATCAACAGCAGCTGCGGTGTGTGCGCCAGCGCCATGGCCAGCTCCACCCGCTTGATGTCGCCATAGGCCAGCGCGCTGCACGGCCGTGCTGCCTGCTCAGCCATGCCCACCTGCGCCAGCAGCGCCAGCGCATCGTCAGCACGGTAGCGCGTCGCGCGCCGCCACAGCGCAAACAGCTGGCGGTCTGCGGCCAGCAGGGCCATTTGCACGTTTTCCAGCACGGTCAGCGAGGCAAAGGTTTGCGCCACCTGAAACGTGCGGCCCACGCCATGCCGCCAGACGGCGCGCGGGCTCAGGCCGACCAGTTCTTGTGCGCCCAGCAAGGCCGAGCCACTGTCTGCGCGCAGCTGCCCGTTGAGCAGGTTGAAGGTGGTGGATTTGCCCGCGCCGTTCGGGCCAATCATGGCCAGCAACTCGCCGGCGGCGAGCGCAAAACTCACGCCGTCAACCGCGCGCACGCCACCAAATGACTTGGCGAAATCCGTGACACGCAGCAGCACAGGCGCGTTCATGCGCGCCCCCGCCACCGCTGCATCGCCAGCACCCGAAGCTGCTGCGCAAAACCCGCCAGCCCCTGCGGAAACAGCAGCACCAGCGCCAGCATCGTGCCACCCAGCACCGCGCGCCAGTAGTCGGTGTTGCGGGCCACGGTGTCGTGCAGCCCGGTGAACACCGCCGCGCCCACCACCGGCCCGGCCAGCGTTTGCACCCCACCCAGCAGCACCATGACCAGCCCTTCAATCGACCGGTTCACGCCCAGCGTTTCAGGGGAAATGCTGCCCTTTGAAAATGCATACAGCGCCCCGGCCAGGCCCGCAAACGTGCCCGCCAGCACAAACGCGGCCCACTGCAGCGCCCGCACGTTCATGCCCAACGCATCGGCACGCAGAGGCGAGTCACGACCGGCGCGCAGCGCATAGCCAAACGGGGCGTGCAGCACCCGCTGCAAGAACAGTACCCCCGCCGCGACCAGGCCCAGGGCCAGCCCGTAATACGCGCGGCTGCTTTCAAGCCACGGCGCGGGCCACACACCGCTCAGGCCGTTGCTGCCGCCCGTCAATGCGTCCCACTGGTAGGCCAGCGCCCACGTGATTTGCGCAAACGCCAGCGTCAGCATGGCCAGGTACACGCCGGACAGGCGCACGCAAAACCAGCCATACACAGCAGCGCCCGCCGCCGCCAGTGCCGGGGCCACCAGCAGCGCCACCTCCATCGGCAGCTGCAGGCGGCGCACAGCCAGCGCCGCGCCGTACGCGCCCAGCCCAAAGTAAGCCGCGTGGCCAAACGAGTGCATGCCCGCCGGCCCCATGATGAAGTGCAGGCTGACGGCGAACAGCACCGCCACCCCCACATCGGTCAGCAGCACCAGCGCATACGCTAACGGCCCATCCCCAGCGGGCCACAGCGCCAAAGCCGCCAGCGTGGCCAGCGTTACCACTACGGCGACCTGGCTGCTGCGGGTGGGCAGCTGCAGCGGTGGCTCCGCCGCGCCCGCACTGCGCGCCACCGGCTGCGGCTTGCCCAGCAGGCCCCAGGGCCGCGCCACCAGCACCACCGCCATCACCACAAACTCCACCACCAGGGTGAGCTTGGAAAACGACACGCTCACCCCCATCACCTCGACCAGGCCAAGCCAGATGCAAACGGCTTTGAGCTCGGCAATCAGCAGCGCGGCCACAAACGCGCCGGGCAGCGAGCCCAGCCCGCCCACTACCACCACGACAAACGCCGCGCCAATGATGTTCAGGTCCATGTCGAGGTTGGCGCTTTCACGCGGCAGCTGCAGCGCCCCGCCCAGCCCCGCCAGCAGCGCGCCCAGCGCAAACACCGACGTGAACAACCGCGCCTGATTCACGCCCAGGGCGCTGACCATTTCGCGGTCTTGGGCGCAGGCGCGCACCAGCGTGCCCCAGCGGGTGCGGTTCAGCAGCAGCCACAGCGCGCCCAGCACCGCCGGGCCAGCGGCCATCAAAAACAAGTTGTAGGTAGGGAACTGCCGGCCCAAAATAGTGACAGCGCCCGACAGACCCGGTGCGCGCGGGCCCAGCAGCTCTTCAGCGCCCCAGAACCACAGCACGCCGTCCTTGATCACCAGCCCCAGCGCAAAGGTGGCCAGCAGCTGGAACAGCTCAGGCGCGCGGTACAGGCGGCGCAGCAGCAACACCTCAACGGCCGCGCCCAGCAGCCCGACTGCCAGCGCCGCCAGGCCAAGTGCTGGCCAAAAGCCCACAGCGCCGCCCAG
>JANLUZ010000150.1:0-3691 GCA_031363755.1 Polaromonas sp.
AGAAGGTCGGGCAAGCGCTCGGCCGTGATGGGTTTGACCAATTTCATTTCAGCTCCAAAAAATAAAAAGCTGCCCGCAGGCCATGCTCTTTGTTATGCCGGGCGCCATCTTATGAGGCCTGCGCTTGGAGTCGATTTTTGATCGTCGCCAAAGGACGTAGCAGCAAGTGGCCCGCTGTATTCAAACTTTCACCGCATTCGCACTGCCGCCGACCGACACCTTATGTTGCAGGCGTTGCTTGATCCAATGACGCATAAGCTCGCCTGCCGGCGAGTTTTGTATCGCTGCGCTGTCTACGGCTACGGCAGTTCAAAGCAGTTGGTAAACCTGGCTCGAGCCTGTGCATGAGCTCTACCGGGCACACCCGGGCACCGTATCCACAGCAACAGATCCCTGTGGGGGACCAGCAGTGTCCTGTACACACCGCGCAACACGTGGCGCGCCGTGCAAATACAATAGGCGCAAGATGCGCGTTGAGTTGCGCAACTACCAGCATTTCTTTGAGCCTCGCCGCACTCTTATTAGTCCACTAAAGCGGGCGCTATTCAAAACTTCAGAAGCATCGAGACTTAACTGGCCGATCGTCAATCACCCGCCAATTGCCAGCTTAAAAAACGGGTGCTGCTGCTTTTTTTCCTGAAAGTAGCGCGGCAAACCTGCAGCAACAGATCAACAGTGCGAAATGTCTACAAAATCAACAGCACTCTAAAGTCATTCACATTGGTGTTCGTCGGCCCTGTGACCACCAGATCACCCAAGCGGTCGAAGTAGCCGTATGCATCGTTGCGGTCAAGGTAGCTCTCCAGCGTCATGCCCTGCTGCGCTGCTCGCGCCAGCGTGTCGGGGCCGACGTGCGCCCCGGCGTTGTCTTCCACGCCGTCAATGCCGTCGGTGTCGGCGGCCAGCGCATACACACCCTGCTGGCCGTGCAGCGCGAGTGCCAGGCCCATGCAGAACTCGCCCGCACGGCCGCCCCGGCCGGGGGCGATATGCCCGGCCTGCTTGCTTATCGTCACTGTAGTTTCACCGCCGCTCAAAATCACACACGGCGCTTGAAACGGCTGGCCTCTCCGGGCCACAGCGCGCGCCAGCGCCGCGTGGACCTTGCCGACCTCGCGCGACTCGCCTTCGATTTCGTCACTGAGGATGTAAGCAGCCAGCCCCGATGCCCGCGCGGCGTCGGCAGCGGCTTCCAAGCTTTGCTGGGGCGTGGCGATCAGATGCACCGCATGGCCATCAAAGGCAGCATCGCCCGGCTTGGGCGTCTCGAGCGCGCCGCTGGTCAGCGCGGTCCGCACATCGGCGGGCACGTCAATGCCGTAGCGCGCCAGAATGGCCAGCGCGTGGGCGCAGGTGGTGGCTTCCGGCACGGTGGGGCCGCTGGCGATGATGGACACATCGTCGCCCGGCACATCGCTGATCGTCAGGGTGACCACCCGCGCCGGGGCGCAGGCCGCCGCCAGCCGCCCGCCCTTGATGCGCGACAGGTGCTTGCGCACGCAGTTCATCTCGGCAATGCCCGCGCCGCTGTTCAGCAGCGCTTTGTTGATGCGCTGCTTGTCTGGCAGTGTCAAGCCGTCGGCGGGCAAAGTGAGCAGCGCCGAACCGCCCCCCGAGATCAGGCACAGCACCAGGTCATTCGCGCCGAGCCCCTGCACCAAGGCCAGCATGCGTTCGGCCGCAGCCAGCCCTGCGGCGTCGGGCACAGGGTGGGCGGCTTCCACCAGCTCAATACGCTGGGCCAGCCCGGCTGGCCGTGGCGGGATGTGGTGGTAGCGCGTGACCACCAGACCCTCAAGCGGCGCGTCAGCCGGCCACAACGCTTCGACGGCTTGCGCCATGGCGCCCCCCGCCTTGCCGGCGCCAATGACCACCGTGCGCCCGCCGCTTTCTGGCGTGGGGGGCGCTGGCAAAAACCGCGCGGTATTGTGCAGCGGGAGCGCGCGCTTCACCGCGACCTGGAACAGATGCGTCAAAAAAGCGCGCGGCTCGGCGGCGACATCCGCCAGGTCGGTGAATCGCGTTGCACCGTCGGGGTGCAGATCACAATGAGAAGGCTGGGTGGGGGTCATGAGAATCTCCAGACCGAATTGTGCAACCCGGGACGCCAACGTCGCGCCACCCTGCCGCACTAAACTGCCGCGTTGACATTTTGGAGGTTTCGCATGAACGCTTATGTTGCCCTGGGCATCGCCATCGTCGCCGAGGTCATTGCGACCACGGCGCTCAAGTCCAGCGACAGTTTTTCACGGTTGATGCCCTCGGTCATCACCGTCGTCGGCTATGGCACGGCCCTGTACTTTCTCACCGTCACGATGAAAAGCATCCCGACCGGCGTGACCTACGCGATCTGGTCGGGCCTGGGCATTGTGCTGATCACCATCACCAGCTACTTTGTGCACCAGCAAAAAATCGATGGCATGGGCGCGCTGGGTATGGGCTTGATCATTGCGGGCGTGGTGGTGCTGAACCTGTTTTCAAAATCGACGATGGCGTGAGGCAGCAAATGGCGACTCACGGCGTCGGCGCGCCGCCCTCGAACCAGGCTTTGACCAGCGCCCGCTCGGCATCGGTGATGCCGGTGGCGTTGTTCATCGGCATGACTTTGGTGACCACCACCTGCTGGTAAATCGACTGCGCGTGCTGCTTGACCAGGCTGGGCGAATTAAGACGCACGTTTTTCATCTGCACATTGGCCCCGTGGCAGGCGTCGCAGCGCTCCTCGAACACTTTTTGCACAGTTTTATAGTCATTTACCGCTGTAACCCTTGTTTTTATTGCCTGATCAGCTATTTTTTCGATAGCACCAAGCAAGCGGCACTGCCTTCAAAGAAACCGCTCCAGCAGCTTGCGTGAAGCCCGATCCAGCACCGCCATATCGGGCACGCTGTACTGAACGCCCTGCCCGCCAGCAATCAGCAGCGCCGTGCGGCTCAGGCGGCGGATGTCTTCCTCGCCCTTAAGTACGAACGAGGTCTCGCCCCGATCGGTGTGAACCGTCCAGACGCTGGGCGTGCCGAAGCTGGACACGCTGACCAGCCGCGTGATCACGGGCACAAAGTCCCGCTGGGCGAGTTCTTCCTGCAGCAGCGCCCGCAGCGCGGCGGGCACAGCGCGCAGCTCATCGACCCAGCCTACCTCATGGCCGTCAGCACTGACCAGAGAAATGCCTTCGTCGGGTGCGGCCAGCGGAAAGGCGCGCACCGGCACCACGCCGGGGTGCTGCGTGCCGTCGGCGGTCGTCAGCAACAACGCGCCGTTGGCCTCTCGCACCAACGTAAAGTTGGACGTAAGGTCGGACGTAAGGTTGGACGTCAAGGCAGACGGGAGAGGGGTGGAGTCCGTCATGGCGTTCCCGTGGTTTGCGTGGCGTGCTGCGCCGTGTGTTCAATTTGCGACGTGGCCGCGGCGATCTGACCCTGCAGCAGGTCTGCGCTGTCCACAGCCGCCTCGTCATCTTCGAGCTGCACCTGCCGCGCCTGCGCTTCGTACAGCCGCCAGTACGCACCTTGCCTGGCCATCAATTCGTCGTGCGGCCCCACTTCCACCACCTGGCCACGGTCCATCACCACCAGTCGGTCAGCCTTGCGCAGGGTCGACAAGCGGTGCGCAATCGCAATCGTGGTGCGCCCCTGCACCAGATTGTCCAGCGCCTTCTGAATTTCCTTTTCCGTCTCGGTGTCCACGGACG
>JANLUZ010000181.1:0-3080 GCA_031363755.1 Polaromonas sp.
GGGGAAAGGAACTACACGAAGCGAAGCGCAGTGAGAACGATGGGGGTGTGCCGAATTTATGGAGCGCAGTGAGAACGATAAGGATGTGCCGAGCTATGCATTCAACGCCGCCAGCAATTCGGTCTCAATCGCAATTTGCGCCTTGTTCTGCTGCAACTCCGGCCCGTCGATCAGGAAGGTGTCTTCGACTCGCTCACCCAGCGTGGTGACTTTGGCAAGCTTGAGGTTGATGCGGTGCCTGGCCAGGATGTCGGCAATTACATACAGCAAGCCGGGACGGTCGCTGGCCGAGACACTGAGCAGCCAACTTTGGCCTTTGTCGTCAGGCCGTAAATCGACCCGCGCCGCAATCGGAAAGCTTTTGACCCGGCGTGACACGCGCCCGCCGGTGCAGGGCGTGGGCAACGGAGTTGGGTGTTCGATGGCGCGGTCCAGCTCTGCCTCGACCATGGCCGCAAGTTCTCGGAAATTGTCGGTGGCGTCGAGCAAATCAGGGCTGACGACCTGGAAGGTGTCCAGTGCATAGCCATTGTTGGCGGTGTGAATTTTGGCGTCCAGAATGCTAAAACCAGCCGCGTCAAAGTAGCCACAAATGCGCGCGAACAGGTCGGGCGCGTCTGGCGTGTACACCAGCACCTGCATGCCTTCCCCAGCCGACGAGCGGCGCGCCCGCACGATGGCACGCGCCTTGCCGACATGGCGTGACAACTGCCGCGCGTGCCAAGCGATGTCACTGGCGTCGTGGCGCATGAAGTAGCTGACATCCAGTGTTTTCCACAGGGCGCTGTGGGCCTCGAACGGTTCGGCAAACAATGCCAGCGAGGTGAGTGCTTCGCGCTTTCTGGCCTCGACCTCGGCATTTGCATCCGGCGCGCGCCCGCCCAGCACCCGCAGGGCGTAGCGGTACAGGTCTTCGAGCAGCTTGCCTTTCCATGCGTTCCACACCTTGGGGCTGGTGCCGCGAATGTCTGCCACGGTCAGCAAATACAGCGCTGTGAGGTAGCGTTCATTGCCCACACGCGCTGCAAAGCGGGCGATCACCTCCGGGTCGCTCAAATCTTCTTTTTGCGCCATGCGGCTCATCGTCAGGTGTTCGGCCACCAAAAATTCGATGAGGCGTGTGTCTTCGGCCGCGATGCCGTGCTGCTTGCAGAACACCCGCACGTCCTTGCACCCCAGCTCGGAATGGTCGCCGCCGCGGCCCTTGGCGATGTCGTGGAACAGCGCCGCCACATACAGCAGCCACGGCTTGTCCCAGCCAGCAGCCAGCTGCGAACACATGGGGTATTCGTGTGAATGCTCGGCCATGAAAAAGCGCCGCACATTGCGCAGCACCATCAAAATATGCTGGTCCACCGTGTAGACGTGAAACAGGTCGTGCTGCATTTGCCCGACGATTTTGCGAAACACCCACAGGTAGCGCCCCAGCACTGAGGTCTGGTTCATCAGCCGCATGGCATGCGTGATGCCTTCGGGCTGCTGCAGAATTTTGCGGAAGGTGTCGCGGTTGACCGGGTCACTGCGAAACGAGGCATTCATGACGCCGCGCGCGTTGTACAGGGCGCGCAGGGTACGGGCCGACAGGCCTTTGATGCCGCGTGTGGTCTGGTACAGCAAAAACGTCTCGAGAATCGCGTAGGGCTGCGTCAGGTACAGGTCATCGCTGCACACTTCGAGCATGCCCGCCTTGTCGGAAAAGCGGTCGTTGATGGGGCGCAGCGCGTAGATGTTGGGGTTGATGCGCTCGTCAATGTTCAGCAGCAGGATCTGGTTGAGCTGCGTCACGGCTTTGGCGGCCCAGTAGTAGCGGCGCATCAGCGCCTCGCTAGCGCGCACAAACGCAGGTTTTTTGACTATCACGGTGCCTGCAACCAGCGGGAAAGGCCCCTGAACGCGCGGTGATGTGCTGTAGCCAAACGACTCGGCCACCGCGTTTTGCAGGTCAAACACCAGACGGTCTTCGCGCCGCCCCGTGATGAGATGCAGCCGCGTGCGGATTAGGCTGAGCAGGGCTTCGTTGGCCTTGATCTGGCGCACCTCGAACGCGGTGGCCAGGCCGGCACGTTCGAGCTCGTCCCACGATTTGCCCAAGCCCGCAGCCCGTGCCACCCATAACACCACCTGCAGGTCACGCAGCCCGCCGGGGGATTCCTTGCAATTGGGTTCCAGCGCGTACGGCGTGTTCTCGTATTTGTTGTGGCGCTGGCGCAATTCCAGGATTTTGGCGATGAAAAATGCCCGCGCATCCATGGCGCTGGACAGCTCGTTAACCAGGCGCTGGAAATTGGTTTTGGAGCCGGTGACCAGGCGCGCTTCGAGCAGAGCGGTCTGAATCGTCACGTCTTTACTGGCCTCGACGGTGCAGTCGTGCAGCGTGCGCACGCTGGAGCCAATTTCAAGGCCTGCGTCCCAGCAACTCCCGATGAAGCGCTCGATTTTTGCCTTCAGCGCATCATCCACGCCAGCCTGGCAATCGTCCGGCAGCAGCAGCAGCACGTCTACGTCGGAGTGCGGGAATAACTCGCCGCGCCCATAGCCGCCAGCCGCTACCAGGCAAGCTGCCGCCGGAAAGTCTTCACGTTGCCATAAAAAGCGAAGCGTGGCGTCGGTGTGAAGGGCCAGTTTTTTGAGCAGACTGTGCAGCCCGCGCGTCGATGCACCGCTGGAGGCTAGCGTCCGACACAGAGCGGTTTTACCGTCGCGGTAACGCTCGCGGGCCGCCGCCAGCTCGGGCGCCAGGTCATTCATGGTGTGCCGCCTGGGCGAGGGTGCAAAGCGCGCAAACCGCTTGGGGCGCTCAGGCCAGCGCGGTTGCTTGCGCTGCGGGGGCTGTGTGCTCCGATGCAGCGGTCACAAAAGCAGGCACCGGCGGGCTGCCGCCCGAGATCGTCAACACCTCGTAGCCGGTCTCTGTGACCAGCACCGTGTGCTCCCACTGGGCCGACAGCGAATGGTCGCGGGTGACGATGCTCCAGCCGTCTTTTTCCGGGCCGTCCTTGATGTCACGCTTGCCGATGTTGATCATCGGCTCGATCGTGAAGGTCATGCCGGGCTTGAGCAACTCCAGCGTTCCGGGCTTG
>JANLUZ010000198.1:0-5889 GCA_031363755.1 Polaromonas sp.
GATTTCCAGAAAGTCGATGATTTTTTCGACCGCCTCCCGGTGCATGATTTCTTCTTTTTCGGCTTTGCCGATGCGCAGGGCCTGCCACAGCAGGTTGCTTTTGATCTTCAGGTTGCGGCCCGACATGATGTTGTCCAGCACACTCATGCCTTTAAACAGCGCCAGGTTCTGGAAGGTGCGGGCCACGCCCATCACGGCCACCTGGTGGCTGTTCATGTGCTTGAAGGTCTGGCCCCGGAACGTGATCGAGCCCTGCTGCGGCGCGTACACGCCGTTGATGCAGTTGAGCATGGAGCTTTTGCCCGCGCCGTTGGGGCCGATGATGGCGCGGATTTCGTGCTCCCGCACATTGAACGAGATGTTTTGCAGCGCCTTGACGCCGCCAAAACTCAGCGAAATGTTTTGCACGTCGAGGATGACGTCGCCAATTTTGCGGCTCATGCTGCGGCCTTCACAGACTCAAACGTTTGGCTGTTGTTGATGGCCAGCGTGGCGCTCACGCTGCCGCTGCGGCCGTCCTCGAACTTCACCACGGTGTCGATGAACTGCTCGGTTTTGTCGGAATACAGCGCGTCGATCAGCGGCTGGTATTTGCTCTCTATGAAGCCGCGCCGCACCTTGTTGGTTCGGGTCAGCTCGCCGTCATCAGCGTCGAGTTCCTTGTGCAGGATCAAAAAGCGGCTGACCTGCGAGCCGGCCAGCAGCGTGTCCACGCTCAGGTCAGCGTTGACTTTTTCTACGCACTCTTTGATGAGTTGGTAGACGGCGGGTTTTTGCGCCAGATCGGTGTAGCCCGCGTAGGGCAGGTTGCGCCGCTCGGCCCAGTTGCCCACCGCGTCGAAGTCGATGTTGATGAACACGCCCACCTGGTCGCGCCCGTCGCCGTAGGCCACGACTTCCTTGATGAAGGGAAAGAACTTGAGCTTGTTCTCGACATATTTGGGCGCAAACATCGCACCGTCGTTGGCCCCGCCTTTCAGGCGGCCCACGTCTTTCACGCGGTCGATGATCTTCAGGTGGCCACTGGCATCGATGAAGCCCGCGTCGCTGGTGTGGTACCAGCCGTCGGCGGTCAGCACTTCGGCGGTGGCGATGGGGTTTTTGTAGTATTCCTTGAGCAAGCCGGGTGACTTAACCAGAATTTCGCCGTTGTCGGCAACTTTGATTTGCACGCCTTCAATCGGCACGCCAACGGTGTCGGCGCGTGCCTCGTGGTCGGGCTGCAGGCACACGAACACGGCGGTCTCGGTTGAGCCGTAGAGCTGCTTCATGTTGATGCCGATGGAGCGGTAAAACGTAAACAGATCCGGGCCAATCGCCTCGCCCGCCGTGTAGGCCACCCGCACGCGTGAAAAGCCTAGCGTGTTGCGCAGCGGGCCGTACACCATCACGTTGCCCACGGCATACAACAGCCGGCTAAGGGCGCCCACGGGCTGGCCGTTCATCAGGTTCGGTCCGACGCGTTTGGCCACGTCCATGAAGTAATTGAACAGGCCGCGTTTGAGGCGGCCCGCGTCTTCCATGCGGATCATCACGTTGGTCAGCAGGCCTTCAAACACGCGTGGCGGGGCGAAGTAATAGGTCGGGCCGACTTCCTTGAGGTCAATCGTCACTGTGCTGGCGTTTTCGGGGCAGTTCACCACGTAGCCGCAGGCCAGCCACTGCGCGTAGCTGAAGATGTTCTGGCCAATCCAGGCCATGGGCATGTAGGCCAGCACTTCTTCCTGGTTCGTCAGCTTGTCGAACACCGCGCCGGCGTGGGCGCGGTCCAGCAGGGAGCGGTGGGTGTGCACCACACCCTTGGGGTTGCCGGTGGTGCCTGATGTAAAAAACATGGCCGCCACGTCGTCGGGTTGCCCAGCGGCCACTTCCGCTTTGAACCAGCCGGGCTGGCGGGCGACAAACGCCGCACCGCTGGCGATCAGTGCATCAATGGACTGCAAACCCGGCTCGGTATAGTGGCGCAAGCCGCGCGGGTCGTCGTACATGACATGCGCCAGGCCGGGGCAGCTGCCGCGAATTTCCAGCAGCTTGTCGACCTGCTCCTGATCTTCGACCATTGCGAAACGAATGTCGGCGTTGTTGATGGGAAACACGCACTCGGCTCCTACGGCGTCCTGGTAGAGCGCCACCGGAATGGCCCCCAGCGACTGCGCGGCCAGCACGGCGGCGTACAGGCGCGGACGGTTAGCGCCAATCACGGCCATGTGCTCGCCGCGTTGCAGGCCCGCCGCGTGCAGGCCAGCGGCCATTTGCGCCACCATCGCCGCCAGCGCCGACCAGCTGTGCGCCTGCCAGATGCCGTATTCCTTTTCCCGCATGGCGGCCGCGTCGGGGCGCTGGGCGGCGTGCGCCAAAACCAGTTGGGGAAAGGTGGTCTGCATGGTGATCGTGGTGTGAATCTGATGTGCATCGTAGGCCGCTGTTTGACGCTAGGTTGTCGTTCCGACGACAATTCAAGGGTGAACACTCCCCCGGACTTTCCCTTAAGCCCCGCCACCCGACCGATGCAGATCCAGCGCCGACCGGCCCGGGCTGACGAGCTGCTCAGCATCCCTTGGCTGGCGGTGCTGCAGAGTGCCGAGCGCGCCCGCGCGCTGGCCGCACTGCTGGTAGGCGACGCGCTGCCAGGCGACTACGTGTGCCGAATCGGGCGGCCTGTGACGCTGTGGTTTGGCGTCGTCGAGGGCCTGCTGAAGATGAGCACCGACAACGCGCAGGGCGACACCATGACCTACGCCGGGCTGCCACCGGGTGGCTGGTTTGGCGAGGGCACCGCCATCAAACGCGAGCCCTACCGCTACAACGTGCAGGCCCTGCGCAAAAGCGTGGTGGCGGGCGTGCCGATTGACACGTTTGAATGGCTGCTGGACCACTCGATTGGCTTTAACCGTTTTGTGATGCGCCAGCTCAACGAGCGGCTGGGCCAGTTCATCGCCGCGCGTGAGATTGACCGGATGAGCAACCCGGACATTCGCGTGGCCCGCTCCCTGGCGGCGCTGTTCAACCCGGTGCTGTTTCCGGGTGTGGGGCAAATGCTGCGCATCACCCAGCAGGAGCTGGCCTATTTGGTGGGCCTGTCACGCCAGCGCGTCAATGAGGCGCTCGCCGCGCTGCAAGCTGACGGCATGATTGCGGTGGAATACGGCGGCTTGCGCGTGCTGAACCTGGCCGCCCTGCGCGGCGACACGCCTGCGCCGGCGTTGGCGCGCGCAAGTTGTTAGTAAATGCTATCAAACTAATAGCTGCACAGGCATTAAACACCTGGACTAGAGGCCGATTCGATACTGAAAACAACGAAATTCAGCCAGCGTTGCGGTTTTTGAGCGCTTTTTCACTGTTTTCCCCCGGTTCGGCCCGGTCAGAGCGGCAGTATCACCTTCAGCCCCAGCGTGGTGTTGCGCCCAGGGGCGGGCTCATAGAACTGCCCAGCCACCTGGTTGACGATGACCGAGCCGACGTAGCGGCGGCCAGCCAAGTTGTCGATGCGGGCGTAGGCGGTGAGCACGCCCTGCGGCGCGCCCATTGCTGCCAGTGACCAGCCGTGGCTCACCCGCCCGGTCACGAACTTATGGCCCAACCTGGACAATGGCTACTGTTACACCCCGCCCATCATCTTCGCCAGCGCGGATCGGGCGACCTACAAACCGAGTGAAGCTGACAAGCCCATTAACCTTGCCGCCGTCGTGCAATTGGAGGGCATACCCATCGCAGGTGCTGTGGTGCGTATTCAAGTCATTCCGAGCGAAGGCGAGGCGGGCGTCGTGCTGCCAGCATTCGGCGCGACCGGTGAGGACAAAGTTTTCCACGCTACGTATACGTTCCCCAAATTCGACAAAAAACGAACTGACACGCTGGTGTTCACCTGCGACATTTGTTCGCGCGACCAGGTCGTCGAGAAAGTGAAGATCACCATGGCGCCCACGTTGGTTGGGTTTTTTAATGGGGTGTGGAATACCGAGAAAGATGCGCGGGATGGGTTAAAAGCGCTTAAAACAATCACTGACCAACTCAAAAACAACAAGCCGGTCGAATACCAACTTTTTTACAACCAAACCGGCTGCGGCACTGCGGGCGGCACCTGTCTGCAAGATGTTGCCGAAGTGTTCATGCAACGTGACCAAGAGCTGGACGGCGTGTTTTCCCAGCGCTTTCAATATTTCTGGGAAATGCTCTCCGGCAACTACACCGCCCCCACGTCCTTGACCGGCTCACTGCTGGCGCGGCTGGGCCAACCCGCGTTGGCATTGGCCCAGCTGTTGGACGACACCTTCAACCTCATGCTGTCGAAAATTACCTCGCGTTTCTCGGGGCTGCTCAGCAACCCGCCAACCGCCGCTGACACCAGCGCGCATGTTGCCAAGTTGCAAACCTATGCAGACGACGACTACAGCATGGTGTTGATCGCGCATTCGCAGGGCAACCTGTTTATGAACAGCGCTTACGACCAGTTGGTGCGCACGCGGCCCAAGGTCTTGGCGAAGGTGGTGCACATTGCACCGGCATCGCTCACACTGCGCGGGGAACATGCGCTGGCAGACATTGACCTGGTCATCAACGGCCTGCGCTTTTTCGGCGTCAGCAGCATCGCCCTGGTCAATTTGACCCTGCCAACCAGCAAAATTGATGCTTCCGGCCATACCCTGGTCAACACCTACCTTGACGCCACGCGCGGTGGACTGGCCAAGACCAAGGCCATGATCAAAACCGCGCTGGACGGCCTGTAGTGGTCAACTTCAGCCCACGCCGATGAACACGCTTCACCCACCATGCACACCAAAATGACCAACACCCTGCTTTTCAAACCCCAACACCTCACTGCGCGCTTGATCGTCACCAGTCTGTTGGTATTGGGGCTAGGGGCCTGCGGCGGTAATTCAAAACCGCCAGACATGGTGACCCCCGCCACACCCACGGCCGTGCAGCTGGTACAGCCGCCACCAGCAGGCGTTGCACCTGCGTCGGCGGTGGCGT
Organism: Polaromonas sp.; assembly: GCA_031363755.1. Lineage (GTDB taxonomy): Bacteria > Pseudomonadota > Gammaproteobacteria > Burkholderiales > Burkholderiaceae_C > Polaromonas. The sequence goes on from JANLUZ010000198.1 coordinate 4,975, forward strand.
CTTCTGCAGAGGCACCAACAGTCGTGACATCGTCACCACCAGCATCCGCTGCGCCGCCGCCAGCGGTGGTTGCGTCATCGGTGCCAGCGGTTGTTGTCCCCACCGTCTCCGTGCGCAGCATGATTGAAGCGTTGGAAAAAAGCGGTGCCGCTCCTGCTTTGGACCGCTCATCAGACGTCAAAGGCCCGGATGTGAACGCCAACGGCGTGCGGGACGATATTGAGGCCTACATCAATGCGTTGCCACTCACGCCTAAACAAATCAAAGCGGCGTTGCAGGATGCGAAAGCAAACCAGCTTGCGCTAACGGTGGACATCTCCGACAAAGCGGCGTTGCAACAAGTCGGTGATATTTCAATGGCAGCAGGCAATTGCCTTGGGGACGTTCTGATCGATTTTTATGCGTTGTCAAGAAAAATAGAGGCAATGACGGCCAACACCCGCGAGAGGACTAAACGCTATCTGGCCTACAACGCGGCAAGATCAGGAAGCTCAACCAGCATGCCCAATGGCGACACCTGCGAAAAGTGAGCACGCCGTGATATTCCCGAAATGGCCGATGGCTTGCCTCGTCGCTATTTGCGCGAACGCTTGCAGCGCTGAACCCAATGTTGGCAATGCAGTGCCACCTGCGGCTCCCAAGGCTTCTGCTGCCCCGGCAGCCCTGGTCTCCGTGCGCAGCATGATTGAAGCGTTGGAAAAAAGCGGTGCCGCCCCGGCTCTGGACCGCTCATCAGACATCAAAGGCCCGGATGTGAATGCCAACGGCGTGCGGGACGATATTGAGGCCTACATCAATGCGTTGCCACTCACGCCTAAACAAATCAAGGCGGCGTTGCAAAAAGCCAGAGGACTTCAACTAACCTTAATGGTTGACACATCGGATAAAACTGCCGTGCAGCTCATCGGAGAAACG
>JANLUZ010000201.1:0-9138 GCA_031363755.1 Polaromonas sp.
CCTTGCCGTATCCAAACCAACGCTTGATCCGCCGAATCAGCTGCTCCAGTTTCGCCATCACATCGACCCAGGAGTTTTCTGCCTTGTCAGGCGGGCGGCATTCGAGCCAGCGGAAGCTGCGCTTTGTCGGCGGTTTCGGCGACCTTAGCTTTTGCCAACGCCACCACCGCCCGCTCAGCGGTGGTTTGCGCCACCTTGTCGCGCACATACAGCGGCAGCGCTTGGTCGGCGGGCACGCACGCGCCGCTGGCCGCCAGCGCCGGGGCCAGGCGCAGCATGGCGGCGGCGGTGGGCAAGGCGGCAATGCACATTCGGCCCGCCAGGTTGGGCAGGCGCCCGGCGTACACGGTGAACACATTGCCGGCCAGCAGCACCGGGGCGGCTTCCAGTGGCGCCAGCACCAGGTTTTCAGGCCGAATCATGCGCACGCCCAGGTATTCATTGCCTGAGTTGCTATCAAATTCGAGAACCAGCTGTCCGTTGTGCAGCGCAAAGGTCTGCACATACATCTCGTCCATGCGGGCGTCCAGCAGGGCGGTGATGTGCTGCGGCGCGTGCTCGGCTGACGCGGCCTGGCCATCGAACGCCAGCGCCCGCGCGGCTTCGGCCAGCGCCAGCAGCGTGGGAATCGGCAGCAGCGGCACGCCTGTGCCGCCGCGCGCGCCGAACGCCAGCCCCTGCGCCACCGCGCACGCGGTACGCAAGCCGGTGAACGAGCCCGGCCCCTGGCCGAAAGCGATGGCGTCCAGGTCGCCAAGGGCCATGCCTGCATCCTGCAGCAGCGCCAGAATCGCCGGGATCAACGTGGTGGACGCCTTGGCGCCGCCCGGGCCGCTGTGCTGCCAGACCCGCACGCCGTCGGTCAGCGCGATCGACATCACATCGGTAGACGTGTCGAACGCCAGAAAGCGCGACGGGGCCGCAACGGGGGCGTCAAAAGGCTCTGGAACGGCTTGCGGGGTCATTTTTAGTCGCGGCTCAGGTTAGGTAGAGAAGTCATTCACCGCAGAGGCGCAGAGAGCGCGGAGGCACGCAGAGATGAGGCGGAAAAACCTGTTGCTGCCCTCTGCGAAAACTCTGCGTTCTCTGCGCCGCTGCGCCGCTGCGTTGGTGTCTTGCGATATTTAAGCTGCATAGCGGCCATTTTTAGCATCAAAGGAGTCGATTGCCCTGGTATTCATTGCCTGAGCAGCTATCGAAACAGGAGTTTCCAAAACTGGGCTTCCGATCAGGTATGGCTTGCAGCAGCACCCGATTATCCGGCGTGGCGCTCGATAATCACGCCATGCGCCTGCCGTTCATCCCCTGCCTTCGACCCCTTCGACACCTGCCGTCCGCTGCCGCCCTTGTGCTGGCCGCCGCCCTGCACGCTGCCAGCGCCGCGCCGCTGCCCGCCAACACGCTGCCGCCCGAGGTCGAAGCCCTGCTGGCGCGCGCCAGCGTGCCGCGTGAGGCAATGGCCGCCATCGTGGTGGACGCGGCACCGGCTGCCACGGGCAAAGCGGCCCCGCTCCTGGCCTACCAGGCCAGCATGCCGATGAACCCGGCGTCCGTCATGAAGCTGGTGACAACGTATGCGGGCCTGGAGCTGCTGGGCCCAGCCTACACGTGGGCCACGCCGGTGTTTGTCGATGGCACGGTGGACGCGGGTGTGCTCAAGGGCAACCTGATCCTTCAGGGCCGCGGCGACCCCAAGCTGGTGATGGAGCGGCTGTGGCTGCTGCTGCGGCGGGTGCAGGGGCTGGGCATCAAGTCGATCACCGGCGACATTGTGCTGGACCGCAGCGCGTTTGCGCCCAGCGCGCAAAACCCGGCTGACTTTGACGGCGAGCCGCTGCGCCCCTACAACGCTGCGCCCGACGCGCTGCTGGTCAACTTCAAGTCGGTGGTGATGACCTTCAACCCCAACCCGGCCAGCGCCAGCGCATCGGTGAGCTTTGAGCCGCCGCTGGCCAATGTGCAAACCCAAACCAGCGTGGCGCTGTCCGCCCCCGGTACCGAATGTGGCGACTACCGGGGCGGCCTGAAAGCCGATTTCAGCGACCCTTCCCGCATCAGTTTCAAAGGCCCCTACCCCGCCAGCTGCAGTGAAAAAACCTGGGCCGTGGCTTATGCAGACCCAGCCAGCTACGCCGAGCGCGCCGTGCTGGGCATGTGGCAAGAGCTGGGCGGCAAGCTGGGTGGCCGCGTGAGAGACGGCCGCGCACCCGCCGGGTTGCGGCCCGCGTTCGAGGCCACCTCACCGCCGTTGGCCGACGTGATTCGCGACATCAACAAATTCAGCAACAACGTGATGGCGCAGCAGCTGTTTTTGACGCTGAGCTTGAATGCCGGCGGCACCGGTTCGGTCGAAGCGTCGCAGGGCGTGGTGCGCAATTGGTGGCGTGAGCGCCTGGGCGACCTGGATGTTCCCACGCTGGACAACGGCAGCGGCCTGTCGCGCAGCGAACGCATTAACCCGCAAGGCCTGGCGCGGCTGCTGCAAACCGCGTTCGTGTCCGGGGCCATGCCCGAGCTGATGGCCTCCCTGCCGATTACCGGGGTGGACGGCACGCTGCGCAAAAGCAAATCGCGCCTGTCACAAGGCTGGGCCCATTTAAAAAGCGGCACGCTGCGCGACAGCACCGCGCTGGCCGGGTATGTGCACACGCCGACGGGCCGCCGACTGGTGGTGGTCGCCATCGTCAACCACGCCAACGCCCCCGCCGCGCGGCCCGCGCTGGACGCGCTGGTGGACTGGGCCGTCAGGGAAGGGGCCAAGCCATGATGTTTGAGCTGCACGACATCATCGGCACCGCAGCCGCCTGCCTGACCACCGCCAGCTTTGTGCCGCAAGCCTGGCTGAGTTTCAAAACCCGCGACGTCAGCGGTGTGTCGCTAGGCATGTACAGCGTCTTCACCGTCGGTGTGGCGATGTGGCTGGTCTACGGCCTGCTGCTGTCGGCCTGGCCCATCGTGGTTGCCAACGCCATCACGCTGGCGCTGGCTTTGGCGATTTTGGGAATGAAGATTCGGTTTGGGGATGCATAGACGGGGCCTTACTCATAGTGCGACCACATCCGTAGCACCCGCACCACCCGCGCTGTGGCCAGCACCTGGTACACCAGCCGGTGCTGGATGTTGATGCGCCGCGAATACGCACCGGCCAGATCACCGACGAGTTTTTCGTACGGCGGCGAGTTTTGAAACGGGTCGATGGCGATGACGGCCAGCAACGCCTGGGCCTTAGGTTTCAGGCCGGACGCAGCGAGTTTTTGAGCGTCGCTCTGAGCCGCTTTGGCGTGACGCAGGGTCCAGCTCACCAGTCCAGCGCCTCGCTGGACTCATCCAAGGGTTCGGCCATGCTCGATTTGATCGACGCACGCAGGCCGGGCACCGACAGCAAAAACAGCGTTTCCTGAATGGCCTGCCAGTCCTCGGCGGCCACCAGCACGGCACTGCTGCGCTTGCCTGAAATCGCAATCGGCTGGTGCGACTCCGCCGTCTGGTCCATCAGCCGGTACAAGTTGGCGCGGGCTTGGCTTGCGCTTAGGGTTTGCATCGTGGGCTCCAAAGGCTCGTAGCGTACGTTAATGCGTACCTTTGTCAAGCGGACTGCCTTTGCGTTAGACCTGCGCGCTGAGCAGGGCCTGCCTCCACGCGCCAGAGCCTTGAAGCGGCTATATTTGAATTTTTAAGCCCTAAAACGGGCGGTAGCCCAATCATTCACTGCCTTTTTTGCTCCTGATTAAATAGCACTTTTCATCAAACACCGGGTGATGCCATTGACGCGGGTGGTGGTGGATGAGGATGAGGTTGGGGCGGATGATGCGCTGTTGAGGCCTACAAACGCGCTGCGACACAGCGTAGCCGGGGGAAACCTTGGCGACGCCCCGACCATGCCCGTTGCAGGTATCGTGGTGGTTTCGTTGTTCCACCACTGTTGACCCGCATATGTCCACTGCACCAGCCACCCCCGCCACGCCCGGTATCCCCGGCACCCATTTCTACGAGCCCAAAAACGGCCACGGCCTGCCGCACGACCCGTTCAACGCCATCGTTGGGCCGCGCCCCATCGGCTGGATCTCATCGCACAACGCGGCGGGCGCGCTGAACCTGGCGCCTTACAGCTTTTTCAACGCCTTCAACTACATCCCGCCTATCGTCGGCTTTTCGAGTGTGGGCGACAAAGACACGGTGAAAAACGTGCGCGCCACCGGCGAATTTGCCTGGAATCTGGCGACCCGCCCGCTGGCTGAGCAGATGAACCAGACCTGCGCGCCCGTACCGCTGGGCACCAGCGAGTTCGAGCTGGCCGGGCTGACCCCCACGCCCTCCCGCGTCATCGCCGTGCCGCGCGTGCTTGAAAGCCCGGTGTCGTTTGAATGCCGGGTGACACAAATCGTGCAGTTGCAAGCGGCCGATGGCACGCAGGTGCCCAGCTGGCTGGTGTTGGGCGAAGTGGTCGCCGTTCACATCGCGCACGCGCTGCTCAAGGATGGCGTGTACGACACTGCCAACGCTGGGCACATCTTGCGCGGCGGCGGGCCGGCCGACTACTTCACGGTGGGGCGGGAGCAGCTGTTCAAGATGTACCGGCCGCGCTGACCGATTGCAACGCGTCACCAGCCCGCGCTGCCCGGCCCACCCTTGAACGGGCCGACCAGCTCGGGCGAGATCCAGCCGCCATAAAACCCGCCGGGTTGCGGCAGCACCCGCGCGCCGTCCACGGTGCAGTCCAGCGCTGCCGGGTAAAAGGCCACGCAGTCGGCCAGTGCCTCTGCCCCGGCCATGGGCTTTGGGTAGCTCCAGGCCACGCCTGGCAGGGTGCGTGCGCCATCCACCAACGACCAGTACCGCGCCGGGCCTTTCCATTCACAGGTCGAGCCTCCGGGTGCGGCCACCAGCAACGCCTGCACCACATCCGCCCACGGCAGGTAAAAGCTCGGCGGGTGCGCGGTTTCCAGCACCAGCACGGCTTGCCGGGTCCGCGCGACCTCGGTGTCACCCCAGCGGATGACCACCTCCCGCGTGTCGTGCACGGTGTGCGGCGGGCGCGGAAAGTCCCACACCGAGGTTTGCCCGGGCTGGGGCACCACGGCAAACGGTGGGCGCGCGTGGCCGCGCCACTGCCAGTGGTCGCGTGCGGCTTGCAGCCAGTCTGGAATTTTGGACATGCGCCGAAGTTTAGAACGCCAGCCCAAAGCGGTCGGGCCCGCCACCATCACCCCTGCTTTTGCGTTCGACAACGGGCTTTAGGGTTATCCCTGCGCAATGTGGACAACGTTGTTGATGAGCCCATGACAAGCCCGCCAAAGCACCATTTGGCGCGGGTTCAGTGGGCCATGCCTCATTTTTAAGCGCACGCTTTTTGGCGCGCAAAAGCACCTCAAAAAGCGCTGAAAAATAAATTCTGCGCGTCAAATTCGACAAATAAACTGGTATGCAAAATGCGCTGAGCACGCAACTGTCCACAGCACCCGGAGTTATCCCTGCCGGCTGTGGACAAGTTTGTTGATGACGCTCGTACAACGCTTCAAAAGCACGGCCTGGCGCGGCCTGCAGCTCGATTGCCCAAAAACAAGGCAGCGTTTTAAATGTGGAAAAGCGGCCCATTGGCTAGCACAAATCAAGCTCCCCTCGCCGCTAATTCGATAGCGCTGCACAACCGGTTACCGCGTACCAGATGCCCACCGCACGACCTTGTCGCCTGCACCCCTGACGGCGGACGGCTATTGCCGCTTACGGCACTGCCCTCGAGCCTTGCGCCGATACCCACTGATCGTCCTAACCACCACCAAGCGCCTGGCCGGATGTGCAGTAGGCTCATGCCAGTACCACCCCCATCGCCACCCGAACAATCTGACAGCCCACCGATGACCACGCCCCACATCCGCGACTACGCCCCCTCTGACCGCGACGCCGCTCTGGCCAGCTTTCGTTCCAACGTGCCCGCCTTTTTCAGCGCGCAAGACGAAGACTGGTTCGTCAGTGCGCTGGATGAGCCGGACGGGCCGAACTTTGTGGTGGTGTGTGACGGCCAGGTCATAGGCTTTGGCGGGTATGAGGTTTCCAGCACCTACAACCACGCGGTGCTCGTGTTCGGGCATATCCACGCGCAGTGGCACGGCCAGGGCTTGGGGTCACAGCTGCTGCAGCACCGCATTGCCCACCTTAAGGCGCACGGCCAGCCGACCAAATACTTGATCATCGACACCACGATTCAGGTCACGCCGTTTTATGTCAAACACGGCTTTGACATCGTGGCGCACTGGCGCGCGGGGTTCAGGGACGGGGTGGACAAGATTGATTTGCGGCTGGTGTTGTTTTGAATCACCATTCGTTGATATCCACCTCGCTGCGTTCATCCCCTGTTAACCCCTTCAACTCGCCCAGATCCAAAGGTGCCCTGCATGCTCAAGCGCCCGCTTCTACGCCGTCTGGCCGTCATCACGGTGCGGTGCAGCGCCACGTAGGTCCATGCGGCTGTCACGCTCGCGGCAGCGAACAAAAAGACCGCGCTGGCCTGCTGCGACGCGGCACTCATCTAGCTGGACGGCGAGGCTGCGCGCCAGTACTTGGGGCCGACATCCACCCAGCACAACCCGAACGTGCCCGACGGCGAGGCCGCGCTGATGAGGTTTATCAAGTTCCTCAAGGGTACATTTGCCCAGCGCAGCGTCAGCATCAAACGCGCGGTGGCTGACGGCGACCTGGTCATGGTGTATGTCCACCGCAAGCTGTCGCGCGAAGACCCAGGCAGCGCCATCGTGGATATTTTTTTCGGGTGGAAAACGGCAAGATCGTGGCACGCTGCGACGTGATTTAGCCGGTGCCTGAGACGGCGAAGAACAGCAATACGATGTTTTAAATGGGCGGCGGCGGGGTTGGACATGCCACCGATAGCGACCAAACGGTCAAAAAACGCCGGCTTTCGTCACTTCCAAGGTCGCCACAAAGATGTCCTTTCAGTTCCCGCGCCTGTACGCGGGAAAGGGGGTAAGTCATTGGGCGGGTTTGGAATGACAAAGTTTCAAGCCAAATCAGCCCATGGCCCACGCGTTTATTGCCCAGACAGCTATCAATAAAGTAGCATTCTTCAAGCGACCCCAGCCACCCGAGCCGCCATCGCCAGCAGCGACGCGTCACTCCCTTTCGGCCCCAGCAGCGACAAGCCCAGCGGTGCGCCGTCTTTGCTGGCCAGGGGCATGCTGAGCTGGGGCACCCCGGCGTGGCCGGCGATGCAGAGCATACGAATGGCGCGGTTGCGCAAGTCCTCCAGGCTGGCGTCGGGAGACGCGCGCAGCGGGGCGATGTCGGGCATGGTGGGCATGAGCAGCACGCCGTCGTGGCCCAGCAGGTCCGCCAGCTGGGCGGCGAAACCGGCGCGGAAGGCTCTAGCCGTGTTGACCTGCTCGTCGGTCACAGCCTTGGACCAGGCGAAGCGCTCAGCTACGCCGGGGCCCAAGGGTGGGGCGTAGCGTTCGATCAGCGGGCCGTCGGTCAGCCAGGCCTCCCGCGACTGCACATAGCGGAAGTTCCAGTACATCGCGTCCCAAGAGTCACGCACGGTCGTGACCGGGGCGGCGCTACCAAACACCGCCTGCACCCGGTCAATGGCGCTTTGCAGGGCCTGGCGGGCGGGTGCGTCGACCATCGCCCAGACGTCTTCGGGCCAGAGCAGGCGCGGGGCGGCGGGCAGCGGCGTGGCGTCTTCGCCGAGCAGCACCTGGCCCACGCGCACAAAGGTGCCCACGTCCCGGGCGAACCAGCCACAGGTGTCCAGGCTGGGGGACAAATCCAATGCGCCCTCCAGGCTGATGCGCCCGTGCGTGGGGCGCAGGCCGTACAGGCCGCAGTGGTTGGCCGGGGCGCGAACGGAGCCGCCGGTGTCGGTGCCGAGGGCGACGTCACACAGGCCCCAGGACACAGCCGAGGCCGAGCCGGACGACGAGCCGCCGGTGATGCGCTCTGGGGCCGCGCCGTTGATGGGGGCACCGAAGTGGGCGTTGTTGCCGTTCATCGAAAACGCGAGTTCGTCGGTCACGGTTTTGCCGACAAAACGCGCCCCGGCGTCGAGCAGCTTTTGCACCGTGGGGGCGCTGCGAGTTTTGATGCCAGACATCGCCAGCACAATGGGGCTGCCGCCGCCCGTGGGGTAGCCAGCCACGTCAAACAGGTCTTTGACCGCGAAGCGCAGGTCACACAGCGGGCCGGTGGGCGCACTGGGCACGGGCACATCGGGGTAGGGGACAAAAGCGTGAGCGGGGTCGTGCAAATGCATGGGGAAGGTCCGTTGGTTTGAAGTCATGACAAGTAGGAAACCCTGATAGCCACCTATTTTCAAGCCAAATAGGCCTCTTGCCCATGTTTTTACTGCTTGAGCAGCTATTGATTAAATAGCGTTGTAGACACGTGAGCACGGACGGCGACCGCCTGGCCCGCACCGCGTCCGCGTGCCGGCCGAGGCTGGCGCGCGACCCCGAGCGGGTGCACACATCGGGATAAATGTCGATGACCGAATTTAGGAGGTAAGCAGCTGCGGCGCCTGAACGCTCGCCGTTGGCCCGTGCACGACTTCGGGGTGCGTCGCATGGAGTTTGTCAGAACTTTTTCAGCCGCTGGCCGAAATCGGTCAGATTGCGCCTATACTTTGGCTTCGTAATTTGCGGGAATAGCTCAGTTGGTAGAGCGCAACCTTGCCAAGGTTGAGGTCGAGAGTTCGAGCCTCTTTTCCCGCTCCAGATTCAAAGGGCAACATCACGTGGTGTTGCCCTTTTTTCGTTTCTGGTGTCGGATCGCAGAATGCGCACGGTATCAAGCCGCCGCGCGCCCCAGCCGGTCACGCACGCCGTCCCACTCGGGCGTCTGCGGCGGGTTTTCGATCCAGATCAATTTCACGCCCTGCGCGTCAAAGTCGCGCAGCACCGCAAACAGCTGCTGCGCGGTGGCCAGCGCGTCGTCGGGCATGCGGCGAAACAGTACCCGCTCCGAACGGATGCGCACGATGCTGCGGGCATACACGGCAATGTGGGCGGCGTCGGCGCCCAGCACCTCCAGCGCGGTTTGAATCGCTTTGGCGTCCATCAAGCGCACGTTGGCGTTCGGCGCATAGTGCGACTCCAGCGTGCCAGACGCGCGCGGCGCCGCCAGCGTCAG
>JANLUZ010000204.1:0-38848 GCA_031363755.1 Polaromonas sp.
GATGGAAAAATTTCTGATGTGATTCATCAACAAAAACGCCTAACTGATTGCTCTAACGTGGAATGCTGCAACAACGCCAGTGCTCCTGCGGTGAGGAGTCGCGCTGTGCATAAAAAAAAGGCGCGTCACACAAAGACGCGCCCTGAACCAACAATCTTATGGCAACTGCGATAGTTGGAATGTCATTGTAGGCAAAAAGCGCAGACGCCAAAACAAGTGGGAATTGGACAAAGCGCCGCCAAAGTTGACGGATTTCAGTTTGTCCACATCTTATGCACAACCCTATGTTCCGACCTGACGAAGATCCGGCGGCGTTCACGCCGTCTGCTGAACAGGCGAACAGCGTTGAAAGAGCAATTCGCATCGGTCAGCGCGAACAGCTCGCAAGACTCAGCGGACAGGCCGAATAATCGCGAATTGCGCCAATTCTCCGCGCCGAAACAGCAAATTGATGGCTTTCGTTTTATCCACCTTGGCAGCAGCGACCTCGAACTCCTTCACGCTGGTCACCTCGATATTGGCAATCGCCACGATGACGTCACCTTCTCTCAAACCAGCGCGGGTGCTGGCGCCGTCGACAGCGTCCACTTTGGCACCGCCTTTAATTTTGAGTTCTTTTTTCTGGGCGTCCGTAACGTCGCTGAGAGCCAGGCCAAACACCTGAACCTGTGCCGGTGCCTTGGATTTGGGTTCCGCTGCAGAGGCCTTGCGCGCTGGCTTTTCGGGCTCGATTTCAGCGATAACAACCGTCAGATCCTTCGTCGAGCCGCGCCGGAACACCGTGACAACTGCCTTGGTGCCTGGCTTCACGTTGCCAACAAGACGCGGTAAATCGCTGGGTTTTTCGATCGGCTTGCCATCGAACTTGACGATGATGTCGCCCGCCTCAATGCCAGCCTTTTCTGCGGGCGCACCCGACTCCACGCCACGAACCAAGGCACCCTGCGTTTTGCCAAGGCCGATGGACTCAGCAACCTCTTTGCTGACCTGGTCGATTTGCACGCCGATGCGTCCACGGGTGACTTTGCCGGTGGCGCGCAACTGGTCGGCCACGCGTGCCGCTTCGTCCATGGGAATCGCGAAGGAAATCCCCTGGAAGCCGCCAGAGCGCGAGTAAATCTGGCTGTTGATGCCGACCACCTCGCCGCGCATGTTGATCAGCGGGCCGCCCGAATTGCCAGGGTTGATTGCCACATCGGTTTGGATGAAGGGAAGATAGTCACCAGTGTCGCGCTGCTTGGCACTCACGATGCCAGCAGTCACGGTGTTTTCCAAACCGAAGGGCGACCCAATTGCCATCACCCATTCACCTACCCTCAAACGGCTAACGTCGCCTAGCTTGACGGCTGGCAGTGCAGTGGCTTCAATTTTCACAACGGCGACATCACTGCGCTTGTCGGCCCCAATGATCTTGGCCTTGAATTCCCGCTTGTCGGTCAACGTCACAATGACCTCGTCGGCACCCTCGACCACGTGGGCGTTAGTCATAACAAAACCATCGGTGGTCAAAATGAAGCCTGAACCCACACCGCGTGGCTGCTCATCGTCGGCGTCAGGCTGGTTGCGCTCGGGGCGCGGCGAGCGCGGCATGTTGGGCGGCACTGGGATACCGAAGCGCTTGAAAAACTCCAGCATCTGCTCGTCTGGACCAGCTTGTGCTGCCGCCTTGGCTCGCTCAACCGTGCGAATGTTGACCACGGACGGACCGACCTGATCGACGAGATCAGTAAAGTCAGGCAGCGTGCGCGTTTGCGCCCATACATCGGTGGCGGGCACCACCGCAGAGGCTGTTGTCATCGCAACAAAACCCGCCAAAAGAATGTTCTGCAATGAAATTCGCTTCAGTTTCAACATGTTCCACCTTGGTAACGATAAATTGTGATGTGGGGAGCACCAGTACATCGAGGGCTGCCAGGGACACCATAACGTCGTGGCTTTGACTTATTTTGTCAAGGGCTTCGCTCCAACCCGTTCGCGAACAGGCGCAGTGTGGCAATCGGCACCTCGCCCATCACGGTGAGGGCATGGTTGCCCTTCTGACGCTTCAGGGTCTGGGTAGCGCCCATCGACAAGGTCGCGTCGCTTTCGAGGTGTTGGATGTCTGCGGGCTCGACAAAAATGGACACTGAGGCAAGCCCGTCCGAAAAAATCCACTGCAACGGCTCAGCTAGAGCGCCAGCAGCCACAACACCACCCGTTTTTTGCACGGCTCTCTTATAGAAACTGACGGGCTTGAATCCCGCCACAGGAAGCTTGAGGCGCCAGCCTTGCGCAACCGCAGTGGTTTTCACCATTCTCGACTGCTCGACGCGGTAGCCGTCCACCTTACCCATCATTTGCATCAAACGGTCCATCTTCAACGGGGAATCAAGCTGAAGTTCTGAAAAAGCGGCCTGTTCAAGCACCTCGCCATCCACGTCCAACGTCTGCAGCTTGACGACCAACCCTTGGGAGCGTTCCGTCCAGACGCGGTAGCCAAACCGCAATGAATCCTTGGGCACCAGAGTGACCAGATCGGCATCGACACCCGCAATGCGTTCGACGCCGCCGAGGCGCGCCGAATAAAAGTCGGCAATCTTGCTGTCACTTGATTCAAAAAACTGAGGAAACAGACCCAAGGCTTCGCGTTTGGCCTTGCGGACGACTTTCTGGTCCGGCATAAAGGTGACGACATCACTGTTATGCCGATAGGTTGAGCGTGGCGCGCCGGAAAGCGTGTCCACGCGCTCAATTTGCTGGTCACCCTCGCACACATGCCAAATCTTGGCACTGGACATCGCACCGCCCGACAACACAACAAAGGTCCCGACGTAAGCCCGCTTACGGGCCGCTTCGTGCATACGCATCAACCAATCGTTGATGGTTTTGGTGTCCCGAGCTTCAGACAGCGTGGCCGATGACGCCGGTGCGGGTATGGGCTTGGTCTGCGCCTGAGTCGCTATTGAATAAATAGCAGCATAGGCAATAAATGTCAGGGCTAGATGCCTTTTTCGTATAAAAAACAACGCCATGAAGACTGATGGGGTGAAAAAATGGCTCAACGGTCGTTCGCTGGCGTTGTTTCAAACGCAGCGCTTTGAAGAAATCCTGACGACGCCTGAAGCGCCGACCCCGCACCGAGCTGTTTATGGGCTGCTAGCAACTCGTTCAAACGTGCATCGCGCACGATGACTCCTTGTGGTGACGCTACCAGAAGTCGCGATGGCGTCGACTGCTGCCCCATCTGTACGGGCGTTGCAACACCCTGGGAGACGATTACCATCCAGACCGTCGTAGACACAGCCGCAAGCGTGGCAAAGCCCACAGCCAGCTTCCAGCCAAACCAACGGTCGTTGGCCGATACGGCAACATGACCCACCACCTCACGCTGGGGTGCAGGCACCAGCCCCGCCAATTCCATCGCCCCCTCAGCGCTCTGTTGCTGGGACGCGGCAAGCCGTTGATTGAACCGCTGCAGAAATGTCGAATCTGCGATTTCGAACGCGGCGCCGCCTGGTGTTGAAGCTGGAGCACGCAGCGCGTCTCCAATGACGTGAACATCGCGCCAGGACGCAAGCGCGACATCGTCAGATGCCAACAGACGAAAGGCTTCGTCCAACAAATCGCCTGAGAGTTGGCTGTCTGCCAGGGCCGAGATGAGTTCGCAATTAGGTGTGGACGAGGTCATGATGATGAAGTTCAGATATGTGCCAAAGTAACAATGTCGCCCAGCCGGGTCGATCGCTCAAAAATTCTGGCCGCGCTGGTGCTCTGCTCGACTGCAAGCATCGGCGCGTGGGTGACGCGAGCCTCACACGCCACGTTAACGCCACGGCACATCACCGCTCCACCGCTCACCAACGCTTGCCTGTCTGGTTTTCCAGCAGCGGCTTGATTCGCTGCGAAATGGCCTCTCGGGCCCGGAAAATTCGGGACCTCACCGTGCCAATAGGGCAACTCATGGCTTCCGATATTTCTTCGTAACTCAAACCCTCAATTTCACGCAAGGTGATGGCTTGTCGGAGTTCCTCGGGCAACGCTTCCATAGCCATATTGACCATTTCCGCGATTTCCTTACTTGCCAACACTGCATCAGGCGTCTCAGGACTCGTTAGTTCGTTTTCAAGCGGAGAAGTTTCATCATCGTCAGACAATTTGAAGGCATTTTCCGAAACCGTTGGATTGCGCTTCATGTCCATCAATGCTTTTTTAGCGGTGTTGACAGCAATACGATAAAGCCAGGTGTAGAACTGTGCGTCGCCTCGGAACTGCGCCAAAGCACGATAAGCCCGGATAAATGTCTCTTGGGCGATATCTTCCACCAAATCCACATCACGCACCATGCGGCCAATCAGGCGCTGAATTCGTCGTTCGTACTTGACCACCAGCAACTCGAACGCCTTGTGATCGCCGGCGACACAACGTTTGACCAGCAGGGCGTCAATATCGCTGGACTCGGTACTTTTCAGACCCGGAACGTCGTTTGTCACTGCGAGTGGGCCTCCGGCGTCGATGCAGTCAAAGCGCCGGCATCACCCGGGCGTTGCGAGCGCCTGCCAGGCGAATGCACCGCTCGCCTGAGGTCCAGCCACCGCTCGGGTTGAGCCATGCGTTCGACCCACACCCATCGGGACGCCTGTTGCGCACGCGTCAGACAAAGCAGCATTACCAGTTGCGCGTCCACAACCACCTGAACCTGAAGATCGTCATCATTCAATGCAGCTGCCGAAGGCAGGCGACTGGACCACCGCACGCGCTTCGAAGGTGTTACCAGCGCCTCATGCCAAAGCTCCCCATCCCATATGAGCTGACCGCGCTCGCAGGTGCTCCAGAACGACACCACACCCGCCGAAGCAGCCAGCACGGCGGCCGCCATCAGCCAGACCCGCGAATGCATCACGTCAACGCGTGCGCCAGTGCTGTAAAACCAGACGATCAGGGCCGCAGCACCCGCAACCCATACCAGCGCCGTCAAACCGATGAGCGCGCCAGAGCGATGCACCGGATACACCACGGGGGGCGCGTTATGTTTTGACAAAAAGCTGTGCCGTCAAATCAAAGGGCGAAAAAGTCGTCACGGGTCAGCCACACAGGTTGGCGCATATGGCGCATATGCCGCTTAGATCCGCTTGAAAACCAGGGAGCCATTCGTGCCTCCAAAGCCAAAGTTGTTTTTCACGGCCACTGTCAGCTTCACGTCGCGCGCCGTATTGGCGCAGTAGTCAAGATCGCAAGCCGAGTCTTGATTGAAAATATTGATGGTGGGTGGGATCTTCTGGTAGTGCAACGCCAGCACAGTAAAAACTGACTCGATTCCGCCGGCTCCCCCTAACAAATGCCCGGTCATCGACTTGGTTGACCCCACCACCAGTTTCTTGGCGTGATCGCCAAACGCGGTCTTGATGGCATTGGTTTCGTTGAGGTCACCCAAAGGCGTTGAGGTTCCATGGGCGTTCAGATACCCGACTTCATCGGTGTTGACCCCGGCGTTGCGAAGCGCCATCTTCATGGACCTGGAGGGCCCGTCAATGTCAGGCGCGGTCATGTGATAAGCGTCGGCGCTCATGCCAAAACCTGCAAGCTCGGCATAGATTCGTGCGCCCCTCGCCTTGGCGTGCTCGTACTCTTCAAGCACCAGGACGCCACCGCCCTCTCCCAGCACAAAACCATCGCGGTCTTTGTCCCACGGGCGTGATGCCGTTTTGGGGTCGTCGTTGCGCGTTGACAGTGCGCGCGCTGCAGCGAATCCCCCGACGCCGAGAGGCGACACCGTAGCCTCGGCACCCCCGGCAATCATCACGTCGCAGTCGCCATATTCAATCATGCGCGCTGACAAGCCAATGGCATGCAGCCCCGTTGTGCAAGCCGTCACCACCGCGATGTTCGGCCCCTTGAAGCCAAACTTGATCGACACGTGCCCGGAAATCATGTTGATGATGGACGCCGGTACAAAGAACGGCGAAATACGGCGTGGGCCGCGATTCGTCAACTCTTCATGGGTCCGCTCGATCATCGGCAAGCCGCCAATGCCGGAGCCAATGTTGCAGCCAATGCGAGTAGCCATGTCGTGCGTTAGCGCGTCGCCCGTCGGCAACCCGCTGTCGGCCACGGCCTGGCATGCAGCCGCCAGCCCGAGGTGAATGAAGCGGTCCATGTGGCGCGCTTCCTTCTCGGGAATGTAGGCGGTGATGTCAAACCCCTTGGCCTCACCCGCAAATTTGCAGGCAAAACCGGAGGCATCGAACCGTGTGATCAGATCAATTCCCGAGTTTCCAGCAATCAGGTTGGCCCAGGATTGCTCTACCGTGTTTCCCACAGGACTCACGCAACCCAGACCAGTCACAACAACACGACGACGGCTCATTCATTCATCCTGAAAAAAAACCTGAAAAGACGCAAGGCTGCTTTCCAGGTTTGATGGCGTTTAACACCTGATGTCAGACTTCAGGCCCGACATCCATGGCCTCACGAAAAGACGCTCAGGCCTTTTGGTGGGTATTGGCGTAGTCGATGGCGTTTTGCACCGTTGTGATTTTCTCGGCATCTTCATCGGGGATTTCGATGCCAAATTCATCTTCGAGCGCCATGACCAACTCAACCGTATCAAGCGAATCAGCGCCCAAATCAGCTACGAAAGCCTTTTCGCTGGTGACTTGACCTTCTTCAACGCCAAGTTGTTCGGCAATGATTTTCTTAACACGTGCTTCGATATCGCTCATAGTTCCCTCTGAGGGTTGTAAATTAAGCCCTGATTTTACCGCGTAAGAGATTACTCCCTTCGGGCCGAGCCGGTCGGGCAAATCCCGGCTTCGTATTTCAAACTTGTACCACCCCATGCGGGTGGTTTTTGTGAAAACGCAAACATCACAGCCTACCGTCTGCGCGTGGCGTTCTGCCTCAGGCGGCCAACTACATGTACATGCCGCCGTTGACGTGAATTTCCTGACCAGTGATGTAGCCCGCATGGGGGCTGGCCACAAAAGCGACAGCATGCGCAATGTCTTGTGGTTTGCCCAGGTGTCCCAGAGGAATTTGCCCCAGCAGCGCTTTTTGCTGTGCCTCCGGCAGGCTGGCTGTCATGTCCGTTTCGATAAACCCAGGTGCGATGCAATTAACCGTGATATTGCGCGACCCCAACTCCCGTGCCAGCGCTCGCGTCATGCCGGCCACGCCCGCTTTGGCGGCGGCGTAATTGGCTTGGCCAGCGTTGCCCGATGCCCCGACCACCGACGTGATGTTGATGATGCGGCCGTAGCGCTGCTTCATCATAGTTCGCATCACCGCGCGACTCATTCGGAAAACAGCTTTTAGATTGGTGTTGATCACAGCATCCCAGTCATCGTCTTTCAGCCGCATGGCGAGCATGTCACGGGTGATACCTGCGTTGTTGACCAGCACATGCAAACCGCCGTGCGCGCCAACGATGGTGTCAATCAGCGGCTCGGCTGCTACACCGTCATTAACGTTCAATGTGTAACCCTTGCAGCCCGGATACGAAGCGAGGGCCTGGTCGATCTTGATTGCGCCGTCGTCGCTGGTGGCTGTGCCAGCCACCATAAGACCCTGTCGGGCAAGCTCCAAAGCAATGGCAGCACCAATGCCGCGCGACGCGCCTGTGACCAGCGCCACTTGTCCTGCAAATTTAATGTCATTCATGCCAACGATTCCTTCAAAGTCGCCAGTGAGGTCGGGTCGGCCAGGGAGATACCCGTCATGTCTGCATCGATCCTTCTCACCAAGCCCGCCAGAACTTTGCCAGGCCCACATTCAACCACCGTGGACAGACCAAATTGCTTAAGGGCCAGTACACACTCGACCCAGCGAACCGGACCAAAAGCCTGGCGGTACAGAGCATCTCGAATCCGTTCCACGTCGGTCTCGACCAGTACATCGGCATTGTTTACCAGCGGGATTTTCGGCGTTGTGAGCTTGACCTCACGCAGTCTCTCACGCAGATGCTCGGCTGCTGGCTTCATCAGGCTTGAATGAAACGGCGCTGACACCGCGAGAAGGATGGTGCGCTTAGCCCCGTTGGCCTTCAGAATTTCGCAGGCTCTGTCCACAGCAGCCTTGCTACCGGCGATCACTGTTTGGGCAGGGTCGTTGAAATTCACCGCCTCGGCCACTTCACCTGAACTGGCCAGGCTGCTGCTGGCTTGCGCGCAACCCGCAATTACATCGGCGGCTGCCATTCCCATGATTGCGGCCATCGCACCCGTATCTACGGGCACCGCCTCCTGCATAGCCTGCGCCCGAAAACGCACCAAGGGCACGGCATCGGTCAACGACATCGCGCCAGCAGCCACCAATGCAGCGTATTCGCCCAGCGAATGCCCGGCAACTGCGGCTGGCGCCCATCCGATTTCTTCCATCCAGGCGCGGTAAACCGCAACACCCGCCGTAAGCATCACGGGCTGCGTATTCGTGGTGAGTGCAAGCGCTTCTTTCGGGCCTTCCCTGATTAACAGCGCCAAATCCTCACCCAATGCGCCTGAGGCTTCAGCCAATGTCTCGGCAATGACCGGGTGATCTCCCCAAGCATCCAGCATGCCGACAAACTGGGAGCCCTGCCCCGGAAAAACAAATGCAAATGACTTCAAACTTTTCTCTCCTGCTGTCACAAATTGATTCGCCTGTTAGGGCGCCGCCGCGCATTCTATGCAAGTCGGCGCGCAGCACCTGACTCGGCTATTTATGCGCCAAGCGCCATCGCACCGCCATTGCCGCCGCTGCAAGCAGGTGCCAACCGGACCACACCACCACCCACGGGTCTAACAGGTAATCCCATAGATTGCTGGATTCAAGCAACCCAGCAGCCCAAGCCAGCACGCCGGCAGCAATGACAAACGGCACCAACTGCAACCTGGCGGACAAGGCAACAAGCGCGGTGATGACACATACCGCAAAAAAATGAGGCGAACCCCAGCCCAACCGGTAGACGTCCCAATCCCCCCAGCCCAGCGCTGTGGGATACAGCACGCCAACGGCCAGCACGACGGCAACACCGAGCCACAAGCGCTCACGCGGCAAAGTGTCCAGCCGAGGCCAGAAGTGCTGCCGCAGCTCGAGGCACACCAGAATCACCGAGGTGATGCTCAGGTCTGAGACGATGCCGCGCGCATATGCCAACAGCGGCAACATCGATGGCCCGGCTGGCACCCAAAGGAAAATCAGCGCGAACCCTGCAAACCCAACAGCCCGGCGGTTGACAGACTCACCCGGCGCAGCGGCTTTCAGCACCGCAGGGAACAGCCGAGAAACAAGGCCCACCAAGATGGCGCACACCATCAGATCCAGGCCTAAAAGAGCCACGAAATCCGTCAAGCGCATCACGGTTTGACCCCAGCCGTTACGCGCATTTGGAGAGGATCCAGACGAATGTGCTTGATGCGCGTGCGGTGCCACGTGTAGATGAGGTGCAGATCACCATCACGGGTCTGCAGCAGGAAGGGATAGGAAAACTCTTGGGCGCACTGGGTGTTGCCGCATAACTGACGGCGCGCACTGAGCACATAGGCCTGCGCCTGCTCTGCGGAGGCCCCCCGCTGCTTCAGTTCGTCACTGAGCAACCGTTCATAAGCCGGCAGTGACAGACGCGCATCCGGTGACCGGGACATTTCGACCATCCAGGGCTCTGCATGCTCAAAGCTTGCCCCCATGCGGGTGGCGATCAAGGCCAGTTGCTCCCTGTTGTTGATCGTCGGGTTCAGGGCCAGCCATTGCAATGGCACTCCCCTGCCCGCCCGCGTGACAACGCCGGCAACTGCCGCATCCGGATTCGGCCAGGTACTGTCCTGGCTGGTGGTCCAGCTTGCGCCGCCATCCGATGTCGCGGACTGGATCAACGCGGTTGCGGTGCCGGAGCGCATGTACATCTGAGCGTCGAATGCGCTGGACACCAACACCACCGGCTGCAAGCTGGTGCGGCTGCCAGGAATACGCACTTTGTCGACAAGCTGACCTGTGGCGTCAAGCTGCAGAACTTCAGCAAATTTGGTGAAAAACTCGTGATAAACCGGCAGCGACATGCCGCCATCTGCCAGACCGACGGGGCCGGACTTGACAAGGGTACTGATATTCAAAAAAGGCGATGTCACCAGCCGCTGCGGTGCGCTCCAGGTGCGCCCTTCGTCATGCGAGCGAGCATACGAAATGGCGCTGCCGGCCCAACCCCCCAAAGAAACATTGACCATCCACAACATAAGAGTGCCATCGGGCGCTCGACCAATGACGGGGTTGCCAAGCTTTTTGACGTAGCGCATCAGGCCCTGCTGAAGCTCGTGCCGGCCAAACAACGTCGATTCCTGGCCCCAACGTTGTGTTTGTATGTCCATCACAGCGGTTTGAATCGTGACATCACCCGCGCCTTCGCGGGAGCCCGAAAACCACACCGCGCGCAGGTTGCCGTTGGCCAGTTCCACCATCGTGGCGGCGTGCACCGCTTGTCCGGGCGCAGCCGACACAAAATTGGCGTCAAAGCGAAAGCGCCCGTCGGGAGACAGTTCAGCAGCTGGCTTGCGTTCAGGGCCAACCGAATCCGACGAACGCACGACAGGCTCGAAAGTCGAGGGGGGTCTTCGTAGCGCTACCTTCCAGGCGCCGCATACCAGTGCCAGCAGCATGAATGTCAGCAACAGGATGTCACTTCTGCGTCGGAGCTCAAGCATGGTGTTCTGGGGTGGCAAATCGCATCGGACCTACAGCAATGATCAGCTGCAGATCAGTAGGTCAACAGCACCGCGCCCCAGGTGAATCCTCCACCCACGCCTTCAAGCATGACGGTATCCCCCCTTTTGACTTTTCCGCTGCGCACCGCCACATCCAGCGCCAGCGGAATTGAGGCCGCCGAGGTGTTGCCATGCTGGTCCACCGTGACGATCAGCTTGTCCATCGGCAACTTCAGCTTTTTGGCGGTGCTTTGCATGATGCGGATATTGGCCTGATGGGGAATGAGCCAGTCAATGTCGGTATCGACCAGATTCGCCTTGGCCAGCGTGGCGCGGGCCGCGCTTTCGAGCACCCCCACAGCCAGTTTGAACACTGCCGGACCGTCCATTTTCAGCAGGGGATTGCCCAGCGCCTTGCCGCCAGAGACATGACCTGGTACACAAAGAATATCGACGTATTTGCCATCGGCGTGCAGGTCGCTGGCGAGAATGCCGGGTTCATTCGACGCTTCCAGAACCACGGCGCCCGCGCCGTCTCCAAACAGCACGCAAGTCGTCCGGTCCGAAAAGTCGAGGATGCGGGAGAACACCTCGGCGCCAACGACCAACGCCCGTTTGGCGGTGCCTGTTCTGATCATGGCATCAGCCACGGTTAACGCATACACAAAGCCGCTGCATACGGCCTGGACGTCGAACGCCGGGCAACCCGCAATGCCCAGCTTGTGCTGAAGAATGCAGGCCACGGACGGAAACACCATGTCCGGCGTCGACGTGGCCACGATGATCAGGTCAATGTCTGAGGCCTGCAATTGCGCGGCGTCAATGGCACGCCTGGCAGCTTCAACCGCCAGGTCGCTGCTGCACACGTCCTGGGCTGCAAAATGACGCGCGCGGATCCCCGTGCGCTCCACAATCCAGTCGTCTGATGTTTCAACACCTTGAACAGCCAGTTCAGCGGCCAGGTCGGCGTTGGTCAGTCTGCGAGGAGGCAAATAACTGCCTGTGCCAGTGATGCGGGAATAATGGCTCATGGTGTTAAGAGGTGCGGTGGTATGGCCCGATACGGGCATTTCAGGCAGAAGACCCAGCTTCTTCCAACTGGGGATACGGACCGCCGTCAGCGGCAGGAAACGAGGGTGCTTCAAGCGCAATGCTGCACCTCGTAAGCGCCTCGGGTTGCAACGCCCCCAGCAGGGGGGCTGCGTGCGCAACCCTTTCACGGACCCGTTCCAGTAAGTCGTTACGGGCAGCGTCATAGGCGCGGGTCAGCGCGCATTCAAAGGCAAGCGCATCCGCCGACCCGTGGCTTTTGAACACCAGGCCGCGCAGGCCCAACAAGGCAGCCCCGTTGTAGCGGCGGTGATCAACCCGGTTTTTAAAAGCGGACAGGACTGGGTAGGCGACAACCGCCGCCAGCCTGGTGAAAATATTGCGGGAGAACTCGGCCTTGATGAAGCCGCCAATCATGCTGGCCAGGCCTTCGCTGGCCTTGAGGGCCACATTGCCAACGAATCCGTCGCACACCACGATGTCCGTGGTGCCTTTGAAAATATCGTTGCCCTCGACATTGCCGTAGAAATTGAGATCGCCTGATCGGGATGCTGAGCGCAGCAGCTCGCCCGCTTTTTTAATGACTTCGCTGCCCTTGATGACCTCTTCGCCGATATTGAGCAGCCCGACAGTCGGCGCTGATTTCCCCGAGATGGCCGCCACAAGCGCTGACCCCATGACTGCAAATTGCAACAGGTGGTCTTCGGTGCAGTCAACATTGGCACCCAGATCGAGAACCGTGGTGGCACCACCGACAGCATTGGGAAGTTGGGTAGCAATGGCCGGGCGGTCAATGCCGTCCATCGTTTTGAGCACATAACGGGCAATTGCCATCAAGGCGCCGGTATTGCCGGCTGACACCGCCGCCTGCGCCGCCCCGTCCTTGACCTGGTTCATGGCGATGCGCATTGACGAGCTTTTTTTGCGTCGCAAGGCAATTTCGATGGGGTCGTCCATCGTCACCACTTCCGATGCCGCGATGACTGTACAACGCGGGTGGGCCGCGAGCTTGCCGTACAGCGGATGGGTCTGCAGCGTCTCGGGCAGGCCGACAAGCAGGAGACCGGCATCTGGATGTGCGTCCAGGAACGCTACGCTGGCCGGCAGCGTGACAGCGGGGCCCACGTCGCCTCCCATGGCATCGACAGCGATGTTGATCACGCGCTGGCCCACGGTGCTGGCGCGTTACCCGCTTGCAAGACAAACACTGAAACCATCACTAGGTTCTCCAAATGGACTCACGCCGTGCGCTGCAAGGGAGGTGCTGTTCTGGACCTCTGTGCGTCCGTCGTGTCCGCAACCGTCACCAAAAGAAAAGCCCGCAGAATCAATGCGGGCCTTGCGGGTGCGAATGTTGGATTGAAGCGTAGATCAGGCTTCAGATTTTGTTTTCAGCACCTTGCGACCACGGTAGAAACCGGTCGGGCTGATGTGATGACGCAGGTGAATTTCGCCTGTAGTGGACTCGACTGCGATACCTGGCACGGTAAGCGCGTTGTGCGAACGGTGCATGCCGCGCTTGGACGGTGATTTTTTGTTCTGCTGGACGGCCATGTTCCGCTCCTGTTGGGTGGCAGAGAAAGCACCGGGGCGATGCGAATCTGCGCTGGGTTGGTAAATTACGCACACGTCGGCCAACTTTCACTTGTCGTTAGTTGTCATTGCAGTGGTGCGGAGAGCCTCAGATTATAGCCCGATCAGGGCATTCAAGGAAATTAGTCTCATTTGCCTTTCTTCAGCTGGGCCAGCACAGCGAACGGATTGGGCTTGCCACTGCCAGCAGCTGCCGCGCCTGGCGTTGCTGGCGCGTCGCCCAGTGCGCCATCGGCGTCCAGCTGGCCAGCCGACAGGGTGGGCGCCTGCGGGCATTCGTTATGCATGGGCACCAGCGGAATGGCCATCAACAACTCGTCTTCCAGCAGGCCCAGCAGATCAAACTGTGGCGCCATGACCAGCAAATCCTCTTCAGACGCATCGTCCTCAGCCATCGCGATGTCCTCTGAATCGACGAACCGAAACCATTGGTCAACGTGCAGGGGCACCTCGACGGCGGTCATGCAGCGCTGGCAAGTCAGCGGCAGCACCGTCTCAGCCTTCAGGTGCAGCCATACCTGTTCGTCACCACTGGCGGACGGCCGCAGTTCTGCAACCGCGTGCCAATTAACAGTCAAATCCGCTGGTAGCCCAGTTGTTTCCTGCCTGACCCGCTCTAATTTTTGTAGCAAAGTGTTGCCGCTGAAAGGCGCAGCTTCCTGGGCGAACGCCAGCATGTTGACGCGGTGAGCCTGAAGTGTTTTGGACATCGCGCCAGTGTAAGAGAATCGCGCCATGACCTTTACTGCTGCCCCGCCAAACAACCCCACACATTCACCTCATCCGTCTCGGCGCCTGATTCTCGGCTCCACCTCCGTCTATCGGCGCGAACTGCTGGCGCGTCTGCGCGTGGCCTTCGATGTTGTTAGCCCGGAGGTCGATGAAACCCCGCTGCGCGGCGAGCGGCCAGCCAATCTGGCCCAGCGCTTGGCGCTGGCCAAAGCCCACGCTGTGGCGCGCCTGCACCCCGACGCTGTCGTGATTGGCTCGGACCAGGTGGCCGACCTAAACGGAGTTCCTTTGGGCAAACCCGGAACGCACGAGCGCGCAGTAGCGCAATTGCGCCAGATGCGCGGGCAAACGGTGGTCTTTCAAACCGCCGTTGCCGTGGTGTGTCACGCCACCGGCTTCGAGCAACTGAGCCTTGCCCCGGTGCGGGTACAGTTTCACGACCAGCACACTATCAGCGACGCCGACATCGAGCACTACCTGCGCACCGAACAGCCCTACGACTGTGCAGGCAGCGCCAAAAGCGAAGGGCTGGGCATCGCCCTGCTGGCCGCTATCGACAGTGATGACCCCACCGCACTGATTGGCCTGCCACTGATACGCACCTGCGATCTGCTGCGCGCAGCGGGCGTGTCGCTGCTGTCGGGTCTGGAAGTATCAGTATGAATCTGCCAGCGCCCATCACGACCGTGCCCCGCAGCGCCGCTGGCCAGTCCAAAGGCACTCTGTACTTGGTACCTGCCCCGCTTGACTTCGGCTGCGCCGAACTGGCGCCTTTGACCGATGTGATGCCGCAGGCCACGCTGCAGGTGGCTGCGCGGCTTCAACACTGGATTTGCGAAAACGCCAAAAGCACACGCGCCTACCTCAAACGTGTCGATGTGCTGCAGCCGCTGGCCCAGCCGCTGCAGGCGCTGCAGATTCAGGAGCTCCCGCGCGAGGTGCACAAGAAAGGGGATCACACCGGGCAATTCGACGCAAGACCGCTGCTAGCTGCCGCGCTGCAAGGCCATGACATCGGCCTGGTCAGTGAGGCCGGGATGCCCGCCATTGCCGACCCCGGCTCGTCGGTGGTCCGCGCCGCGCACGACCTGGGGCTGCGCGTGGTGGTGCTGACCGGGCCGATGTCGCTGATGCTGGCGCTGGCCGCCAGCGGCTTGAATGGCCAAAACTTCGCCTTTGTGGGCTACCTGCCGCAAGACGCCGGCGAGCGGGCACAGCGGATTCGCGAACTGGAATCACTCGCCCTGAAAACAGCACAAACGCAAATTTTCATTGAAACCCCCTACCGCAACGCGCAGTTTTTGCAAGCCTTGCTGCAGACGCTGCAGTCCAACACCCGGCTCGCTCTGAGCTGTGGGTTGACGATGGCGGGCAGCTGGTCACGCAGCGCCACAGTCAGCCAGTGGAAAAAAGAAAAGTCGGCAAATCCCCTGGACTTGCCGACTGTGTTTTGCATCGGGCGCTGAACTCGCCGCGCCAGAGGCGTTGGGTCAACGCATAGCGGGCAGCGCCTTCATTGCCCGCAAAGCACCATCACCCATGGCTGCGCCGAACTTTTTGGCCAACCGTTCCGCCACGTTGTCGCGGCGTGTGTAATCAATAATTTCTTCAGCCTTGACGATGTCGCGCGCGACCAATTCGACGCTGCCGAGCTGGTCAGCCAGGCCAAGGTCGATGGCTTGTTGCCCGGTCCAGAACAGGCCGCTGAACATTTCGGGGGTTTCTTTCAAGCGCTCGCCGCGGCCCGCTTTCACAACGCCGATGAACTGCTGATGAATCTGGTTGAGCATGGTCTGCGCGAAGGCGCGCTGCTTGTCGGTTTGCGGGCTGAATGGGTCCAGAAAACCCTTGTTTTCGCCAGCGGTGAGCAAGCGGCGTTCAACGCCCAGTTTGTCCATCAGGCCGGTGAAACCGAAGCCGTCCATCAACACGCCGATGCTGCCCACAATGCTGGCCTTGTCGACAAAGATTTTGTCGGCCGACACCGCAATGTAGTAGGCCGCTGAAGCACAGGTTTCTTCCACCACGGCATAAACCGGTTTTTTGTATTTGGCTTTCAGGCGGATGATTTCGTCGTTCATCATGCCGGCCTGCACCGGACTGCCACCCGGCGAGTTGATCAGCAGCACCACCGCCTTGGAGCCCTCGTCCTCGAACGCTGCGCGCAGCGCGGCGTTCACGAACTCGGCGCTGGCGTCGGCTCCGGCGGCGATCTCGCCTTTGATTTCGACCACTGCGGTGTGCGGCGTGGTCGCATCACTCGTTGGGGTACCTCGGTGCAACCCTATCCAGACAAGTGTGATGAGAAATGACAGCCACGCCAGGCGCACGAAAGTTTTCCAGCGGCGCGTTGCCTTTTGCTCGTTCAGGCTGGCAAATGCCAGTTTTTCGAGAGTGCTGCGTTCCCAGCCAGAAGCCAGGGTCGGGTCATTTTTGTCAGAATTCATTGCTCTCTTTTCAGTAGCACTGTAGGCAGTATTTACCGGGGCTGGCGGGTGATTGGCTATGGACGAGCCGTCGATTGAGGGGTCAAATGATGGTTCTGGGCGGTTCGGGTCGGTCATTGCCCTAGTTTACGGAGAGATCAAATCACTGCGGGCTGCAGGTTGTAAGCACAGTGCCAGTAAACGACACCGTTGTTTTCTGAAAGCGCAATCTTGACCAGGCCACCACGGCACGGGCCGCCCGCGCAGGCACCGGTGTCAGGCGCATACGCCGCGCCGTGGCTGGCGCACAGCAACCACTGACCCGACGCGTCAAACACGCGGTTGGGCTTCCAGTCTAGTTCCATGGCGACGTGGGTGCAGCGGTTCAGGTAGGCGTGCACCTCGGTGTCGAAGCGCACGGCGAAAGCCCGGCAGGTTTGCCCGGCAAACACCACATCGAACGGCACGGCGCGGCCCCGTTCGAGCAGCGCTGCGCTGGCGCATAGGGCGATCAGAGTGTCCATGGGCCAGACGGTTCAGCCGCTTCAACCGTTCGCCAGCAGCCAGTCGTGCAGCGCGCCCACGCTGTGCAGCACTGCCAATGGGCTCAGGGCGTCAAAGGCGTCAGGGTGGTGGGCGCCATAACTGACGCCCAAGCTGGCACAACCGGCGTTGACGGCCATCTGCAAGTCGTGCGTGGTGTCACCAATCATCAAGACCCTTGATGGCGCGACGCCGAACTGCGTCATCAATTCGTGCAGCATGCGGGCATCTGGCTTACCAGCGGTTTCGTCGGCGGTGCGGGAGCCGTCAAACATGCCCTTGAGCTCAACGCTTTTCAGGGTCTCGTCCAGGCCCTGGCGTGACTTGCCAGTGGCTACGGTGATAACGTGGCCACGCTGTTTGAGCGCCTGCAGCAGCGCCAGCACGCCGGGGAACAGGCTCAGGTCGTCAGCGTGCAAAGCGTAGTGATGCCGATACCGCTCGCCAAGTGCCGGATATTTTTCCTTCGGCACATCAGGGGCAGCGTGCGCGAGCGCCTGCATGAGACCCAAGCCGATCACATACCCAGCCGCTTCGTCCGTCGGGACGGTACCGCCCACGTCACGCACGGCGGACTGAATGCAGCGCACGATGATCTGGGTGGAGTCGTACAGCGTGCCGTCCCAGTCAAACGCGATGAGATCGAAGCGGCGTGGACGAAGGGGCTCAAGTGGGATCATGGATAAATTCTGGGCTGGCATCGGTTTGACTGGCCGGAAAAAACTGCTGCAGTTCCGGCGGCAGTGGTGCATTAAGGTGCACGACCTTGCGCAGCTTGGGGTGCTTGAATTTCAGGCTCCAGGCGTGCAAAAACATGCGTTTGAGCGGCGCGCGACCATTGACCGGCTTGTGAAGCGCCTTGTTCAGCTCGAAATTGCCGTATTTGTCGTCGCCTGCAATTGGATGGCCCTCGTGGGCCAGATGCACGCGGATCTGGTGCGTGCGACCGGTTTTGATGGTGACCTCCAGCAAGGTGAACGGCGTACCAAGCGCTGCGGGGCTGGCGTCGACGGCTGCCTTGACCTTGACCAGCGTCACCGAGCGCAAACCGTCCGGGTGCTCATTGGCAACCACCCTCACCCGCCGCTCTGCGTTGCCATCGGTGTACTTATGCAGCGCCTTGTCTATCACCCGGTGGTTGGCCGGCCAGTCGCCGCTGACCAGCGCCAGATAGACTTTGTCGGTTTCCCGCTCCCGAAACTGCTCTTGCAGCAGCTTGAGCGCCATGCGCCGCTTGGCGATCAGCAAGACGCCGCTGGTTTCGCGGTCCAGGCGGTGGACCAGCTCCAGAAAATCCGTGTCAGGACGGGCCATGCGCAGCTGCTCGATGACGCCAAAGCTTACGCCGCTGCCGCCATGCACCGCCACACCCGCAGGCTTGTCGATGGCCAGCAGAAAGTCATCCTCGAACAGTATTGGAAATTCGGCCGCCGGGGCGTAGCCGCCCTCGGTCGAGCTGGCGCCATAGCGGATCACCTCCTGAGCCACCGCCATGGCGTGGGCTTTCTGTTCGGCACGATCAGAGGTGCGCACGGGCGGCAAACGAATCACGTCGCCCGCTTCAACGCGGGTGTCGGCTTGGGCGCGGCCCTTGTTCACACGCACCTCACCGCTGCGGATGATGCGGTAGACATGGGTTTTAGGTACGCCCTTGAGCTGACGAATCAGAAAATTGTCGAGGCGCTGGCCTGTGTAGTCTTCATCCACAGTCACAAAAGTGGCCTGGACGACGGGCTGGGGAGCCCCGGAATGCTGCGGGGCCGACCGCTTTTCAGCGCCTGGCGCTAGCCCTATAATGTGTTTCACTAGCGAGTCGCTGTAAGTTGTTGATTTGTCTGGATTTTAATCCACCCATGCACCAGGCCCTTCAAAAAGCCCGGTTTTCAACATCCGCAGTGCCGCTGGAAGGTCGATGCCACTGTGCTGAAAACACCTCGCCACGAGACGCGCCGCCAATGCATCACAAAATGCACCCAAGGCCCGCCAGCCGCGAAGGCGATCCAGCACAGACCAGTCGACGCATTGCGAACACACAAACGGAATACCCAAGCGATTCGCCCCCGTCAAGCACGGGGGCGCCTCGCGGATCTCGGTGAGAACCACGTTTTTTCTGACGGACAGCCCTGTGACAGCCCTTTTGCTCAGTTTGATGTTGACCGGCCTGCAGCGCGCGTGCGCCCTGCTTTCAGGCCCGAATCAAGCTGTAGCCCAGGTACTCACTGCGCTTAGCGCTACGTATTTTGTAGCAAATGTCCGTTCAACGCTGGCTCACTCCATCCACGCGCCCACGCCCAGACACGCCGCGTGACTGATTTTTCAGTCACGCGGCGGCTCGTCGAAAGCTCTCCGGCAATTCCCCACGTTCGCCTCGCGTCGCCTTTGGCATCGTTGGCCCAATTCGGGCCTGTGATGTGATGAAGAACGAAGGAACTCCCCATGAAAAGAATGCTGGTCAACGCCACGCAGGCAGAAGAGCGCCGCCTGGCTATTGTTGACGGACAAAAACTCCTCGACTACGAAATTGAAATTGAAGGGCGCGAACAGCGCAAGGGCAACATCTACAAGGCCGTGGTCACCCGCGTCGAGCCGTCGCTGGAAGCTTGCTTTGTCGATTACGGCGAAGACCGCCACGGTTTTTTGCCGTTCAAGGAAATCTCGCGTAACTATTTCACGCCTGGCGTGCCGGTCAACCAGGCCCGCATCAGCGACGTGATCCGTGAAGGCCAGGAACTGATGGTTCAGGTCGAAAAAGAAGAGCGCGGCAACAAAGGCGCGGCACTGACAACGTTTGTCTCGCTGGCCGGCCGCTATGTGGTGCTGATGCCGAACAACCCACGCGGTGGTGGCGTCAGCCGCCGCATCGAAGGCGACGACCGGGCCGAGCTGAAAGAAGCCATGGACCAGCTGGAATACCCAGCGGGCTCCAGCATCATTGCGCGCACCGCAGGCATTGGCCGCAGCGCGCCTGAGCTGCAGTGGGACCTGAACTACCTGATCAAACTCTGGACCGCCATCGAAGGCGCGGGCAAGGGCGGCAAGGGCGCCTTTTTGATTTATCAGGAATCGAGCCTCGTGATTCGTGCGATCCGCGACTACTTCAACAGCGACATCGGCGACATTCTGTTCGACACCGACGACGTCTATGAACAGGCTCGCCAGTTCATGGCGCATGTGATGCCTGAGCATGAGCACCGCGTCAAACGCTACCGTGACGACGCCCCGCTGTTTTCCCGCTTCCAGATCGAGCATCAGATCGAATCGGCCTATGCCCGTACCGTGCAATTGCCCTCCGGCGGTGCCATCGTCATCGACCACACTGAAGCCCTGGTGTCGGTGGACGTCAACTCGGCTCGCGCCATCAAGGGCGGCGACATCGAAGAAACCGCCACCCGCACCAACCTGGAAGCCGCCGACGAAGTGGCCCGCCAGATGCGCTTGCGTGACCTGGGCGGCCTGATCGTCATTGACTTCATCGACATGGAAGAGTCGCGCAACCGCCGCGATGTGGAAAACCGCCTGCGTGACGCGCTGCGCCAAGACCGCGCCCGCGTGCAGTTTGGCACCATCAGCAAGTTCGGTTTGATGGAAATGAGCCGTCAGCGCCTGCGCCCTGCGCTGAGCGAAGGCGCGTCGATTCCTTGCCCTCGCTGCGGGGGCTCCGGCCATATCCGCGACACCGAAAGCTCGGCACTGCAGATTTTGCGCATCATCCAGGAAGAGTCGCTCAAAGACAGCACGGCTTCCGTGCTGTGCCAGGTGCCGGTCGATGTGGCGTCGTTCCTGCTGAACGAAAAGCGCTCGGAAATCAGCAAGATCGAGATGAAGCAGCGCATCAACGTGCTGCTGGTGCCCAACAAAACGCTGGAAACGCCGAATTACCGCCTGGAACGCCTGAAGCACGACGACCCGCGCCTGGATGGCATTGAGGCCAGCTACAAGATGGCCGAGGACATCGAAGACCCGACCACGGTCACACGGCGCAGCCAGGAAAAGCACAACAAGCAGGAGCCCGTCATCAAGGGTGTGCTGCCTGATGCGCCTTCGCCGCAAGCGTTGCCGCGGGCTGAGCCTGTCGCCAAAGCCCCGGTCGCTGCCCCCGCAGTGGCGGCCAAACCCGTCGCTATAGCACCCGCCCTACCGGTGACCCCGGTGGAAACCGGCTTTTTTGCCTGGCTCAAAGGCTTGTTCGGCGCGGCCGAGGCACCTGTTGCACCGGCGCCTGTGGTGGCTGCGCCCGCCGATCGCAGAGATGTCCGCCCAGCCATCACCCCGGGCGGCGAACGCACTGGCGAACGCAATGACCGGGGAGGCCGTGATGGCCGTCGTGGTGGTGGCCGCGGCCGCGCTGAAGGACGTCCTGAAGGCCGTGCAGACGGACGTCAGGACGCCCGTGGTGAACGCCCGGAAGGTCGTCCGGAAGGACGCAATGAGCGCCGCGAGCGTCCAGACGGTCGGCCCGAAGGTCGTCAGGAAGGCAGTCGCCAAGACCGCCCGATGGCTGGAGCCGGCGGAGAAGGCCGCGAATCCCAAGGCCGTGAAAGTCGTGGCGAAACCCGTTCTGACAACCGCAATCCAGCCCGTGGTGAGGTGCGTGTAGACGGTGCTCCGGACGGTCAGCAACGTCCTGAATCACACGAGCCACGCGAACCCCGTGAGCCACGTACCGAATCCGGACGTGGCGAGCGGGGCCGCCGCGAGCGCGCCGAGCCGAGAGAAGCCCGAGGCGGTGAGCGTGTCGAACGCGACGCTGTCGAGCAGGACCAGGCACTGGCCAACCAGGCCGCCATGGCAGCTGCCATGAACTCTGACGCATCAGGCGAGCGCCCCGGTGGCAACCCGGAAGGCCGCCGCGAACGCGGTGACCGCAACGGTCGCCGCAACGACCGCCGAAGCGAGCGCAGCGACGAGCCTTCGGTCACTGCCCAAGCCGGTCATTCAGACCAAGGCATGGCAGGTAACGCCGCGCCAGTCGCTGCATTTGCAAACACCAGCCCACTGCATGGCGACTCCGCACCGGCTGATCAACAGGAAAGCAGCGCCGACCAGCCCCAGGGTGAGCCCGGCGAGCAGCGCCAGCCCCGCGAACGCCGCAGTCGCGACCGCTATGGCCGTGACCGCCGCGAACGCGGTGACAGGGCCGAGCGCGGTGAATCGACTGAAAATGGTGAAAAAGTACTTGCTTTTAAACCAAATGAGACGCCAGCCCAGGCGTTTACTTCACCCACCGCTGCTGAATCAGTAGCAGTCAGTGCGCCAGTGACAGTCGATGCACCGCCTGTGGCCTTGACGCCAGCACCGGCGGTCCGTCAGACGGCTGCCGCCTTCGTGGCACCTGCGGCTCAGGCGGCGGTGGCGAACGCCGTCTCAAGTGTGTTGCCGAAGGCCTTGCCCACCGTGCAAAGTTACGAGCTGCCCATGCAAGATCTGGCGGCAGTGGCGGAAGGCTCCGGTTTGCAATGGGTGAACTCCAACAACGCCAAAATCGCCGAGGTCAAAGCAGCGATTGCCGCTGAGGTCAAGCCGGTGCATGTGCCACGTGAACGCCCTGCTTCAGTGGCCTCTACCGAAGGGCCACTGGTGCTGGTTGAAACCAAACGCGATTTAGGAACCCTGCCCCTGCCGTTTGAAACCCCGTCGGCATGATGTGAATTGATGCCCTGACGTCACAGGTTCGCTGCAGCCAAACTGGCTGCGGACACCACTGTAAAAAAGGCCCTTCGGGGCCTTTTTTTTTATGGGTCAGGGCGCCATCAGGGTAGGTCCCGCTCGGGCTGAGCTTGTCAATGCTTGGTTGCTCGGCGACGGCCCTTCGACAAGCTCAGGGCGAACGGTTGAACGGTTGAACGGTTGAACGAAGAGTAATAGGGCAGGACGCCTGCAGCGGCGCCATCCCGGGGCTGCGCAACGATTCAGAAACATGTCAGCAGGCGGCGACCAACCGACGATATCGGAGTCTGACGCTAGGCCTGCGCGGCCTGCTTGTAGGCCTCGGCTGCGGCTGACTGGTCACCGCGTTGCTCGGCAAGCGCAGCCAAGGCCCGCCAGGCGTTGCGCTGTAGGTCGGTGTCTTGCAGGCTCAGCACGGACTGGGTGAGCAACTGGCGAGCCTTGCCCCACAGCTGTCGGCTCAAAAATGCCATGCCGGCAAGGTACTGCAAGTTGGCGTCGCGCGGGCTGTTGATCTGGGCGGCCTCGATGCGGGCCAACCAAGCGGCGTCCAGCGACTCAAAGCCGGATTCCATCACCGACACCAGCCGGGTGCGCACGGCCTCACCCAGGCTTGAGCGCGGTGTCACCATTTGCTCCCACACCGGGACAAGCCACGTGCGGCTGGTGGCGGCGTCGCCGCGCAACGTCATCATCCGCGCGGCCGCATGCACTGCCAGCTCGGGCATCAGGCGCTCACCAGGCTCCAGCAGGTCCCAAGCCTGTTGAAGCTGCACCGGATCATGCGCGTCATTGAGCAGCTCCAGCGCCAACCCGCGCACGATGCTATGCGCCGCGCCTTCGGAGAACGCGCGGTGCTTGGCCAGCAGCCGCGCGGTGTCCAGGGCCTCCTGAATTTGCCGCGCTTGGCGCGACGCCTTGAGCCTGATGCGCAGGGCCAGCGTACGCCTGCCTGCACCCAGCGGCAGCTGACTCAGCCAGTCGAGTGAGGCAGCCGGGTCCTGGTCATGCAGGGCCCAGCGCGCAGCGCGGAACTGCACGCCCTCACGCACTTCCTGGGCATGCCGGGTAGACGTGCTCGCCAGGGCCAGGCGCACGCTGTCGTCGCGCAGCGGCCTGTTTTGCAGCGACTGGGCAGTTTCGGCCACCAGCAGATGCGCCAGGGCTCGCAGCTGATCGGCGCGCCCGGCGTAATGTCCGATCAGGTTGTGCCCGGACGGCAAGCTGGCCGCCGACAGACTTTTTTCGTGCCCCAGCGCCAGTTCGGCCGAGCGCCGCGCCCGAATGAACCGGCCAGCCATCAAATGGGCCAGCGCATCCATGAGTGCGCCGTACATGGCGCGTTCTTTTTGTTGGGCACGCCAACGCCGGGCTTCGAGCGGCAGCGAAAAAGCGGCGGACAGCGCGCGCATGGCCAGATACAGCACCATGAACAGCCCGACCAGCAGCAACACCGTCAGGTTAAAAGAGATGTCGACGCGGTGGGGCGGCCAGAAGAATGTCACGACGGCCTGGTTGTCGCCCGCCACCAGCGCGCTGGCAACCGCCACCCCGAACAGAGCCATGAACCAGAGCGCAGCGCGAATCATGTCGGGAGCTTCAGCGACCCGCAGCAGCGGTTGCCAGCGCTGCCATGGTGTCATCCAGACGCGGCAACTCGCTGGTTTTAAGCTGCCCCTGAACCTGCTGCAGCAGCTGGGTGGCCGCTTGTGTTTTGCGCGCACTGCCATCGAAGTAACGGCTCATCCACGCGCCAGCCACAACCAGATCAGTGCGCGCTGTCTCGGTCTGACGTGACAGCAGGCCCATGCGGGCATTGAGCAGGCGAAGCTTAAGGTTTTCGCGCAGGAAAAAGCTTTGGTCTGGCGCCAACAGCGCGGCTTCGGGCTGATCAATGCGGCTCACGCGCAGGAGCTTGGAGGCCTCGCCCCAAGCGGTGGTGAGCGCTTTCCTGGCCCAGGCCTCGACATCGACCACCACAGGCCAAAGGGTATCTGCACTTGCCGTCGACCCAGGCGCGGCGGGCGTGGTACCCGATATGTGTGGCACGGCAGCCGGGCCCGCTGGCGCCATCGGCTGGCCGGTATTGCTGCCGTTGGCTAACGGCAAATCGTCAGCCAGCCGGCTTATTTCGTCGAGCTTGACCAGCAGCAGCGGCACATCCGTGAGGTGGGCAGCCTGAATGCGCTCCGTGTCACGGACGATGGCACGCTGCAAAGGGTTCAGGCGAGGCTGCGCAGCGCGGGCGATGCGCTGGTCGGCAGCCCGAAGCGCGGCCAGCAGCGGCTCGGCGGTGCCTGCCAGCTGGGCTTGCTGCTGTGCCAGCTTGAGGGCCGACTCCACATCGACCACCAGCGTTTCGTCGCGTGAGCGCGACAGTGTCTGCATGAGCTCTTCCAGCTGGGTGCGCTGCAGGCTGACTTCGCTGATGCGAGTCTCCATCACGGCCTGCCGAACCGACAACTCGCGGGTGGCTTCCTGCGCCTGACGAGCCAGCGTGCGGGCCTCCGTGGACTGTGTGCCAGCGTCCAGGCTGCGGCGCGCCAGCTCTTCCTGAATCCGGTCGAGCTTTTGCCACAGCAGCACGGCAATGACCACGGCGGCCACGGCAATAGCACCAGCCGCCAGCGCCAGCATAGTAGGAGAAAACGCAGCGGTGCCAGGCGAATTTTCGCTCCGCGCCAGCGCTTTCACCGGCACAGCGGCGGGCGTATCAAGAGGGGTGGGCGGGAAAAGATCACTCATGGCCTGTTGATTCTATCGACCGTGTGATGTCGTCCAGCGCAGGGCGTGACGTGCTGACAACACCCCAGCCCGCCGCCCGCACCCGGGCGGCAATGCGCGGATGCGTGGCCACCGCGCGGGCACGCCGCCAGGAGGTACCGGCCAGCGCCTGCAGGCCAAGCAGGTTGTCCACGGCTTCGGAGCTGCTGAACAGCCACACCGAGCCGTCCGCGCTGGCCGCCCGGGCGCGGGCCTGCTGCGCAGCGGTCCATTGCGGAGCACGCCGCTCGTACACCACCAGAAAATCAACCAGGGCACCGGCGTTCACCCACTGCCGGGCGATCCAGTCACGACCGGGAGCCCCGCTGTTATCGGCCGATTCATCGGGCGTTTGGTCAGGCATTAGGCGCCCAGGCGGGCTATCGCCCCGTACGATCAGCACTCGCAGACCGCGCCAGTCACGCGGCGCCAGTTGCTGCCACAGCGTCTGTGAATCAAACTGGCGAGCCGTCGCTGGCGGTGTGTCGATCTGCGCTTCGGGCACGCCTGCTGTCTTAAGCACCCTGGCAGTACCCGGGCCGGGCGCCAACAAACGCAGCGCCAATGGCAGGTCGACCGGTCGGCTCAATGTTTCATTATTGATAGCATTACAGGCAGTAAACACCTGGGCTAGCGGCTGATTTGATGCAAAAAAGAAGCTGACAGCGTTGCCGCTGACGAAAAAACACGCGGCGTAGTCGCCCAGTGACCGCCAAGCCTGCTGGCGCGCTGCTTCACTGCCATCGGCTTGCGCCGCAACGATGTCGATCAGCGGCAGGGCGTCAACCTCGAACCCGGCGCGGCGCAGGGGCTGGACCCAGGCGTCGGCGTCAGCGGCGGGACGGGTGACGATGACGCGTGCGTTCACAGGGGTCTGGCAGGCCGGACGAGAGCAATGACCCCAGCAGCCGACAGTTCGAGCAGCGGCGTGGGCGCTACTTCGTTGGTCGACCAGACAGCACCACCTGCACGCAGCTGAGCGGCAACGGCTTCGCCCAAAGCTTCGGCCGACGCGAAGTCGTACACCGGTGCGGTCTGATCGGCTCGCACCAGCGGCGTGGCCGGCACACTGGCGGCGATGTCGGGGGCGACAGGCTCGCCCCACGCAGCTTGCAGGCGCATGGCTGGGGGCAGCGCGCCATCAGGCTTAGGCACCGCCTCACTGAAATCCGCGAAATCCGTGAAGGCCGCCAGCGGCATTGAGCAGCTGCCGCCCATGGCACGCGACACGCAGCGCTCGGCGGTCACAGCCAGCCAGGTCGGCATGTGCACCAGTGTGGTCAGCGCGGCGCGCAGGTCGGCGCGGTCGGCGCGCACTTCAATGCCCAGGGCGCCCTGGCCAGCGGCGGGCAGCATGTCGGCGGTGTCGAAGGCGCAGCGGATTCGGCTGGCAAGCTTCAGGCGCTTGAGCCCGGCGGCGGCCAGCACGATGGCGTCGTATTGCCCTTCGTCGAGCTTGCGCAGACGGGTGTCGAGGTTGCCACGTAGGGGCACAACCATCAGGTCGGGCCGTAGCGCGCGCAACATCACCAAACGCCGCAGGCTGGACGTGCCGACCCTGGCGCCCTGCGGCAGGTCGGCCAGGCATTCGAATTTGTTGGACACAAACGCATCGCGCGGATCTTCGCGCTGCAGCACGCAGGCCAGCACGAACCCGTCCGGCAGGTCCATCGGCACATCCTTGAGCGAGTGCACCGCCAGGTCAGCCCGACCTTCGGCCAATGCCACCTCCAGCTCCTTGACAAACAACCCCTTTCCGCCCACCTTGCTCAGCGAGCGGTCCAGGATCTGGTCGCCCTGGGTGGTCATGCCCAGCAGCGTGACGCACCAGCCCAGTCGGGTCTCCAGCAGCGCCTTGACATGCTCGGCCTGCCACAGCGCCAGCCGGCTTTCACGCGTGGCGATGGTGACAGTCACAGAACGGGGAGCGCAGACAGCATCGGGCACGGTGAACCTGTGGAAATCTAGGGGGCCAGATGCTAGCATGGCCTTTTTTGTCAACAAGGACGCCTCATGACAAAACAGCAGGCGCCAGTTAGCCGCCAAGCCCCGGCTGCAACCGGCGTCACCCGCGCCGCAAGCGCTGCGCCTGCGCGCAAAAACACCCAGCAAAACGAAAAGCCGCTGCTTGACGATATTCGTTTGCTCGGCCGCCTGCTGGGCGACGTGATCCGCGAACAGGACGGCGTCGCCGCGTACAAGCTGGTCGAGCAGACTCGGATGCTGTCGGTGGCTTTCAGGCGCGACGCGAACGAGGAGGCCGACAAGGCGCTGAAAAAAATGTTCAAGGGCCTGTCGGGCGACCAGACCGTCAGCGTCATCCGCGCTTTTACCTACTTCAGCCATCTGGCCAACCTTGCCGAAGACCGTCACCACATCCGCCGCCGCACGCTGCATGAACGCGCTGGCAACACGCAGGAAGGCAGCCTGGACGTGGCACTGGCACGCCTGCGCTGGGCCGGTATTTCACCCAGCGCGGTGGCCGACCTGCTGGCGCACAGTTTCGTGTCGCCCGTGCTGACCGCCCACCCGACGGAGGTGCAGCGCAAAAGCATTCTGGATGCCGAACGCGGCATTGCGCAGTTGCTCACGGCGCGGGGCGACATCCTCGCGCTGGCCGCAGCCGCGAGTGGCGGCAAGGACGCCCTGACACCCCGAGCGCTGGCCGGCAATGAAGCCCAGCTGCGAGCCCGCGTGGCCCAGCTGTGGCAAACCCGGCTGCTGCGTTACAGCAAGCTCACGGTGCTCGATGAGATCGAAAACGCGCTGAGCTATTACGAGTCCACCTTTCTGCGCGAAATCCCCAAGCTGTATGCCAGCCTGGAGCGTGAGCTGGGCCAGGCCGACCTGCACAGCTTTTTGCGCATGGGCCACTGGATTGGCGGCGACCGCGATGGCAACCCTAACGTCAACGCTGACACGCTCAACTACGCGCTCAAGCGGCAGGCGGAAGTGGCGCTGCGCCATTACTTAACGGAAGTGCACTACCTCGGCGGCGAGCTGTCGATGTCAGCCCGGCTGGTGGACATCAGCCCGACAATGCAGGCGCTTGCCGACGCCTCCCCCGACCAGAATGAACACCGCGCCGACGAGCCTTACCGCCGTGCACTGACCGGGGTGTACGCGCGCCTGGCTGCCACGCTCAAGGCCCTGACCGGCGGTGAAGCGGCACGCCATGCCGTGGCGCCGCAAAATCCTTACGCCAGCGCTGAAACGCTGTCCGCCGACCTGCAGACGATTGCGCAGTCGCTGGCCAGTCACCACGGCCGCGAGCTGATGGCCCAGCGCCTGCAACCACTGGCTCGCGCCGTGCGGGTGTTCGGGTTCTTTCTGGCCACGGTCGACCTTCGCCAGAGTTCGGACAAGCATGAAGCGGTGGTGGCCGAGCTGCTGGCGGTGGCGCGGGTTGCGCCGGATTACGCCAGCCTGGACGAAGTCGCCAAGCGCCGTCTTTTGATGGACCTGCTGAACGACACGCGGCCGCTGCGGGTGGTCGGCGGCGTCTACTCCGAACACACCGAGAGCGAGCTGGCGATCTTCGAGGCCGCCCGGCTGGCACGCGCACGTTTTGGCAAACAGGCCATCCGCCACTACATCATCAGCCACACCGAAGCTGTGAGCGACCTGCTGGAGGTGTTGCTGCTGCAAAAGGAAATGGGTCTGATGCACAAGACCCTGCAGGACGACGCCACCTGTGAGCTGATCGTGGTGCCGCTGTTTGAAACCATTGAAGACCTGACCAACGCGGCGCCCATCATGCGGGCTTTCTACGCCCTGCCTGGCATTGCTGCGATGGTGCAACGCGCCAGCAGCGACCAGTACTGCGAGCAGGACATCATGCTGGGGTATTCCGACAGCAATAAGGACGGCGGCATTTTCACCAGCAACTGGTCGCTGTACCGCGCCGAAATCGCGCTGGTCGAATTGTTCGACGAGATGCCTGTACCGATTGGTTTGCGAATGTTCCATGGCCGGGGCGGCACTGTGGGGCGCGGCGGCGGCCCGAGCTACGAAGCCATTCTGGCGCAGCCCCCGGGCACTGTGCGCGGACAAATCCGCCTGACTGAGCAAGGCGAGGTCATCAGCTCGAAATACGCCAATCCGGAAATCGGCAGGCGCAACCTCGAAACGCTGGTGGCCGCAACGCTGGAAGCGTCGTTGCTGCAACCCACCAAACCCGCCGCGCCCGTGTTTCTGGCCGCTGCAGCCAACCTGTCGGCGGCCAGCATGAAGGCTTATCGCGCGCTGGTGTACGACACGCCCCGGTTCAACGACTATTTTTTCAGTGCCACGCCCATCAATGAAATCACCCTGCTCAACATGGGCTCAAGGCCGGCTTCAAGAAAGGCCAATCAAAAGATTGAAGACCTGCGCGCCATTCCCTGGAGTTTCAGCTGGGGCCAGTGCCGCCTGACGCTGCCCGGCTGGTATGGCTTTGGCACAGCGATCGAGCATATGCTGCAGGCCGGTGGCACCCCGCAAAGCCATAAGGAAGCCGTGGCGCTGTTGCAGAAAATGTACCGGCAGTGGCCGTTTTTTCGCACGCTGCTCAGCAACATGGACATGGTGCTGGCCAAAAGCGATTTGGCCCTGGCCTCGCGCTATGCCGACTTGGTGAGCGACGCACGGCTTCGCCAAAAGATCTTCGGCGCGATCGAAGCCGAATGGCATCGCACCACTGCAGCGCTGGTGCTGATCACGGGGAACAAGCAGCGCCTGGCGGGCAACCCGTCGCTGCAGCGCTCTATCAAGCACCGCTTCCCCTACCTCGACCCGCTGCACCACCTGCAGATCGAATTGATTCGCCGCTACCGGGAAGGGGTTCGCGGCCAGACAGCGCCTGACGAGCGCGTGCAGCGCGGCATTCATATCTCGATCAACGGCATTGCGGCCGGGCTGCGCAACACGGGTTGACAACGTAGCGGGTGAGCGCGCGGCGCAGCCTAAGGAAAAAGCAGCAAAAGACACAGCAAAAACCGTCACTGTAGGCGATGTCCTAGTTGATTTGCGGCGCCGTCTTATCGCGCTTCCCAGGGTTAATGCCTAAGCTTGATCACACACCGGGGTTAGTGCTGGCAACGTGCCAATTCGAAGCCCGTCGTGCAACCTCGGAACGCTGCCCATGACGACACTTCACTTTTCCCCCAGCGCTTCCCGCACGTCTGCCGCAGCGACAACTCCGTCTTCCTCGTTGGCAATGAGCACCACCCAGCTCGGCGCTGACCTGGACAGCTTGGCACAGCACATGCGCCACTGCGCCAGCACGCGCAGCCGACCTTCACGGTTTCAGGGCTTGGTGGACGACGCGCACTCGCTGGCGTCTCCGCGCATCGTCACGGTGGTGTCCGTCACGACGCTTCTGGCCGTGGCTGCGGCCAGTGTGGTGGTCAGTGTCTTCAGCCTCGTTTGACGCAGCAGATTTCGCGCGCCCGTGGATACCGTCTTCGTTGACCGGCTAGACAAACTCAGTTCCTACGCTAAAGCGCTGCTGCTAGGGCCCGCAGAGCAGGTTCAGACACCCATCCGAGCCGAGCTTTTTGGCGCCCAGCGCTTTGAAGAGCACGGCCGGAGCCTAGCCCAGGCGCAGCCAGTGCGCCCACTCGGCCCCGAAGGCACCCACTCCGTCGGCACCACCTTTTTCCCGCGTGTGCAAGAGAATATTGCCGCGCTGCGTCTGGCCTATGACTACATTGCCGTGACGTCGCGCAGTGGCCACTATGTGACGCCTGCGGCGCATTGGCTGCTCGACAATTTTCACGTCATTGAAGCGCAGATCGAGCAAATCGAAAGCGGCGTGTCGCAGCGCTATTACGCCGACCTGCCCAAGCTGGCGGGCCAGCCGCTTGACGGTTTACCGCGTGTGTACGGAATTGCGTGGGCTTATGTCGCGCACACCGACAGCGTGCTGGACGCTGATCTGTTTACCTCGTTTTTGTGTGCTTATCAGGAGGTCAGTGAGCTCACGCTGGGCGAGCTGTGGGCGTTGCCCACCACCCTGCGCGTGGTGCTGCTGGAAAACCTGCGGCGCATGGCCGACCGTATCGCCTGGAACAAGGTGGCTCGGGAGTTGGCCCATGCGGTGTGGGATGCGGCCGACCGCATGCGCGACCGGGATCTGGATGAGCTGCTGGACGCGCTCATGCAGCGTGGCCTTGAGCGCAGCTTTCTGACCCAGCTATGGCAGAGCCTGCCGGCCTGGCAAACACCGGCTGAACCGACAAACGGAACGCCGGCCGACTCGACCACTGCAGCAGAGCCCTCGCTCGCCCTGCCCGGCTGGATCGCCCGGCATTGCCCGAACGCGCTTGACCTGATCAACGAAGGGCAGGCTGGACAAGTGGCTGCCAACCTCACCGTGGGCAACATCATCACCACGCTGCGCATGATTGGTCAGGTCGAATGGACGGACCTGATCGAGCCGGTCAGCGGGTCACTTCAGGTGCTGCGGCGTTTGCCGAGTTTTTCGAGCGAAAGCGAGTTGACGCGCCAGCAGATCACGCGGGGTATGGAGCGATTGGCCCGCACCAGCGGCTACACCGAGCGCGCGGTAGCGCAGGCTGTTCTGACTCTGGCGTCGCATCCCGACAACAGCTCGGCAGCCCGCACGGCGGGCCACTATCTGCTGGAAAACGCGGGGGGGCGGGCGCTGCTGCTGGCGCGTCTGTCCGCGCCGTCGCCCTCGCAACCGGCAGGCGCTGCACCACCGGGGAGCGAACATAGCACATTGCAGCGCACTGCCGTGGACGGCCGCAGCGGCCGACCCCGCAACCAGACCCACACCCGCCTGGCGCTTTATGCAGCAGCCTGGCTGGCGGGCACTTGCGCCTTACTGGTGCTGGCGGTTCACCCGCTGAGCGGGCTCACGTGGGCGGCCTGGGTGGCGCTAGCGCTGATGGTCTGGCCTGCCTCGGAAGTCGTGGCCGGGCTGATGTACCGGCTCATCGCCGAGTCCACCCGCATCCAGCCGCTGCCGCGACTCGATTTCACGTCTGGCATTCCGGAAAAACATCGCACGCTGGTGGTCATGCCCGCGATGCTGAACGGCACCACGTCCACAGCGCAGCTGGCGCACCGGCTGGAGCTGCACTGGCTCGCCAGCCGTGAGGCCCACGTGCAGTTTGCATTGCTCACCGATTGGGCCGATGCCGACAGCGCCAGCCAGCCCACGGACATGCCGCTGCTGGACGACGCGCTGGCACGCGTGAGCGAGCTCAACCAGCGACACCCCTCCACCACGGGCGGTGCGCCGCGTTTTGTGCTGCTGCACCGCCCGCGCAGCTGGTCTGACTCTGAAAACCGGTGGATCGGCTGGGAGCGCAAGCGCGGCAAGCTTGAATTGCTGGTGCGTGC
This sequence comes from Polaromonas sp., assembly GCA_031363755.1. Taxonomy (GTDB): domain Bacteria; phylum Pseudomonadota; class Gammaproteobacteria; order Burkholderiales; family Burkholderiaceae_C; genus Polaromonas. The sequence goes on from JANLUZ010000204.1 coordinate 32,771, forward strand.
GTTGGCCACCGGCGATGAATCCAGCTTTCTAGATTTGGGACTGGCCAGCCAACTGGCACGCGACGTGCGCTACGTCGTCACGCTGGACAGCGACACCGGCCTGCCGCCAGGGTCGTTGCGAGAGCTGGTGTCGATTGCGGCGCACCCGCTGAACCAGCCTATGGTGTCCTTCGCTGACGACGGTGTGCAGCGGCACATCGCCAGCGGCTACGGCATTTTGCAACCGCGTGTGGTTACCCCTTTGCCGCAACCCGGCGAACGCTCGCTGTTCCATGCGATGTTTGCCGGCCAGTGCGGGCTGGACCCTTACAGCAGCGGCGCATCAGACCTGTACCAGGATCTGTTCGGCCTGGGGACCTTCACCGGCAAGGGGCTGATCAACGTGGCGGCCGTGCATGCCGTGCTTGACCAGCGTCTGCCCGACAATGCCGTGCTGAGCCACGATTTGCTCGAAGGAAGCGTGGCGCGCTGCGCCTATGTGGGCGATGTGGTGCTGCTGGAAGACCACCCGCATCACGCCGGCGTGGCTGCCTCACGCGTACACCGCTGGACACGCGGCGACTGGCAGCTGCTACCGCTGATGCTGCGCGCGCGGCACTACGGTATCGACGCGCTCGGCCTGTGGCGTATGGCGGACAACCTGCGCCGCGCCAGCGTCGTGCCGATGTCTGCGCTGCTGTTGACCTGGGTAATCTTCACAGGCGCTTTGCCGTTGCACACCGCGCTGGCGGTCACGTTGGCGGCTTTCCTGACCGGGCCGCTGCTGGGCGGGCTGGCTGGGTTGATTCCGACACGGCGTGGCATTGCCTGGGCGCACTTTTTTGATGTGGGCATGCGCGACCTGGGCCGGGGCGCGCTGGCGGCGCTGTGGCTTTTCAGCCAGCTGTTTGCACAGGCGCGTCTGCTGCTCGACGCTACCGGCCGTGCCGTTTGGCGCATGGCGCTCAGCCGCCGGCTGCTGCTGCAGTGGACCACCGCCGAGCAGGCCCAGGCCGCAGCTCGATACACGCTGAGCGCCTTTGTGCGCCAGCACGCCCTTACTTCTGGCGCCTGCAGCGCGCTGGCTATTGCAGCCCTGTGGAGCCCACACCCGCTCATCGGTTTCAGCCTTTTCGTTTTTTGGACGCTGGCACCTGTTCTGGCCTGGCGCGTCAGCCAGGTGGCACCGCCCGCACCTGAGCGGGTGCTTGGCGTGGAGGAAAAAGCCTACGCAGAGCAACTCGCCCGTCAGACCTGGGGCTTTTTTGAAGCCGTGGTCGGCGCTGAAGACCACTTCTTGCCGCCCGACAATCTGCAGATGGAGCCGGAACGCACGGTGGCGCATCGCACCTCGCCGACCAACATCGGGCTGTATCTCCTAGCGGTGGCCTGCGCACGTGAGTTTGGCTGGATCACCACCGCTGATGTCATTACTCGCCTCAGCGCCACGCTGACCAGCGTGGACCGCCTCCCCAAACACGACGGTCACCTCTACAACTGGTATGACACTACGACACTGGAAGTGCTGGCACCGGCCTATGTGTCCACGGTCGACAGCGGCAACCTGGCCGGCCACTTGCTGACGGTGTCACAAGCCTGTCTGGCACGGGCCCGGGACGCCAACCTCTCTGCGCAGGAGCTGGCGGCGCTGGGCGACTTGGGCCAGCGCTGTGAACAGCTGTGCATGGCGATGAACTTCAGCGGCCTGTACAGCCCGCGGCGGCATCTGTTTCACATTGGCCTGCGCGTGGACAGTCAGGCGCTGGACGCCAGCTACTACGACCTGCTGGCGTCCGAGTCGCGGCTGACGAGTTTCCTGGCCATTGCCAAGGGCGACGTGCCGCGCCGCCACTGGCAGGCCCTGGGCAGGTCGTTCCTGAGCGTGGGCGTGGCCCCTGGGCTCAAGTCCTGGTCGGGCTCAATGTTCGAATACCTCATGCCGTCACTGGTGATGACCGAGCCTGAGCACGGGCTGCTGCAGGTGTCGTCTCTGGCGGCGGTGCGCGAACAGCAGCACTATGGCCGCAGCCAGCAACTGCCCTGGGGCGTGTCGGAGTCGGCCTATTTCGCACAGGACCACACCCTGGCCTACCAGTATTCACCGTTTGGTGTGCCCCGGCTGGCCCTGCGCCGCACGCCGCCCACCGACCGCGTGGTGGCCCCCTACGCCAGCATGATGGCCATGCCGTTGACGCCGCATGAGGCGATCGCCAACCTGCAGGCGCTAGAGACCCTGGGTGTGCGCGGTGCACTCGGCTTCATGGATGCGGTGGATTTCACCGTGTCGCGGCTGCCCGCAGCAGAGCCGCCTAAGGCCCAGCAGGGCGACCAGCCACCCGCTGCAGCGCCTTACGCCGTGGTGGCCAATTTCATGGCACACCACCAGGGCATGGGTTTGGTGGCGCTGTGCAATCTGCTGTGCGCCGACGCGCCGCGCCGGTGGTTTGCCGCCAGCCCCATGGTGCAGGCCTTTGAAGCGCTGCTGCATGAAAGCACGCCGCGTCAGATCATTCGTGCCGCTGACCCCCGCGAGCTCCCCGAGCCTCCAGCCGAGCTGCGGGAGCGCGCCTACCAGTCCAGAACCGTGGTGCCCGTCAGCGGCGCCTGGCAGCCCACACAGCTGTTGTCCAACGGCCGCTACAGCGTGGCGTTGCGGGCTAATGGCGCTGGGGTCAGCCGCTGGAGTGTGGACGGCCGCCGTCCGCCGCAAACCGTGTCCCGGTGGCGCGACGACGCTGTGCGAGACGACCACGGCACGTTCATCTACCTGCGGGAGTCGGGCAGCAGCGCGCTGTGGTCTGTGACGCAACACCCGGCGCCGCACCCCGAGTGGCAGTACAAAACGGTTTTTCTGGCCGACCGGGTTGAGTTCGAAGCCACATCCGACGATCTGCAGGTCAAGACCACAGTGCTTGTCAGCCCGGAGGACGACACCGAATTGCGCATCGTGCGGATTCAAAACCACAGCCAGCGCGAAATTACACTGGACGTCGTGTCGTACTTCGAGCCGGTGTTGGCCGATGCGAAAGCCGACGAAGCGCACCCGGCTTTTTCCAACCTGTTTTTGCACACCGAATGGCGGGCCGACTGGCGGGCACTGCTGCTCACACGCAAGGCCCGCCTGCAGGGTGATCCGGCCATGGCGATGGCGCATTTTCTGGCGGAATCCAATGCCAACCTGCGCTCGGTCGACTACATCGCCGACCGCCGCACCTTTATTGGCCGCAACCGCCAGCCATCGCATCCCGCCAATGCAGTGCACAGCAAAACGGCCAACTCCCTGGCGTCAGCGACTTTGTCCACACCGGGCCCTGTAGAGGCAAATAACCAGCTTGACCCCGCTTGCGGTCTGCGCCTGCGCATTCGCATTCCCGCCGGCGGCAAAGCCCGCCTGACGTTTGCTACTGCTGCTGCTGCAAGTACGGCTGAACTCACCGGCCGCATCGACAAATACCTGCAGCGCATGCATGTCAAACGCGCCAGCCGCATGGCCGCCACGCTGGCCCAGATCCGGCTGCGCGACCTGGGGGTGGCGCCAGACGAAAACGCCGCGTTGCAAGACCTGACCACGGCCCTGATGTACGCCTGCACCCTGCCCGCCAAGCCGCTGCTGCAACAGGCCACCAGCGAGGCGGCTTGGGGCCACCCGCTGGTCAACCAGCGCCACCTGTGGCGCTTCGGTTTGTCGGGCGACCGGCCCATCGTACTGGTGCGCATTCACGCCAGCAGCGGCCTGAATGTGTTGCAGTCGCTAATGCGCGCGCAGCCCTGGTGGGGTTTTTGCGGGCTGCCAATGGATCTGGTGATTCTCAACAGCGAGGTCAACGCCTACCTGATGCCGCTGCAGCGCGACATCCTGGCCCTGCGCGACCGCACGCTTCAACAAGCCGCCAACAGTTTCCCCAACAGCGACCCAGCGTCAACCATCGGGTTTTACCTGCTGCGCGACCACGAGGTCACCGCCGACGAGAAGTCGGCGCTGACGGCCCTGGCCCGGGTGATTCTTGTCGCTGACGGCCGCCCGCTTGAAGCCCAGCTGGAAAGCATTTTTGACGCACCGCCGCAGGCGCCACGCGCGGTAGCGACAGCCACCGTCAGCCCGGCTTTCCGACAGACTTCAGCCGCGCTGTCGATGTCCGCCAATCCGGTGCGCGCGGTGCCCCACACGGCGCCGGTCGGGGTGTTTGATGCGGTCACTGGTGAATTCCAGTTTGATCTGCTGCCCGGCCAGACCACGCCGCGCCCCTGGATCAATGTGATTGCCAACGCCAGCTTTGGCTTTCAGGTGTCGGAAACCGGTGCGGGCTACACCTGGGCCACCAACAGCCGCTTGCACCAAGTCACACCATGGTCGAACGACGCGGTGGCCGACACCCCGTTCGAGCACTATCAGCTGCAAGACGCCGACACCGGGGCCATGCTGGGGCTCACACCCAACGCGGTGATGACGCCATCGTCACCCGCCCCGACCTACCGCGTGCGCCATGGCCAGGGCTACAGCAGCTTTGGAGTGCAGCACGGCGATGTTGGGGTGGAGACCACGTTTTTTGCCGACACCCACGATGCGGTCAAGGTCGTGTCGGTGCAGCTTCACCACCGAGGCGCGGCTGGCAGCGCGCCACGCCGCCTGCGCGCCATTGGCATGGTCGAGTGGCAGCTTGGCGCGGCGCGGCATGACCGCCGCACCGTGCGCTGCTGGCCCGGCGGCACCCAGCCTGCTGCACCCGTGCTGTTTGCCCAGCAGCTGGAAAGCCGAGCCGGGTTTGGCGGCAACACCGCTTTTCTGAGCTTGGTGGCCCCACACGGCGAGCGCTGCGACTGGACCTGTGACCGCCGCGAATTTTTCAATGCGGGCGGCGAATGGGCGGCACCCCATCGGCTCAGGCAGCAGGCAGGCGCTGGCATGGACCCCTGCGCTGCACTGACCCGCGTTTTCACCCTTCAGCCCGGCCAAAGCCTTCAGTTTGCCTGGGTGCTGGGTCATGCACCGACCGCTCCCCTGGCCGACGCGCTGGCGCAGCAGTGGGCTTCAAGCGACATCTCAAAGGCCTTGGCAAATGTCCGCCTCAGTTGGCAGCAGCGCCTGGGCCAGGTGCGTGTCAGCACGCCTGATGCGCATTTTGATGCGCTGGTCAACCACTGGTTGCTGTACCAGACGCTCACGTCCCGCTTGTGGTCCAAGGCCGGGTTTTACCAGGCGGGGGGGGCGTTTGGCTTTAGGGACCAACTGCAGGACGCCATGGCGTTTGCCGTGGTCGAGCCCGCCCGCCTGCGCGCGCAAATTGTGCTCAACGCCTCACGCCAGTTCCCTGAAGGTGACGTGCAGCATTGGTGGCACGCGCCCGGCGGCGAAGGCGTGCGCACGCATTTTTCAGACGACCTGCTGTGGCTGCCGTACGCCGCCGCGCACTATGTCAGCGTGACGGGTGACAGTGGCCTGCTGGCTGAAGAGGTGCCTTTCATCGACGGGGCGCCGATTCCCGAGGGTGCCGAGGACGCCTACTACCCGCCCGACATCAGCCCCCAGACGGCCAGTGTGTACGAGCACTGCGCCCGCACCCTGGACCGCAGCCTGCGCACCGGCACCCACGGGCTGCCGCTAATGGGCGCCGGCGACTGGAACGACGGCATGAACCGCGTGGGCCACGAAGGGCGTGGCGAATCGGTGTGGCTGGCCTGGTTTTTGTGCCGCGTGGTCACCGACTTTGCCCCGCTGGCCGAAGCCCGGGGTGACAGCGAGCGCGCCGCCACCTGGCGCAGCGCCCGCCAGGGCTGGATCACCGCCCTGCACAGCCACGGCTGGGACGGCGACTGGTTCAAACGCGCGTTTTTTGACAACGGCGCGCCGCTGGGCTCCAAAGCCAACGACGAATGCCGCATCGACCTGATTGCGCAGGCCTGGTCCGTGCTGTCGGGCGCGTCCACACCCGACTACACCGCGCCGGCCATCGCCTCGATGAACCGCGAATTGATCGACGCGGAGGCCGGCCTGCTGCACCTGCTGGCCCCGCCGTTGGAAAAGTCCGCCAACAACCCCGGCTACATCCAGGCCTACCCGCCCGGCGTGCGTGAAAACGGCGGCCAATATTCCCACGCCGG
>JANLUZ010000025.1:0-27690 GCA_031363755.1 Polaromonas sp.
CTACTATCTCGCCCACGGGCTCCAAGTTACCTTGTCCTGCGGCGCGCCCTGCATCAGATAGTCCGCGTACCGTGTTACCCGGAATATTCGTGACCGTGTCTATCAGCCCCTCTTTGTTGATGGCTTTACCAACATCACTGACAGGCTCTATCGCTGTGGACTGGCCTGACGTACCGCCGTACACCCCCGCACCCGCCAACTGCACCGCATCGACTGCTAAGGCGCCAACTTGCACTACAGTTTTAACGCCTCCTTTGACGGCACCGACGGTGAGATCAACTACCTTGCCGCCTGCACGAGCTGCGGTATTGCCGACGTTCTTAAATCCATCCGCTGTCCGGTCAAGTTTGTCGTATCCAAATAAATTAGTATCAGCTTTGTTAATGTCGGTCAGTTGCTTGATCTCATAGGTGTTACCTTCCCCACGAATCTCTGAGTTCTTGGCGGCAATATATTCTTGGCTACCGGTTGCAAATTCTGCGGAGCACTTGACCAGTGCGCAAGCCGCATCGGTCAGTCGCTGTTCTTTAGCCCGATCATTGCCCGCGAGATCCTGAATGCGCTTGGTCTCACTCGGATGCAACTGCCGATTATTGGCATCCACATTGAAACCCGTCGTCGCCCCTTGCACCCCGCCAGCGGCCCCGGCCAGGGTGGTAGCGGCCCCCAGCGTCAGCAAGCTGGCCGTCGCTCGGGCGACGTCCTTGTTCATGCCCCCGGCAATTAGGCTGTCCCTCAACTGGTCTTGCACTTTGTTCAGCACCCCGGCTGAGGCGGCGCTGGCCGCCGCGCCTGCCGCGCCATTGACGCCCCCGCCCATGGCCCCGGCCACCAGGTGCATTGACACGCGGTAGGCGCCGCCTTCACTCCACAGGCTGGCTTCGGCGTTCAGGCGATCGGCTTCTGCTTTGTTGCCGGCTTTGTCTGCGGCGGCGGCGGCGTCGGTGAGCTCTTTTTGTTTGCTACCGGCCACATTACCGACGAACTTGGCGGAGTTCTTGCCAAAGTCGGCCGTGACGCTGGTCTGCACACTGAGGCTTTTGTTGATCTTGTCGGCGTCCTGCTGGGTGAAGACCGGCTTGAGGCCGGTGGGTACGTCACCCGTTCTGGCTGATGTGTTGCCGGCGATGCCGCTGATGCCGGCTTGGGTGGTGCTGGCCTGGCTGTCTTTGACCTGGCCGAAGCCGGCCATGCCGCCAGTGGAGCCTGTGCTGGCACCGCCGCCGCTGACACTGACGTTGACGCTGACACTGGAGGCGTTCAGGGCGCTGGTGTTTTGCAGGTCTTGGGTGGTGATGCCGCCGGTGCTGGTGAACTGGTTTTTCTGGCCCGTGACGGCCTTGTCAGTGCTGGTGATCTGGCCGCCGACCAGATCGGTCTTGCCGCCCACTTTGACGTTGAAGCCACCAACGACGCCAGATGCTATGGATTCAGTAGCTGACTGCGCAGTATTCGATTGGGCTAGAAGCCTATTTGATAGGTAAAAGACATGGTTTGTGGTATTCCAGGCAAGTGCGTATGGCTGGATTGCGCGAGTGGTAGATGCAGCGTGCATGAGGGCGTGACCATGGGACGCGTTGCTGTCGCGGCGGTTGGCGCCGCTGACGGCAGGTGAGTATCGGTAGCTTGAAGGCAATGTGCTTGCTACGTTATTCAAAGCTGTCTGTCGCAAACTTGTTGGGCTAGCGGCTGGTTCCGCGTCTAGATTGTGGGATTTCAAATTTGGGTGTTCGGAAATGAAAAAGCCTGCTGGAGCAGGCGTTGCTTGTGAAGCTTACAACCAGGCACCTGCATCGTGCAGCATTTGCCATACCCAAGCTTTACCTTCGGGGGTTTGGATTAGCTTTCGGATGGTATTTTTTTCCTGACGAAACTTCCACCAGCGAAGATGGCGATTGAAGTAAGGTGCAGTTTCATCGAGACAGCTAAGTGCGCCCGCTTGCCAATAAACCCACATCATTTCCGCCATTAGCTCATCTCCCTTCAGCTCTTTGACGAGCTCATCGAACGCGTCAGTTTTAGGATTAGGTCGCTCTTTCACCCAAGCTTCAACCATCTGTCGGTTTATTTCGCCAGTGAGTACTGTCATGGTGTAGTCCTTCCGAGCGCAGGCGGCGTCTTGGGTGTTGGCGAGACACGCACGTTAGTCACCTGCGTGTTATCGAATGTGATCAAGTTAGTCCCGGAGCGAGTCTGCGCTGACGGCGCAAGTATGCCGTTGTAACCCTGCTCCCGAGCCCATTCAGCAATGCGTTGGGTCTGGTTGTATGCACCATTTGCGCCGTGACTTGATAGGGTAATCTGCTCTCGTGTGACACTGAGCGCCCTTAGCGCTGCGGGATCGGTCAGATCAAGCACGTTGTCAATTTTTACGTCACCCGCTACTAATGCTTTGGGTGTGAAAGGGGTATTGGAACTCTGCGGATAGCTGCGTACTTCGGCTGCTGACGTTTGTACGCCAGTACCAGAGTACACAGAACCAAGACCTGGCTCGGAGTAGCGCATATTACTTGCCACATTATTAGGATGAATTTCCCAAGTTGTGTTCGCATACTTCGGATCGGTGAACCGGTAGATGCGTCCTTCGTAAGTTATGGTTGCTTCACCCGTGTAGGTATTTCTAATCCATGCATTGGCCGCAGCCTCTGCATTGATAGTGCGATTAACGATCACCGCGCCCACCGCCGCAGGCGCCACCCCCAACACCCCGTACGTGATGGCCGCCGCCTGCGGGCTCAGGCCCAGGCTTTGCAACACCTGCTCGCCGTAAGGCACGGTGGCGTTGCCTGTGACCGCTTGCTTAATACCTGCCTGCGCATAGTCTGCACTGACCGTGCCGGTGACGGCACCCGCCACGCAACCTAAGCCCGTAGTGCACAGGGCGGTGCTGCCTGCCACCCCCGCGATACCCGCCACACCTTGCGCCGTACCAACGAGGCGCGTGCCTACCCTGTTTTGTGTCGCCGGATCGATGATGTATTCATCCACTCCTGTGTACCGAAACAGCGGCCCGAATGTCCTGGTAGCGTCACCCGGGCGGCTTTGTTGGGCCAGCAGTGTTTTTTGCTCATCCTGCAGGCTTGCTCCTGCATCCTGCATGGCTTTGAGATACGAATAGTTTGGATCGTCTTTAGGTACGCCGTCTGCACAGCGCACCAGCGCACAGGCAGCCTCTGTCAGGCGGGCTTGTTTTTGAGGATCACCGTTGGCGAGTTCTTTGATGCGCTGCTTTTCCGTCGGATGCAGCTGCCGATTATTCAAATCCACATTCAGCCCGGTAGCGGCCCCTTGCACACCGCCGGCTGCCGCGCCCAAGCGTTGATAAATGATGAGGTCAATGATGTAAACCTTGCTCGGTTACACGCGGCAGGTTTGACAGATTAACTTTTGGTAAATTTACCAAGGGCGTCGCAGTTGACCGTACATATGCAATGAACCGTCTTCGAAATCAACTATGTAATCCGTGCCCATCCAGTTGTATGCGATAACTTTTCCATCAACTAATTTAACGGAGGTAAAGGGTTTGGGGTAATCTTCACCACCCGGGGCCGCTTGAATTTGCCATTTCAAGGTACCGTCCATATTAAAACCATACACATTTCTATCTAAGGAGTGATCTCCTTCTGTGTGACTCTTGTTGTCATCAACAACGACAATAATTAATGAATCCGATAGAAGATAGCTCTGAATCGGGTACGGTAACTGACTTTGTATAACTTCTTGATGTGTGAACATGTTTTACCTTATCGGCCTTACATTAGTAAACGACTCATTTGGTATTCTTCCTAGAAGTTGATACTGTATCGCACCTTGATTTCCATCGCGCGGCATCGGGGTCAGGTCTTGCATTCACACATTTTCACCAGTTTTTATTAATTCCCCGACTCACTGTCGTCGGGATTTGTTGGACTTCGATACCTGACCTCCGCCTTACGGGTCGCTGAACGCCTGCAACGCTTTGGGCAGTACGGGGCGCGGCTTAGCAGGAACGGCTCAAGGCGCTTTTAGGCGCTGCACGGTTTCAAACGTCGGGCCAAAGCTGCCGTACCAGACGGCGCAGCCGGTATAAGCCTCCAGCTGCGCCACACATTCGCGTGCTGATTCGACAGGCGTGGCAGCGTAGACAGGCCGGGCCTGCCACAGCAAGTTTGTCAACCTGGCTTGGTGTGCGAGGTCACCTTTTCGGGGCCGCAGAGCTGTCACCTGCCGTGCTGAATTGCGCACGCACAGGTCGCTGTCATCGGTTTGCTCGGGGGCGTCGTAGCGGTCGCACCACACCAGTGGGCCCAGTTTAGCGGTGGCAAACGCATCAAGATGACTCACCAGCAGCGCCTGCAACGGCCCGGCAGCAGCCAGGCTGTAACGCAGCAGCACTGCGTCTGGGTGGCCCCGCCGAAACGCACCTTGCCAGCCGCCCGGGATGTTGTGCGGCTCGGGCAGCGCGTGCAGTGCCGCGTGATGGCGCGGGTCGTCTGGGCCATGATGAGTTGGAAAAGGCCCGTGCCCATGGCGCGTCAGATAGCTGCGCACAATGCCTAGATGGTGATGTGGCTCGGTAAGGCCGTACCCCCGGGCTACCTCCTCGGCGGCGTTGGGGCCGACGCGGCTCCAGGTGGTGTGTGGGTGAAAGCCGTGATCTTCATCAAGCAACATGCCCTGCGCGCCTTCGAAAACGACTTGCCGGGCACGCTGCAACAACGCTGCCAACTGCGTCGTTTCCGCAGGTGGGCACTGGCGCACCAGGGGTTGCACCGCCGCCAGCCAGCGCATGGGTACGTGCTCGTCGGCCAGCAGGGCGCATTCACGTTGCCAAACCTGGGCACCAATCACCGGCACGGGTAGGCCTGAAAACTCCAACTGAAAGCGCTGACGCTGCGCCTGCAGTCGCTGCAGTGCCAGAGCCGGTGTCAACAGGTCAGCGTAGCGCAGTACCTCGTCGGGCCAAGACAGCGCGTGCCGTGCAACCTCGCCAACCCCCACGCCGCAGCTGCCGTGGCCGGCGCTGGCGCGTTGCAACTCGCGCAAACGACCAGCGGCCTGATGAAACGGGGTGTTGATGCGGCAACGCGCGTCAATGCGCAAACGCGCAAACGCGTTGGTGATGCCAATGGCTTGCAGTGCCAGTTCCTCGACCTGCAAGGCGGTGGGGTGCACTATGACAGGCTGCGCCAGCACTGTCACCACACCAGGCACCAATGTGCCCGCACCGAACTGCGAAAAGGTGTGATGTCTGCCATCAGGCAACACGACGTTATGCCCAGCCTGGGCACCCCCGTTAAAGCGCACCACGATGCAGGTTGGGGCGGCGGCCGCGCCGCGCAGTGGGGTCTGTCGGCAGAAAAAATCGGTGAACAGGCCCTTGCCGCAATCCCCAAAACCCAACCCAATCAGCGAAATCAATGCAGGCTGGCTCATGGGTCCTGGCGCATTAACTGAACAGCCGCTTCCACCAGCCGGGTGTGGCCGCTGCAGCGCTGGCAGCGTTTACATGCAGTTTATTGGCAGAGACAAGACTTGGCTCCAGCACGGCGGCGTAGTTTTGCAGGCTGCGAACCACTGCACCGACGCGCTCGGGCGCGGCGCCGCTGGCTTTCAATGCGTTGGCAACTGCCCCCAGGTCAACCAGCGCGCCTTCCGTCAGGCCAACGATCGCAGCTGCCACGGCGCAGGCGTCTTCCGGCGACTCCATGCAAATTACCTGGTCGCCCAACAGCTCGCGCCAGCGCGGCTCGCAGCGCTGGCGACGTTGCAAGTCGGGAATCAGAAAAAACAAGTGGTAGTTTTCAGAAGCGGCTGCGATCACGTCCTCAATTGGAATGTCTTCGTCGAGCTTTTCACCAAAAATGGCCTCTACCTGATGGCGCGACACGGCCGGATAAGGCAGCTCATCACCGGTCATGAACAGGTAACCGCGTTTTTTGCGTTTGGCCCAGCAGTCCAGATCGGTGTGTTGGGCCAGTGTGTAGAACACCAGTTCATAGCTTTCGCTGCCGGTACCGCCACCGCCGCCCTCGAGGTAGCTCCAGGTCAGCCACTGGTCCATCAGCTCAGCGGTGGACTCAAACTGCCCCACCTGCAACGCCGCGCTGTCAGACGTGGCGTCGCCAACGGCCATGAACATGAGCTGCGGATCGGCAATCTGGCACTGGTTCATCAACGTCATAAACGTCGGCAGCTCACGCGTGGCCAGCAGGCGTGGAATGTTGCCCATGGAGCCGGTCACGTCCAATGCAAACACCACACCCAGCGACTGGGGGTGGTCTGCGTTGTCGCGAGACTCGCGCACCTTGATACCGTGCGGGTTCATCAACGCATGACAAGCGCTTTGCCTGAATACTTCGGCATTCGGGCTCGCCGAACGGTCGGCAAGCAAGGCTGCGTGGGCAGCGTTCGAATAATTTCCGTGACCCATGATGAACAGGCTCCTGTTTGGTTTTGAAATGGCTAGGTGGGTGAAAAAGCAAGAAATCTGGGGGCACCAAACGACGCAATGGCCGCTTGGCTCAGCTGTTGCTGCAGCGCGGCGGCTGTTTGAAGCGATACCCAGCGGCTGTCTTCGCTGCTGCGACCGAGCAACTCGGCCAGGGGTTGGGGCACCGACGATGGCAACGCTGGCGCGGCTGACCCTGCCGATTGCGGACCTGCCAGCCATCGGCGAAGGCTCCAGGCCAGCTGCATCAGATCGCGGTCCTGCCGCGCTTTGTGATGGCGTTGGGCGTTTTGTGCCGCACCCCAGCCAATCAGCTGCACGCCGTGGTCAGCCGGGTGAACCAGCAAGTGCTCCAGCACGATATCGCCATGCGACCAGCCGTTGTCGTGGACATAAGCCAGCACCTCCAGCACACGGCGCCACACCCAGACGGCGTGGCGCGCGTCGGGTAGGCCCACATGAGTGGTCAGCACGTCGGCCAGGCTGCCCCAATACCCGGTGGGGTGGCGCAGCACCAGGGCGTGGTTCGCGGGGTCTGGTTGATCAAACGCCGAGCCAGCCAGCCAATGAAAAGGCGCTGTTGCCACCAGCTGCGGCAAGCGCTGGCTGAAATAGGCCGACCCGGCAGACCTCAGCGCCATCAATGCCGCCAGCACAGTGGCCTCGCGCGCAAGGCAGGCAGCCCCATCGGCGTCGCACGACAACTTGAGCGTGCTGTGCCCGGCAAACGGGTGAAGCCGCCGGGCCAAAAACACCTGCGACGCAGTGCCTCGGCCCAAAGACGCCATCAGCCCGTACCGATTGCTGCCGACACGCACCACCCGCGTCGGCGCAGCGACGTCACCATGGACACGCAAACGCACCTGCCGAAAGGCTGAAGCCTGAACCACCTCCGCGCTGCGGCTGACGGTCACGCCGCAATAAGTGCAGGTGACAGTTCGCCAAAACGCCGCACGGGGCAAGGGAGCAGCACACTGGGGGCAGGTCAGACTGACGAAGGGCATGGGCGACGAATGATGGAGATAACAACGCTACCAGTATGGCGGACAAATACGCCACTCAAGGCGCGCCTGGAACGCCCGCGCTGTGGCGCTGAGGGAGCACTGCGCCTCATCGCTCGTTCGCAAACCTCTTCAACACCGCGCAGGCTTCTTCATTAAGCAACGGCCCTTCGATCACAACGGCGGGCTGCGCGCCTGCCAGTGTGGTGCGGCTGTTGATGGGCATGGCTGGGCTGGCACCGAGCAGGCGGATTACGTCTTCCTGCGTCGCGCCAAAAACAACCCGGCTCACACCCGCCCAGAACAGCGCCCCCGCGCACATCGCGCAGGGCTCGCCGCTGGCGTACAGGGTGGTGCCGCGCAGTTGGGGCCGGCCCCAGGCTTTCTGCGCGTTGCGCAGCACCACCATTTCGGCATGGCCGGTGCAGTCGGCCGCGCTTTTGACGTTGTTGGCGGCTACCAGCCACTGGCTACCGTCGCTTGAGATGAGCGTGGCGCCGAAAGGCCCGTCGCCGCGCGCGGCTGCATTGGCTGATGCATCGATGGCCAGTTGCAGGGCTTGCAGGTCGGTCAGACGCTGGGAGGGGTTGGGGGTCACTGGATTGCCTTTCTTCGCAGCTCAAGCGCCGCGCAATTTAACGGGAAAGCAGAGGCGCTTCACACGGGGTTGACTTCGCCCAGCACGGCGTTCACCACCGCCCGCGCCACCCTTGCGATGGCGGCGTCGCCGCCCTGAGCCGGGGCAACCGCCTGCGTGAGGTAAGCCGTCACCACACACGGCGCGCGGCCCGGGGGCCACACCACGGCCACATGGTTGTTGGTGCCGTGGGCGCCCGTGCCTGTTTTGTCGGCCACACGCCAGCCGGCCGGGAAACCGGCGCGCAAGCGCTTGTCACCGGTGGTGTTGGCCAGTAGCCAGCGCGTGATCTGGGCCCGCGAGGCAGACGACAGCGCCGTGCCTAGCAACACGCGCTGCAGCGTGGCGCCCATGGCGTCGGGCGTGGTGGTGTCACGCTCGTCGCTTGGGCGGGCCTCGTTCAGGGTGGGCTCGGTGCAGTCCAGCCGGCTGAACGCGTCTCCCAAGCTTCGGAAATAGGCGGTGAGTGCGGTGGGGCCGCCGAAACTCGCCAGCAGCAAGTTGCCCGCAGTGTTGTCGCTCAAAGTGATGGCCGCGTCGCACAACTCATCCAGGCGCATGCCGTCGCCGCCCACCCTGGGCGCCGTTTTTGGGGAATAGTCCACCACGTCTGCGGCTTGAAACACCACCCGCCGCGACAAACTTTCGTGGCCCTCATCAACACGGCTCAACACCAGCGCCGCCGCCACCCATTTGAACGTACTGCACAGGGGAAAGCGCTCGTCGCCCCGGTAAGACACGGCCAGCCCGGTGTGGGTGTCCAGCAGCGACACGCCCAGGCGCCCCCGCGCATCGGCTTCGATGCCCCGAACCGCCTGCACAAAGCGCGCTGCAGCACCAGGAGGCGGCACTTGGGCGCTCAGGGCGCAACCCGACACCCCTGCAAGGCCAGCAGCCGTGCCCAGATGCCCCAAAAACAGACGCCGTTTCATCGCTTTTCCCCTCGCGTTGCACATCACCTGCCATCGTAGTGCGGCTGGCCAGCCCTTGTGGCGCGGGGTGACACCATCGCGCGGACGGCTTGTGGCGAATTAATATTCGTTCAACCGGCACGCGCCCACTGCCTTAGAACAGCTTCTGACTTTTCGATCCAAAGGCGGGAAGGCGCAAAACGGTACTTTTGCGTCTGATCGACTGCGTGAGGTCAATGACTTAAGGTCAATGGCTTAAGAGACCTCTAAGCCACCCGCTGCATACTGCATTGTGCAAAAAACGCCCCATCAGGATTGCCATGCGCCTGCTCCTCATTGAAGACGACCCCATGATTGGCGAGGCGGTGCTGCGTGTGCTGCGCACCGAGCACTATGCCGCCGACTGGGTGCGGGACGGCGAACTTGCCGACGCGGCGTTGCAGGCCGAAAACTACGACGCCGTGCTGCTGGACCTGGGCCTGCCCCGCCAGAGCGGCCTGGAGGTGCTGCGCAAGCTGCGCGCCCGCAAAAGCACGGTGCCAGTGTTGATCGCCACCGCCCGCGACGGCGTCACCGACCGGATTGCCGGGCTGGACGCGGGCGCCGACGACTACGTGGTTAAACCCTACGACACCGACGAGCTGCTGGCACGGGTGCGCGCCCTGCTGCGACGCAGTGCCGGCCGGGCCGAACCAGCGTTTGAGCACAAGGGCGTCAGCCTGAACCCAGCCACCCGCGAGGCTAGCCTGAATGGCCAGAGCGTCAGCCTCTCGGCGCGTGAGTGGGCGGTGCTGGAGCCCCTGCTGGCGCGCCCCGGCGTGCTGCTGTCACGCACACAGCTTGAAGAAAAGCTGTTCAGCTGGAAGGACGATGTGTCGAGTAACGCGGTGGAGGTCTACATTCACGGCGTGCGCAAAAAACTCGGCAGTAGACTGATTCAGACGGTGCGCGGCCTGGGCTATGTCATTCCTAAAGCCTAAGGCCGCCGTGACGCATGTCGCCGGGCGGCGCAGCGCTGATGCGCCTGGCGCCAGCTATTCACTGCGGGCGCGGCTGCTGGGCTTTGTGCTGATGGCCATTTTGCTGGCTGCACTGTTGCAGGCCGCGACCGCCTACCGGGGCGCGCTGCAGCAGGCCGACGCCCTGTTTGACGACCACCTGCAGCAGGTGGCCCGCACCCTGCAGCGCAACGCCCTGGTGCGTGGGCAGGCCATGGACCCCGACACCGAAGCGCTGATGAGCACCGATGGCTTTGACCTGTATGTGCAGATTTGGAGCCAGGACGGCACGCCCCTGTTTCGCTCACGCCATTCGGCGCTGCCGCCCCGCGCCGTGCTGGGCTTTTCAGACCTGGAGGCCGGCGGCAAAAAACTGCGTGTGTACTCCCTGCAAACCGCACTGCAAACCGTGCAGATTGCGCAAGACCTGAGCGCCCGCTCGGCGCGTGCGCAGGCGCTGGCTTTCAAGGCGGTGCTGCCTTTTGCGGCGCTGACACCGCTGCTGATGCTAGCCGTGTGGTGGGTGATTCGCCGAGCGCTGGCGCCGATTGAGCGGGCCCGGCGCCAAGTGGCACAGCGCGCTGCCGACGACCTGTCACCGCTGCTAAACACCGGCCTGCCCACTGAGGTGCGGCCGCTGGTCGATGAGTTGAACGCGCTGTTTGGCCGCGTGCAGACCGCGTTTGAAGTGCAGCGCAACTTTGTGGCAGACGCCGCCCACGAGCTGCGCTCCCCACTGACCGCGCTCAAGCTGCAGGCACAAGCCCTGCGTACCGCCAACCCGCACGGGCGCGACGCCGCAAGCGGTGAGGCCGACCTCCCGCCGGACGACATTGCCCGCCTGAACCTGGGCATTGACCGCGCCATCCGCCTGGTCGAGCAGCTGCTGAGCCTGGCACGTGAAGACGCGGGCTCAGCCACGCCGCAGCAGCCACAGGCCATCGACTTGGCCAGCGTGGTCGAGCGCGCGGTGGCAGAGGTGCTGCCCCAGGCGATGCACAAGCGTATTGACCTGGGCATGACGCCAATAGCTAACAGGGCCACTTGGCGCATCACCGGTCAGGGCGACGCCTTAAACACACTGCTGCGCAATCTTCTGGACAACGCCATCAAATACACCCCGCCCGGCGGCCAGGTGGATGTCTCGGTCAATTGCAGCCCCAGCGCCACGGGCACCAGCGGTGAAGGCGGCGCCTGCACCCTGAGCGTCGAAGACAGCGGCCCCGGCATTGCCCTGGCGGAGCAGGCGCGCGTGTTTGACCGCTTCTACCGCGTCAGCACGGCCAGCGCCGAAGTCGGCAGCGGCGTGGGCCTGTCGATCGTCAAGGTCGTGGCCGAGCGGCACGGTGCCACGGTGGCACTCGGCACCTCGGCGCGCTTGGGTGGCTTGCGGGTTGACGTGCACTTTCCGGCCCCTGGCGCCTGAAAAACGCGCCACAAGGCCCGATCAAGCCAAAAAACAAGTCAAAGCAGCCTCTAGCCCAGGTATCTATTGCCTAGGCTGCTTCTATTTGTATAGCAACTCCCTACGAAGCACTGGCGGGACACGCTCGACGCCGCTTAAGACCGGTCTAAGCCAGCGCGTTCAAAGTTTAGCTTGTCAGCACCCTGTGTGCTCATGTTGGACGACAAAGGATTTGCACCATGGCTTTGACCCCCACCCCAGAGACCCAGCTGTCGGCTTCAGCCGCTGTGAAGACCAGGGCTTTGAAAAACTCGACGCTTGTGCTGGCGCTGCTGGCCGCTGGCGCCATTGGCGGCGCTGGCGTCGGCGCGCTCAACACACTGCACAGCCCGGCCCTGGCGCAAATCCTCGCGCCCACGCCAGCGCCCGTAGCAGGCAATAGCGCCAGCGGGCCCATGACCTCGTCTGCTAGCCTGCCCGACTTCCCGCAGATCACGCAGCGCTTTGGCCCGGCTGTCGTCAATGTCAGCGTGGTGGGCGGCAGCAATGCCATGGACGACATGGCGTTGGCGCAGGGCAATGACAACAACGACGACAACAGCGACGACAGCAACAACAACGGCAACCGGGCCGGTCCGCAAGACCCGTTTCAAGAGTTTTTCCGCCGCTTCCAACAGGGCCACGGCAATGGTCGCGGTCAGGGCCGCAGCGCGCCTACCGAGCAAATCACGCGGGCCCAGGGCTCGGGCTTCATTGTCAGCGCCGACGGCATTATTTTGACCAATGCCCATGTGGTCAGGGGCGCCAAGGAAGTCACAGTCAAGCTCACCGACCGCCGTGAATACCGCGCCAAGGTGCTGGGCGCAGACCCGAAAACCGACGTGGCGGTGCTGCGAATCGACGCCAATAACCTGCCGGTGGTGCAACTGGGCAAGGTGGCCGACTTGCGCGTGGGCGAATGGGTGCTGGCCATTGGCTCGCCGTTCGGGTTTGAAAATACGGTGACTGCGGGCGTGGTCAGCGCCAAGGGCCGCTCGCTGCCTGACGACAGCGCCGTGCCATTCATCCAGACCGACGTGCCGATCAACCCCGGCAACTCGGGCGGCCCGCTGTTCAACGCGCGCGGCGAGGTCGTGGGCATCAACTCGCAAATCTACAGCCGCAGCGGCGGCTACCAGGGCGTGTCGTTTGCCATTCCGATTGACGTGGCCACCCGCATCCAGCAGAAAATTGTGGCCACCGGCACCGTCGAGCATGCCCGCCTGGGGGTGGCGGTACAAGAGGTGAACCAGAGCTTCGCCGACTCCTTCAAGCTCGACAAGCCCGAGGGCGCGCTGGTGTCTATGGTGGAAAAAGGCGGCCCGGCCGACAAGGCGGGCCTGCAGGCGGGCGACGTGATCCGCAGCGTTGATGGCAAGGCCATCGTGTCGTCGGGCGACCTGCCCGCACTGATCGGCATGAATGCACCGGGCGACGCCATCAAGCTCGACGTGTGGCGCCAGGGCGCGCCCAAGTCGATCACAGCCACGCTGGTCAACGCCGACGCGAAAGCCGACAAAGTTGGCAGTAAAAAAGACGCGCCTGCCCAAGGCAAGCTGGGCCTGGCGCTGCGGCCGCTGCAGCCGGACGAGAGGCAAGCAAGCGGCATCGACAGCGGCTTATTGATTCAGCAGGCCAGTGGCCCGGCAGCGCTTGCGGGCGTGCAGTCGGGCGACGTGCTGCTGTCCATCAACGGCACACCGGTCAAGAGCATCGAACAGGTACGCGCAGCGGTCGGCAAATCTGACAAATCGGCGGCACTGCTGATCCAGCGCGGCGACAGCAAGATTTTTGTGCCGGTGAATCTGGGCTGATGGGCGTGCGGCTGTGACAGGACATCTTGTTCCCTCTCCCGCGTACGGGAGAGGGATTAAGACCGGACGGACATCACTTTTAAATCCGCTACGCTTGCACGCCAAAAGGGAGCAAACGTGGCATCAAACATTCTCAAAACCGCAGCGGTCTGCCTGGCGGCCTTCACCCTGCCGGCCCAGGCGCTGCAGATCACCAGCCTGAGCCCGCAGGGCGAAGTGGCCCGTATTCGCCAGGTGGTGGCCAAGTTTGACGACAGCGCCGTCAACTTTGGTGACCCCAAAGCCCCCGCGCCGCTCACGCTCAGCTGCAGCGACGCGCAAGCCACCCAGGGCAGTGGCCGATGGATCAGTGACCGGGAATGGGCGTTTGAGTTCGAGCGCGACCTGCCGCCGGGCGTGAGCTGCCAGCTCACGGTCAAAGCTGGGTTTAAATCTGGCTCGGGTGCCAGCATCACCAGCGCCAGCAACTACAAATTCAACACCGGTGGGCCGTTTGTGCAGAACGTGCGCCCCGGCAGCTATGAGCGCATCGACGAAGAGCAGTATTTCATCGTCCAGCTCAACGGCCCCGCCACGCTCAAAAGTGTGCAGGACAACATCAGTTGCACCGTTGAGGGCTTGGGCGAACGCGTGCCCGTCAAGCTGATAGACGGCGCCGCGCGCGCCGAATTACTCAAGGCGCGCGGGCTGGAAAAAGCCGCCGCCAACGAGCCGCTGGCCATCGTCACCTTGGCCTGCAACCGCCGCCTGAGCGCCGCCGCCAAGGTTCAGCTGGTTTATGGCAAGGGAGTGGCCACGCCCAGCGGCGTGGCCAACAGCGTGGAAAAGCGCTTCAACTACCAGGTGCGTGAACCGTTCACCGCCAGCTTCAGCTGCGAACGGGAAAATGCGCAGTCAGCCTGCCTGCCTCTGCGCCCCATGCGCCTGGCCTTCAACGCGCCCGTGCCGCGCCAGCCGGCTGAGTCGATTCGCCTGACTGGCGGGCCAGAGCCCCTCAAACCCACATTTGACAGTGAAGGCGACGCACAAGAGGCCGTGAACAGCGTGAGCTTCAAACCGCTGTTTGCCGAAAGCACGCCTTACAGCCTTGCGCTGCCGGCCAATTTCAAGGACGCCTCAGGTCGCCCGCTGAACAACGCGAGCAGCTTCCCGCTGAAAGTGGCCACCGGGGCCATGCCGACGCTGGCCAAATTTGCCGCGTCGCCCTTCGGCATCGTCGAGCGGTTTGCCGAGCCTGGCACCAAAGGCAATGACCCGGCACTGCTGCCTGTGACGCTGCGCAACGTCGAAGCCGCACTGCAAGTCAAAGGCTTCACCCCCGGCAAAGTCAGCGACCTGAGCCCCAAAACCGACGCTGAGATCATCCGGTGGTATCACTTGGTGCAGCGCTACGACGACTCCGAGATTCCGCGCAAGACGGTGTTGGCCGACGCAAAGCAAACGCTGCCCAAGGCACTGGATGCGCAAGGCAAGGGCTATGTGCAGTCGCGCATGGTGTCGCTGCTGGCGGGGCAAGTGGGGGTCAAGACGCTGGACCTGCCCAAGCCGGTGAGCAATGAACCCAGACCATTTGAAGTTGTGGGTATACCCCTATCGCCGGGCTTTCATGTAGTCGAAATCGCCTCGCAAAAACTGGGCGCGTCTCTGCTCGACGACCGCCATGGCAACAACCGCACGATGTACGTGCGCACGTCCGCATTAGTGACCAACCTGGGCGTGCATTTCAAGCTGGGCCGTGACAACGCGCTGGCCTGGGTCACCACGCTGGACAAAGGCATGCCGGTGGCCAACGCCGCAGTGCGGGTGTCCGATTGCAGCGGCAAGGAAGTGGCCAAGGGCACCACCAACGCGCAGGGTATTGCGCAGTTCACGGGCATCTCGCCCCAACCCGACCGGTGCTCTGGCGGGGATGGTGACGGCACGGGCAACGCCTACTTCATCAGCGCCCGCGCGGCCAGCCAAGGCGTCGACGACATGGCCTTCACCTGGAGCGACTGGCACAAGGGCATCGAGCCGTGGCGCTTCAATGTGCCCACCAGCCGCGACGCGCAGCCTGACGAACGCGCCCACACGATTTTTGACCGCACGCTGCTGCGCGCTGGCGAGACCGTGTCGATGAAGCATGTGCTGCGCACCGAAACTCGCACCGGCTTTGGCCTGCCCGAGCTGCAGCCCAGCAAGCTGGTCATCACCCACGCGGGCAGCGGCCTGCAGTACAGCCAGGACCTGGCTTGGCGCAAAACCGCCACCGGCGGGCTCAGTGCCGAAAGCAGCTTTGCGATTCCGCCGGCCGCCAAGCTCGGCGTGTACGACGTGCAGCTGCAGGGCGAGCGCAACACCAGCGACGGCCAGCAGGAACGCAACTTCACCAGCGGCCAGTTCCGCGTGGAAGAGTTCCGCCTGCCGGTGCTCGAAGGCCGCATCACGCCTGCGGGCAAAGACGCGCTGGTCAAGGTCACCGCCGTGCCGACCGACGTGCAAATCAACTACGTGGCGGGCGGCGGCGCGGCCAACCTGCCGGTGCGGGTGTCGGCGCTGGTGCGCGGCAAGTCGCTGAGCTTCAGCGACTACGAGGGGTTCAGCTTTTCACCGCCACGGGGCAAGCAGGCCAACACAACGCCGGGTAGCGAAGAAGAGAACACCAGCAGCCAGGACCAGCGTGTGATTGCCGACAAGCTGCCATTGACGCTGGACAAAAACGGCGGCGGCAAGCTCACCGTGCCCGACGTACCCGCTAGAGCCCAGCCGCAAGAACTGCTGCTGGAAGCCACCTATGCCGACCCCAATGGCGAGGTGCAGACGATTCGCAGCACAAATGCGCTGTGGCCTGCAGCGGTGATTGCAGGCATCAAGACTGAAGGGTGGGTGTCGTCTAGCCAAAAGATCAAGTTCCAGGCGCTGGCACTCGGCCTGGACGGCAAGGCCGCGCAAGGTGTGGCCCTCAGCGTCAAGGCAGTGGCTCGCATCGTCACCACCAGCCGCAAGCGCATGGTGGGCGGCTTCTACACCTATGACAACAAAACCGAGGTCAAGGACCTGGGCCCCGTGTGCAGCGGCAGCAGCGACTCGCGCGGCCTGCTGCTGTGCGAAACCAAATTGGGCGAGGCAGGTGAAGTCGAGCTGGTCGTGACCGCCAAAGACAAGGACGGCAACACGATTGACGCGGCCAGCTCGGTTTATGTGACCAAACAGGGCGAGCTGTGGTTTGGCGGTGAAAACCACGACCGCATGGACGTGCTGCCCGAAAAGAAAAGCTACCAGCCCGGTGAGGTCGCCAAATTCCAGGTGCGCATGCCCTTCAGGTTTGCCACCGCGCTGGTGTCGGTCGAACGCGAAGGCATTGTGGACACCCAGGTGGTGCAGCTCAACGGCCAGGACCCGACCATTAGCCTGAAAGTGCAAGAGGGCTGGGGGCCGAACGTGTACGTCAGTGTGCTGGCGCTGCGCGGCCGCCTGCGGGAAGTGCCGTGGTACGGCTTTTTCACATGGGGTTTCAAGGCCCCGCGTGAGTGGTGGACCTCGTTTTGGTACGAGGGGCGCGAATACGCGGCCCCGACCGCGCTGGTGGACTTGAGCAAGCCCGCCTTCCGCCTGGGCCTGGCGGAAATCCGCGTGGGCACGAAGGCGCACCAGCTGGCCGTGAGCGTCAAAACCGACAAGGACAGCTACGCCGTGCGCAGCCAGGCCAAGGTCATGATCAACGTGAA
The DNA here is from genome assembly GCA_031363755.1 of Polaromonas sp. GTDB lineage: Bacteria > Pseudomonadota > Gammaproteobacteria > Burkholderiales > Burkholderiaceae_C > Polaromonas. The sequence goes on from JANLUZ010000025.1 coordinate 16,943, forward strand.
ACTGCCCAACGGCCAGCCCGCCGCCAACGCCGAAGTGGCGCTGGCCGCTGTCGACCAGGCGCTGCTGGAGCTGATGCCCAACACCAGCTGGGGCTTGCTGGAGGCCATGCTGCACCGGCGCGCCTGGGGCGTGGAAACATCGACCGCTCAGATGGAAATCATTGGCCGACGGCATTACGGGCGCAAAGCGGTGGCGGCGGGCGGCGGCGGTGGGCGCAGCAACACGCGCGAACTGCTGGACACCCTGCTGCTGTGGAACCCCAAAGTGATACTGGACGCCAACGGCCAGGCCGTGGTGACCGTGCCGCTGAACGACGCGCTGACCACCTTCAAAATTGTGGCCGTGGCCGATGCGGGCACGAGCCTGTTCGGCACCGGGCAAACCAGCATCAAAGCCACGCAAGACCTGCAAATCATCAGCGGCCTGCCCCCGCTGGTGCGGGAGGGCGACGAGTTCCGCGCGCAAATCACGCTGCGCAACACGACCAAGGGGGCGATGAAGGTCGAGGTGACGCCACGCGCCACGCTGCTGGAACTCAAGCCACAAACCATCGATATCCCCGCTGGAGACGCGCGCGAAGTGTCGTGGATGGTCACCGCCCCCTCGCAACTGGCCATGACGCGCGCCGAGGCGATTCTGTGGGAAATCGAGGCGAAAGACAGCGCCTCGGGCGCGCACGACGGCTTGAAGGCCCGCCAGCGCATCATCCCCGCTGTGCCGCTCACAGTACAGCAGGCCACACTGGTGCAGGTAGACGGCACTTTCAGCCTGGACGTGAACCCGCCCGCCGACGCCCTACCCGGCCGGGGCGGCCTGAAACTGTCACTGCAGCCCAAACTCGCCGAAGGCATGGACAGCGTGCGCGACTGGTTTGCCCGCTACCCCTTTGCGTGCCTGGAGCAAAAAACCAGCAAGTCGGTGGGCCTGCGTGACGGCGCGCTGTGGCAAAGCGTGGTGGGGCAAATCCCCGGCTACCTGGACAGTGACGGCCTGGCCAACTACTTCCCGCCGCGTGACGGCGAGGCCGCGCGCGGCAGCGACATCCTGACGTCCTACCTGCTGGCCGCCACGCATGAAGCCGCCGCGCTCAACCCCGCATTTGCCCTGCCCGACGAGGTGCGCGCGCCCATGGAGCGCGGTTTGATCGGGTTTGTCGAAGGCCGCATTCAGCGCGATTTCTGGTCCCCTCAAAAAGACCTGGACGTGCGCAAACTGGCTGCGCTCGAAGCGCTGTCGCGCTACGGCAAGGCACAGGGCCGCATGGTGGGCAGCATCACGATCGCCCCCAGCCAGTGGCCGACCAGCGCGGTGATCGACTGGTTCAATATTTTGAAGCGCGTGCTGGATGTGCCCAAGCGCGACGAGCGGCTGGCCGAGGCGACACAAATCCTGAAGTCCCGCCTGAGTTTTCAGGGCACCAAGGCGGTTTTCAGCACTGAAAAAGAGGATTACTGGTGGTGGCTGATGACCAACGGTGACGTGAACACCGCCCGCCTGATGCTGGCCGTGATGGACGACCCGGCCTGGGCCAGCGACATGCCCCGCCTGGCCAACGGCTCCATCGCCCGCCAGCAAAAAGGCGCGTGGCACACCACCACCGCCAACCTGTGGGGCGGCCTGGCATTGGACAAGTTTTCCGCCAAGTTTGAAGCCACGCCCGTGGCGGGCGTGACCAAAGCCGCCCTGGCCGCTGCGACAGCCAGCGTGGGCTGGGCCAAAGTCGAGCGCGTGAAAACCACAGACGCTGCGGGTGCGCCCAACCAGACCACGACCTTCGGCGCGCCTGTCTCGCCCGGCAACCTGAAGAACAACGGCATGTTTTTGCCCTGGCCAGCGGTGTCAAAAGAGCCTAAAACAGCCCTGACGGTGACCCACGAAGGCACTGGCAAACCGTGGCTCACGCTGCAGTCTCTAGCGGCCGTGCAGCTCAACGCCCCGTTCAATGCGGGTTATCAAATCAAGAAAACCATCACGCCGGTAGAACAGGCCTTAAAGGGCGTCTACACCCGGGGCGACGTGATTCGTATCACCCTCGAAGTGAACGCCAGCGCCGACATGACCTGGGTGGCGATCACCGACCCCGTACCCGGCGGTGCCACGATTTTGGGCAGCGGCCTGGGCCGCGACTCTCAAGTCGCGACCAGTGGCGAGAAGAAGTCTGGCGGTGCTGGTTGGGTCGCCTTTGAAGAACGCAGCTTCGAAGCCTTCCGCAGCTACTACGAGTACCTGCCCAAAGGCGTGGTGACGATGGAATACACCGTGCGCCTGAACAACGTCGGCAACTTCAACCTGCCCCCGAGCCGGGTTGAAGCAATGTATGCGCCCGAGATGTTTGGGGAGGCGCCGAATGCGCGGGTGAAAGTGGAGGCAGTGAAGTGAACGCCTGTTCTATCGTTCGACGCTACATTCCTGCACAACATTCAAAAGGCTCGTCCATGACATCTGAAATCATTGCCCCGCTTGTCGCTGCCCTCGGAGCAATTTCGTTGGCTACAACAACTTATTGGTTCACTAAAAAGCGTGAGCGAGAGGCGGAGCTTCGGAAGGAAAAGCTTGAACATTACAAAGACTTCGTAGCAACTCTTAGTGGAGTCATTTCTGGCGAATCTACCGACGAAGGTCGACGTGCCTTTGCCAAGTCTTGCAACAAGTTCAACTTGATCGCACCTCAAGTCGTTATTGAAGCGCTGCAAGCCTTTCAACAAGAAATCAAGTCCAGCAACGCGACGCCTGACAGAAGTACACATGACAAACTCATGTCAAAGTTGTTTTACGAAATGCGGAAAGACCTCGGGATTACCCCGAAAGACATAGATCAGCGCTTTACGTTAGGGCTATGGGCCTCAGGTAAACCTCCCAAAACCGCAGCTTAGAGTCACCCGAAGGAAGAAAAGCTTGGTAACTTATGAAGTTACCCATAAGCTATTGATTTAAATAGACGTTCAATGTAGTTTATATTTTTATATTTTTGCATTGAACTGCACATGCTGGACTTCCTCGAACTCACCGAAAACCAGTCGCGTCAATACATCGACGCGCAGGCGCTGCTACGTGCCTACAACGACGCGCTGGTTGATGCAGCGCAAGTGCGCGGCTCCATGATCTGGCGCGAGTTGCGCGGGGTACGTTACTTGATTCGCACCAGCGCTGCCAGTGCCCAAAAAACAATCGGCCCAGACAGCGCCGACACGCGGGCTATCTATGCGCGCTTCATGGAACGCAAAGCGATGGCGATCACGCGCGTGAAGTCACTTGGCGCGCGGCTGGACGAGCAGCGCAAGCTCAACCGCGTGTACGGCGTAGGCCGCGCGCCCAACGTCATCGTTCAGGTGTTGCAAGCGCTGCAAAAAGCTGGCATCGCCGAGCAGTTTTTAACTGTGGGCACCAACGCCATCTACGCGTACGAGAGCGCTTGCGGCGTGAGGGTGGGCACTGAGGCGATGGCGACCCGCGACATGGATTTGCTGTTTGATACCCGTCAGCGCACAGCCTTTGTCAGCACCTTGCGCCGCTTGGACAGCTCTTTGCTGGCCGTGCTGCGCAAGGCAGACCCGAGCTTTCGCGTGATGAGAAGCCAGCTGCAAACGGCAGTGAACGACGATGGCTACGAGGTGGACATCATCCGCCGCACCGCCAAAGATGGCGACCCGCACCCGATGCGCATGAGCGCAGACGAAGATGACCTGTGGGCGGTGCAAGTCAGCTCGGGCGAAAAGATGATCTCTGGCCGCAGGTTTCAACAACTGGTGGTTTCGGTGTCGGGGCACATGGCCCACATGCAGACGCTGCACCCGCTCGACTTTATTGACGTGAAAACCGCGCTGTCTGCCGATTCGCAACGCGACCCTCTGAAGCGGCCCAAAGATGCGTTGCAAGCACAAGTGGTGCAAAGTTTGTGGGATCAACACGGCTTGCAATACGTCGCCAACGCACAAACCAAGCCGGCCCCAGCATGATCCGGCCTACCAGTCACATGGTGTTATCAGCTATATTTTCAATAGCTGTTCAGGCAAGCAACGCCTGGGCTACCGCCTCTTTCGACCAAATAAAACGCGATTTTCGCCCCTCGGACACCCAAATCCTTGCCCGGGACGGCAAAGTCCTGCAGCGCGTACGCACTGACCCCACCGTGCGGCGCGGGCAATGGACGGCATTGGCCGACGTGTCCCCTGCCTTGCGCACCGCCTTGCTGCTCAGTGAAGACAAGCGCTTTTACGAGCACAGCGGAGTGGACTGGCGGGCGGTGTCCAGCGCGGCGTGGGGCAATGTGTGGGCCACCAAAACGCGGGGTGCGTCCACCATCAGCATGCAGCTGGCGGGGCTGATGGATGAAGACTTGCGGGCCGGCAGCGGGGGCCGCAGCCTGGGGCAGAAAATCGGCCAGACGGTGGCAACGGGGGTGCTGGAAGCGCGCTGGCACAAGGATGAAATTCTGGAGGCCTACCTGAACCTGGTGCCGTTTCGGGGGGAGCTGGTGGGCATTGATGCGCTGAGCCGCACGCTGTTTGGTAAAGCGGCGCAGGGGCTGGACGAGCGGGAAGCCGCGCTGGCGGCCGCGCTGGTACGTGCGCCCAACGCCAAAGCCGCGCAAGTCACCCAGCGCACGTGCGGGGTGCTGCAGCTCATGCAGGCGCCGGCCAAGGCCGACTGCGAGGGCCTGGATTTGTTTGCGACAGCGGCGCTGCAGCGGCGGGCGTTTGACCGCTCGGACGGCATCGCGCCGCATGTGGCGCGCCAGCGCTTGAAGGCAGCGCCTTTACCAGTGCCCGCCACACTCGCCACGTCACTGAGCGCCCCGCTGCAACGCTTTGCCGTCAGCACCCTGAACCAACAATTGCGCGAACTCAACGGCCGCCATGTGGAAGACGGCGCGGTGGTGGTGTTGGACAACGCCACTGGCGAGGTGCTGGCCTGGGTGGGCTCGTCGGGCGCGCTCAGTGACGCGGCCGATGTGGACGGTGTGCTGGCGCTGCGTCAGCCGGGCTCTACGCTCAAACCATTTTTGTATGCGCAAGCGATTGCCGAGCGGCGCATCACGGCCGCTTCGCTGCTCGACGACTCGCCCGCGCAGATCAACACGGCCAGCGGCTTGTACATTCCGCAAAACTACGACCACCAGTTCAAGGGGCTGGTCTCGGCCCGCACGGCGCTGGGCGCGTCGCTCAATGTGCCGGCGGTGCGCACGCTGGTGTTGGTGTCGCCCGATGCGTTTGCCAAGCAGCTTCAGGCGGTGGGCTTGCCGCTCAAGGAGTCTGGTGACTACTACGGCTACAGCCTGGCGCTGGGCAGCGCGGAGGTCAGCCTGCTGACGCTTGCCAACGCCTACCGCACGCTGGCCAACGGCGGGCGCGTCAGCCCCACATCGCTGACCCGCAACCCGAAGCCGATGTTCCAAGCCGCGCTTGACCCCAGGGCCGCTTTTATCACCACCGACATCCTGGCCGACCCGCTGGCGCGCGCCCGCACCTTTGGCAGCGACAGCGTGCTGGGCACCCGCTTCTGGACGGCCGTGAAAACCGGCACCAGCAAGGATATGCGTGACAACTGGGCTGTGGGCTTTTCACAGCGCTACACGGTGGGTGTGTGGGTGGGCAACGCCAGTGGCGCGCCGATGTGGGACGTGAGCGGCACCAGCGGCGCAGCGCCGGTGTGGGCCGCGCTGATGCGGCACCTGCACGCCAGCGTGTCAAGCGTGCCGCCCAAACCGCCTGCTGGCGTGGTGCAGCGGTTGACGCAGTTTGGCAGGCAACTCGAAGCCAGCCGCAACGAGTGGTTCATTGACGGCACGGAGCAAATGCTGTTTGCTACTAATTCAATAGCTTCTCAGGCAATAAATACCAGGGCTAGCGGCCGAAATGGCTTTAAAAACACGGTTGCAGCGCCCGACGGGCTTGAGCCGGGCCGCATCACCGCGCCGGCCAACGGCACGATCATTGCGCTCGACCCGGACATTCCCCCCAATCGCCAGCGCGTGAGCTTCACATCGGAAGGCGCCGCAGCGCTCTGGACCATCGACGGCAAGGCCTTTGCGCAGGGCCCGCAGGCCAAATGGCTGCCATGGCCAGGGCGGCATGTGGTGCAGCTGGTAGACGCCCGCGGCGCGGTGCTTGATGAGGTGACGCTGGAAGTGCGCGGCGCCGGGGTTCGGGCCGTGCCGTAAGCCGCACCGCCCGGCTTATTGCAGCAGGGTTTTGCCTTCGGCCCGCAGCCGGTACACCGTGCCACGCCGCTTGATGAGTGTGTCAACGCTGTCAGAGGTCATTTTCATCATCAGCACTTTTTCGGTGCCCACCCGAACTTCCGAACGCACCGTCACGGTGGCGGTGCGCCGGTCTGCGCTGATGTCGACTTTCTCCAGCGTCACGTCCGAGTTGGTAACCACCCCGCCGCCGACCTTTTCGTTGAGTTTTTTCAGCGTCTGGAAAAACGCCTCGATGGCAGCGCAGGACTTGGCCTTGTCGGTGTCTTCCAGCACCCGGCCTGCGGCGCTGACAGCGGCGATATGCCCCACATACTTGTCGTCAAAGGCGGCACAAATCTTGCCATGCTGGCCCTCGTCGAGCCAGTTGGCTTCGCTCTGGTACTGGGCGCGCACATCCGCTTCGGAGATGTAGCTGCTGCCCACTAAAAAATACCAGGCGCCAAGAGCCCCGGCGACCACGATCAAGATCCATTTCATGCGCAATTTCCCGTTGGTGTTGCTTGTTCAAGCCCGCAGCACGCTGGCCTCTGCGCAAAGTGTAAAGGCGCGTATTCCAGCGGGTAAAGCCTGCGCCCGACATGCGCCGGGAGCGCTGCTCTGGCGTTAAAGTCGCTGGGTGTTTTTTTAACCCCGCCAGGGGATGCCCATGACGCCCATGAAGGATTTTTATCACATGAATCACAGGCTGCGCGCAGCGGCTACGGCTGCGTTCTTGGCGCTCGTCAGCCTGCTGCCCTCCCACGCGGCGCTGCCTGAGGCCCCGTCAGCACGCTGGCATTCCTCGCTGGAAGAGTTTTCGGCTGCTGACAAGCTCAAAAAACCGTCAGGCCGCGGCGTGTTGTTTGTGGGCAGCTCGACCATCCGCATGTGGAAAACCATGGTCGCCGACTTTCGCGAGGTGCCCATCATCATCAACCGAGGGTACGGCGGCTCCACGCTGGAGGACAGCAGCCACATGGTGCGTCAGCTCGTCACCCAGTACCAGCCTTCGCAAGTCATGGTGTATGCCGGTGAAAACGACCTGCACGAAGGACGCACGCCCGCGCAGGTGCTGGGCAGCTTCAAGCGACTGATGAGTGCCGTGCGCGCCGAGCTGCCCGGCGCGCGGATCAGCTTCATTTCGATCAAGCCGAGCCCTTCGCGCGCGGCGATCGTGCCGGCAGTGCGGGCCAGCAATGTGCTCATTCAAGACTTCCTGATGAGCCAGTACAACGTGGACTACATTGACGTGTACACCGCCATGTGGGGACCCGACGGCAAGCTGCGCGACGAGCTGTTTTTACCCGACATGCTGCACATGAACGCCGAGGGCTACGCGCTGTGGCACAAGATCATCACGCCCTATGTGGTGCAGGACATGACCCCCTGACCAGCGTTGCGACAGCGCCTGTCTACAAACCGGGCGAGTAAAAACGCGCGCTGGCCCGCTGCAGCCACAGCGTCATGTCGGCAACCAGATACAGCGCGCCAAAGCAGGCCACCAACAGGCTGAAGTCGCCCCAGGGCGTTCGGGCAGTGGGCAGGTCGCCCCAAGCGGTCAGCACCAGCAGTACGATCAGCAAATGGGCGCAAAACACCGGCAACGAGGCCGACCCCAGCGCGACCAGAAAATTGGCCCCCGTGGGCCGCTCGTGACGCTCCCAGAAGCCGGCCACCATCGGGGCCATTCGAATCGTCAGCACCACCAGCATCGCCAGGTTCAGCACCCGCAGCGGCCCCAGGTGCCACTTGTCAAACAGGCTGTTGATGAACACGCCCAGCGTGGTCGTGGTCTCAAAGGGCACCTGTCCGGCCCAGTGGCGCCACACCATCGCCGCTGCGCCCAGCACCGCAGACACAGCCACAACCCAGCCGGGAAACACAAAAGGCCGTGGGTTGGGCGCGCTGCGGCTGGCCCCCATGGACAGGCCCACCACCCACAGCAGTTGCCAGCCCAACGTGCTGAAGCTGCCCGCCTCCTGAAACGACATGTGGCTGCCCGCAGCGGTGACCGTGTGCGCAAACAACCACTCGCCCACGCCCAACTGGGCCAGCACCCACAGCGCCACACTGCCCGCGATGATGCCGCCCCACCCACGCTGCATGCCCCACGCAATGGCCAGCGGGCTGATCAACATGAACAGCACATACATCGGCAAAATGTCCAGCAGCGGGGGCCGGTAAATCAGCAACACGCCCATTAAAAAAGCATGTACCGGCTCGGCCAGATAAAAGCCCAGCAGGTTTTCAACAACAGCCTGGTCAATAGTCACGCCAACGCCGGCAATGACCGTGAACAAAAAAAGCATCAACCCGGCGTGGGCCGCATACACCTTGCGTGCGCGCCGCCAAAAAGCCAGGCGCATCGCGTCAACCCCGTTGGCCAGCGCCACCCGGCCATACACCAGCCCGGCCATGTAGGCCGACAGCAGCACAAACCCCTCAGCGGCGGACACATAGCCCAACGGCTGGCCCAGCGGCGACGACAGCCGCGTCGGCAGATGCGTGATCGTCATCAACACCAGCATCAGCCCGCGCAAGGCGTCCAGCTCGTACTGTCGCTGCGGGGGTCGGGGGGGAAAGGGCGGCATGGTGGCGAGGGAAGTTGGGCGTCAAGGCGGTGCAAGAAAAAGCTGCGAAGAATTATCAGCGGCAACCGTGCCGCGCGCTGCCGCGATGTGGATGTCGAGCAGGCCTCAAAAATTTCAATCACGCCAGCGCAGCTTTCACGCCGTATCGCGCCAGTCGCCGATAACATGAAAAAGTTCACAGGAGACCAACCCATGCCCGTCATCACCACCATTGCCGACCTGCAGGCGCTGGCCAAGCGCCGCGTGCCGCGCATGTTCTACGACTATGCCGATTCCGGCTCCTGGACCGAAGGCACCTACCGCGCCAATGAGACCGACTTCCAGAAAATTTTGCTACGCCAGCGTGTGGCCATCAGCATGGAAGGCCGCAGCACGCGCACGACGATGCTGGGCCAAAACGTGGCCATGCCGGTGGCCATTGCCCCGACCGGCATGACCGGCATGCAGCATGCTGACGGTGAGATCCTGGCGGCGCGCGCGGCCAAAAAGTTCGGCATTCCGTTCACGTTGTCCACGATGAGCATCTGCTCCATCGAAGACGTGGCCGTCGAGACCGGCCACCACCCGTTCTGGTTCCAGCTGTATTTGATGCGCGACCGCGAGTTTTCAGGCCGGCTGATTGACCGCGCCAAGGCGGCGGGCTGCTCAGCCCTGGTGCTGACGCTGGACTTGCAGATCCTCGGGCAACGGCACAAGGATGTGCGCAACGGCTTGTCCACCCCACCCAAGCCCACGCTCGCCAATATCCTCAACCTGGCCACCAAACCGCGCTGGGCCCTTGGCATGCTGGGCACGCAGCGCCGCCAGTTTGGCAATATTTTTGGCCACGTCAAAGGCATTGAAAACATGGGCTCGCTGTCGGAATGGACCGCCGCGCAGTTCGACCCGTCGCTGAGCTGGGCCGACATCGAATGGGTCAAAAACCGCTGGGGCGGCAAGCTGATTCTGAAGGGCATTCAAGACGCGGAAGACGCGCAACTCGCGGTCAACACCGGGGCCGACGCCATCATCGTGTCCAACCACGGCGGCCGCCAGCTCGACGGCGCGCCGTCGTCCATTCACGCCCTACCGGCCATTGTTGACGCCGTGGGCAGCCAGATTGAAGTGCACATGGACGGCGGCATTCGCAGTGGGCAAGACGTGCTCAAAGCCGTGGCGCTGGGCGCCAAGGGCGTCTACATCGGCCGGGCCATGCTGTACGCGCTGGGCGCGATGGGCGAAGAAGGCGTGACCAAGGCGCTGGAAATCATCCACAAGGAGCTGGACCTGACGATGGCGTTCTGTGGCCGCACCGACATCAACACGGTAGACAAAGGAATTTTGCTGCCGGGGACCTACCCCGTCTGATCCGATTCAGGCCGCCTCTGGTGTTGTGGTGGGTATGGCAGCCGCGCCGCCATCCAGCAGCCGCGTGAGCAGCGCAATCTGCTCGCGCTGCATGGCCACCAGCTCCAGCCATTGCTGCTCGCGCAGGGTGTCCACCTTCTGATGCAGCGCCAGAATTTCAAGCTCCGCCTTCAAGTTGACCTCGTAGTCGTGCTCGGCGGCAATGCGGTCTTTGGCGGCATGGCGGTTCTGCGACATCATGATCACGGGGGCCTGCAGCGCCGCCAGCATCGACAAGATCAAGTTCAGAAAAATATACGGGTAAGCGTCAAACGCCTGTCCCGGCCCAGCCAGTACCACGGTGTTGAGCACCACCCAGCTGACCAGCACCACCAGGAACACGATGATGAAGGTCCAGGAGCCGCCAAACACGGCGATCTTGTCGGCCAGCCGCTGGCCCAATGTCAACGACTGGTCGAACGCATCATTGGCGTTGCGGCTGATATGACGGCGCGCCGTCAGGCCTGCCAGAACGCGTTTTTCGCTTCGCCCAGCGGCCTCGGCAGGGGTCAATAATTCAGTTGCAGCGGGGTGCTTGGACGGGGTCATGGCTTGCCTGTTGTTAAAAAACGTGAACGCATGGGTTGCC
>JANLUZ010000041.1:0-32388 GCA_031363755.1 Polaromonas sp.
CACAGCGACTGGGGCTTTTCGTCCTGCAGGCGCAAAAAGTTCTGCTGCAGCAAACCGCTGCACGACGCAGTGTTGCTTGCAGGCCCTACGGCAGGCGGCGCGTCGGCCGGGCTGGCCGCGAGCGCCGCAGATGCAGCGAATGGCAACACCAGCATCGCGAGACCGGCTTTGAGAGACCAAGAGGACATGGTGAGCTTTCGAGAGGGGGAGTTGAGCAAGAGGGCAATCGGCTGGCCTGGCCCCAAAAATCGACCTGATCTGAACCTGGCAATTCAATTATGCGGTGGCGGGCTAAAAGTCAGCGGGCGTGGTGTGCGATTCTGCAAGGGTTTTGGTAGGACTTTCGGCACTATGGATACGCGCCTTGTCGACGCGCAGATTCACGTTCTGCACGCAACAAGGTGTTGGGAAACCGGCCGCTGTGGCGGCTAGATGCCGTGCGGCGTCGACTTTTTCTGACTTGCAGACCCAGTAAATGCCACTATTTGTCACATTCGGTGCCTAAACTTGTTAACCTAAATGAAAAGCGATCGCAGGCGATCACATCCAAAGCGTGTTTTGAGCCGTAAAACCTCATGGCCGCTTTGGTTTGTTGGCCATTCACGCTTAGTGACGCGCCGTCCGCGCCCTGACACCAAGGAGTTTTCATGCTGTATCCAGAACTGTTCAAACAACTCGAGTCTGTCCGCTGGGACATGGACAAGGACATTCCGTGGGCCAGCTTCGACGCGTCAAAGCTGACGGACGAGCAAGCAAAAACCATCAAGATGAATGCGATTACCGAATGGTCGGCGCTGCCCGCCACCGAGATGTTTTTGCGTGACAACAAGGACGACAGCGATTTTTCTGCCTTTATGTCGATCTGGTTTTTCGAAGAGCAAAAGCACTCGCTGGTGCTGATGGAATACCTCAAGCGCTTTCGGCCCGACATGGTTCCGACCGAGCAGGAACTGCACGAAGTGCGGTTTGAATTCGAGCCCGCCCCGGCGTTGGAAACCCTGATGCTGCACTTTTGCGGCGAAATTCGTTTAAATCACTGGTACCGCCGCGCTGCGGAGTGGCATTCGGAGCCTGTGATCAAGCAGATCTACACCCAGCTGAGCCAAGACGAGGCACGCCACGGCGGGGCCTACCTGCGGTACATGAAGCGTGCGATTGGGAAATTCGGCAACGAGGCGAAGTCGGCGTTCAGCAAGGTCGGGGTGTTGATGGCCAGCGCCCGCCGCACCGCACAGGCCTTGCACCCCACGAATTTGCACGTGAACAAAGGTCTGTTTCCACGCGACACCATCCAGAGTCGCCTGCCCGATCCCGAGTGGCTGGAGCGCTGGCTGGACACACAAATCATGTTCGATGCCGTCTGGGAGGGCAAGGTGGTGGACCGTATCCTGCACAACCTGAGCCTGCTGATGAACCAGAGCTTCAAAACCGTGCAGGAGCTGAACCGCTTCCGCAAAGAGGTCGGCAAGGAGCTCGCTGGCGTCATTGCGGCCGACACGAAACCGCAGCCCGTCTGAGCCCGCCCGCTGCAACCAGGCCGCATGACTCTGTGACTCAGCCCTTATTTTTGAAGAAGATTGCGGAGCGCAGCGAGGTTGTAGCGCGCCTGCAGCGTCTGCCGCGCCCCATCGTGTTCACCAACGGTGTGTTTGACGTGCTGCACCGCGGCCATGTCACCTACCTGGCCAACGCCCGCGCGCTGGGTGGCAGCTTGGTGGTGGCGCTGAACACTGACGCGTCGGCCCGTCGCTTGGGCAAAGGCCCGGACCGGCCGCTGAACAACGAGGTGGACCGTGCCGTGATGATGGCGGCGCTGGAGTCGGTGAATCTGGTGACCTGGTTCGACGAGAACACGCCGTTGGAACTGATTGCTGACGCCCGCCCCGATCTGCTCGTCAAAGGAGGCGACTACGACATGGACAGCCTGCCCGAGACAGCCGTGGTCAAGGCGTATGGCGGCACCGCGCAGGCCATTGCCTTGGTCGACGGGTACTCGACCACCGCGCTGGTCAAAAAAATACGCGACAACGCGGATTGAACCGCGCAGCGCTCACCTGCGCAACCGACGTCAGGCCTTTTTGGCGACCAGCACCGCGTTCGAGCCGCCAAAGGCAAATGAATTGGACATGACCGCATGCACGTTGGGCGTATCCCGGGCCTCAAGCGGGGTGTAGTCCAGGTCGCAGCGCGGATCGGCTTGCGTCAGGAACGCGGTGGGCGGCAAATGGCCGCTGCGTAGCGCCATCACAGCGGCCACAAACTCCATGGCCCCCGCCGCGCCCATCGCATGGCCGTGAACGGATTTGGTAGAACTGACCGCCAGCGCATCAGCCTTGTTGCCAAACGCGATTCGTATCGCCTGAGTTTCCACCACATCGCCGATGTCGGTAGCCGTGCCGTGCGCGTTCAGGTACCCAATGTCTGACGTGTTCAACTGCGCATCGGCGAGAGCCAGGGCGATGGCGCGTGCCTGGGCCGACGCCTCGGGCTGCGTCAGGTGATGGGCGTCGCTGGTGGCGGCGTAGCCCGCCAGTTCAGCCAGGATGGGGGCGCCGCGCCGGACCGCATGCTCCCAGTCCTCCAGCACCACCACAGCAGCACCTTCGGCCAGCACCAGGCCGCTGCGGTCGGCTGAAAACGGCCGACATGAGGCATGAGCGCCGTCCGCATGGGTTTTGGCCAGCGTGTTCATCGCCTGCCAGGCCTTGATGGTGCCGCGGTTGAGCAGGGCTTCCGCGCCGCCAGCCAGCATCACATCGGCGTAGCCGTGACGGATTTGCCGGAACGCCTCGCCAATGGCCGTGGCTGACGACGCGCAGGCGTTGGAGATCGTGTTGCTGGGGCCGTGCAGGCCAAATTCGATGGACAGATGGGCTGCTATGGCGTTGCTCATCGACAGCACCACCGTCATGGGCCGCAGGCGGGGCGCTTTTTGCTCGAGCAGGGCGGTGTAGGCGTTGTCGGTCGAGCCTGCGCCGCCGCTGCCCGTGCCCATGAACACGCCAAAACGGTTGCGCGCGTCGCACTGCGCGTCAGGGCTCAACCCGGCCTGGGCGATCGCCTCCCGGCCAGCAACCAGTGCGAGCTGACTCACGCGGTCCATGGTCATCAGCCGGGCCTTCGGGATAAGCGTGGCGGGGTGGGTGCTGTTCGCGTCGAACGTCACCGGGCCCACCACGACGTTTTCCGGGCCCGTCGGGAAGGGCACCTCAATGGCGCGCAGGCCCGAACGGGCAGACAGCAGCGCCCCGAAAAAAGCGCTTTTCCCGATGCCCGCCGCCGACACCACGCCCAGCCCGGTGATGGCAACACGTCGCTTCATGCGAATTTGCAGGCGTCGTGCCGTGCCAGGTTCATGCCCATCAATCAGGCAGCAGCCAACGCGCCCGAAGTGCCTCGTGGCAGCAGCGGCATGACCAGTTGCGTCATCTCGCCCAGGGTGCTGGGCGGGCTGGCCTGGTCCGGGATCTGGATACCGAACTTGTCCTCGATCTGGAACAGAAATTCGATCACCGCGAGGGAGTCAAGCCCGAGGCTCTCAAGCGTGGCCTCCGGCAGAAGACGGTCTTTTTCGATGTCAAAGGTTTGCGCGAAAAGTTGCATCAAGTCAGTGTTCATGGCCAGGCCGGTTCATTTTCAGAGTCAACTCAATTGCTAACCGGTGAGCGTGCGCGTAAGTTGCCAATTTGTCGAGCGATAGCCCTATCAGGGCGTGTACATCTGCTTTACAGCGTCCGACAGGCTGAAGGTTTTCAGCAGGTCGCCAAGGTAGCTGCTCGGCGTGGGTGCTTCGGCAACAGCGCCGATCTCAGCTTTCAAGCGGGCGTTGCTGAAAACGGCGTCTGCTGTCAAAAATGGCAGATACGGCTGCAAGGCTTCGAACATCCAGCGCTGCCGGGCAAAGCTGAACGTGGGCACGAAATCCTTGCCGCGCATCACCATCTTGCCGATGCCCGGCATGGACTGCGACAACTCGTCAGCCAGCGCTTTGAACGTCATCGAGCCTTCGCCCGTGGAGACGTGGTAGCAATCATGGCGTAAATCGGGTTTGAGCAGCATCTCGGCAAACGCGCCCGCGATGAAATCGACTGGGGCGAAGTCCAGCCGGGCCAGCGGCTCCAACGGCACGTCGCCCAGCTCGGCCATCACGGGAATCGACCACAGCATGTTGCGCGACAGCATGGCGTCGCTGATGCCGCGCGACAGCACAATGCCGGGCCGCAGGCTGACGAAGGGCAGGCCCGTGGCGCGCAGCAGCGTTTCGGCGTCGCGCTTGGAGCGAATGTAGTCGTTGGCGTAGCCTGCAAACGGCATGTCTTCGGTGATGATGCCGCGCGGCTCGGTGGGCGCTTCGGTGGTGACGGCGGCCGTGCCCACAAAAAAGCCGCGCTGCGAGGGCCTCAGGGTTTTGAGGATGCCGGCGAACTGCTCGGCCGCCTTCAGGTTGATCGGGTACACCCCCGCACCGGGTTTGAACGACGTGCTGGCCGCCGAGTGCAGAACAACGTCGGCCGAGTCGATCACGTCCTGGCGCAGACCAAAGCGCGGCGCCTCGATGTCGCCTGGCTCTGCGGACACCCACTCGGCGTGTTCGGGCTTCCAGAAGACGCTTTTTTGCAGGCGTTCCAGCAGGCGCGCTCTGGCGTGGGCCGCGTCGGGCGCGCGCACCACAGCGGTGCTGCACACGCCGCGTGCCGCCAGAAGAAGCATCAATTCGCCACCGATCAGGCCGGTTGCACCCGTCAGCAAAACGCGTATCGCCATGTCAAGAAATTGTGAAGTGAAAGGATTTGTGAAGTGAAAGGATGAGTGTAGGGAGTTCACCTTAGTCGGAGGTTAAGAAAGCGCACCGTCCACTGCCGACTTTCGTGCGCCAAAACTCCTTAAAACCAGCAGCACAATCACGCTCGCTACGGCCGCACGCTCCTATGGTTTTTCGGTTGCTGGCACTGGCACTCCCCCGGTTGTCGGGGCCGCGCGGCGCAGGCGGTGCAGCAGGCGAGCCAGCGCGTGCTCGGTGTCGTCCACCAGTGTGAACACCACCGGCACCACCAGCAGGCTCAGCAGTGTGGAGGTGATCAGCCCGCCGATCACGGCAATCGCCATGGGCGAGCGAAAGCTCGGATCCGCGCCCCAGCCCAGCGCCAGCGGCATCATGCCGGCGCCCATGGCCAGCGTGGTCATGACAATCGGGCGGCTGCGCTTGTGGCAGGCGTCGACCAGGGCGTCGAAGCGGTTCTTGCCCGCGTCTTTCGCCAAAATCGCGTAGTCCACCAGCAAAATCGAATTTTTAGTCACCACGCCCATCAGCATGATGAGGCCGATCATGGACGGCATCGACAGCGCCTGGCCCGTGACCAGCAGGGCGATGAACGCGCCACCAATCGACAACGGCAGCGCCGCCAGAATCGTCACCGGCTGCATGAAGTCGCCAAACAGCAGCACCAGCACGCAGTAAATGCACAGCACGCCAATGCCCATGGCCAGGCCAAAGCTGGCGAATAGCTCGTTCATCGATTCGGCGTCGCCAGTGCCCGCAATTTTCACGGCGGGGGGCAGGTTTTTCAGCGCGGGCAGCGCCAGCGCTTCGGCGTTGACATCGCCCATGGCGCGGCCATTGAGTTCCACCGTCAGCGTGACGTTGCGGCTGCGGTTGAGCCGGTCAATCTGCGCCGGGCCGGAGGACATCGTGATGGTGGCGACGTTGCCAATCATCACCGGGCCATTCTTGCCCGGCACCGTCAGCCGCTCAATGGCCGCCAGGTCGCCGCGCACCGCATCCGGCAGCTTGACGCGAATCGGCACCTGCCGCTCACTGAGGTTGAGTTTGGTCAGGTTGGTGTCGTAGTCGCCTGCGGTGGCCACCCGCACGGTTTCGCCAATGCTGGACGCTGTCACACCCAGGTCGGCAGCCCGAGCAAAGTCGGGCGTGACAATGATTTCTGGCCGCACCAGGGACGCGCTGGAGCTGACGTTGCCGACGCCTTTGAGCGTGCGCAGCTCGCGCTCGGCCTGCTGGGCGGCGGCGTTCAGCGCCACCGCGTCTTCGCTGCGCAGGGTCAACTGCATTTTCACGCCGGAATCTAGGGGCCCCACGCTGAAACGCGCGCCGGGCAGGTCGGCCAGCCGCGTGCGGATGCGTGACTCGATGGCGGCCAGCGAATCACTGCGGTCGTTGCGGTGGCTGGTCGTCAGGGTCAGCGTGGCCTTGCGTGCTTCGGCCGACGCGCCGGGCGCAAAGCCATCACCGCTGGACGCGCCGCCAATCGACGAAAAAATGCTTTTGACTTCGCCCTCCTGCATGGCCACCACGCGGGCTTTTTCGGCCAGCACGCGGGTCTCTGCCAGCGTGCTGCCAGGCGGCAGCTCCACACTGATCAGCGTTTGTGCGCGGTCGCCCGGCGGCACAAAGCCGGTGGGCAGCAGCGGCACCAGCGAGACCGAGCCGATGAAGAACGCGGCCGCGCCCAGCGAGGTCAGCAGCCGGTGGTGCAAACACCACTTCACGGTGCGGATGTAGCGCGACATCAAAGCGCCATCGACTTCTTCCTTGCTTGCGTGCGGGCTGGGCTTGAGCAAATACGCCGCCATCATGGGCGTGAGCAGCCGGGCCACCACCAGCGAGGCGACGATGGCCAGCACGGCGGTCCAGCCAAACTGTTTGAAAAACAGGCCCACCACACCCGACATAAAGGCCGTGGGCAAAAACACCGCCACCAGCGCAAACGTGGTGGCAATCACCGCCATGCCAATTTCGTTGGCCGCTTCCGTGGCTGCCTGCATCGGGCTTTTGCCCATGCGAAGGTGGCGCTCGATGTTTTCAATCTCGACAATCGCGTCGTCCACCAGCACGCCCACCACCAGCGCCAGGCTCAGCAGCGTGATGGTGTTGAGTGAGTAGCCAAAGTACCTCATGCCTAAAAAAGCCGGAATCACCGACAGCGGCAGCGCCGCCGCCGCCACCAGCGTGGCCCGCCAGTTGCGTAAAAACACCCACACCACCAGCACCGCCAGCAGCGCGCCTTCGTACAGCAGCTCCATTGAGCCGGTGAAATTTTCCTGCACCGGCTGGGCGTTGTCGATGACCAGCTTGAACACCACATTGGGCCGTTCGGTGGCCAGCAGCGCGATGGCTGAGCGCACGCCCTCGCTTACGTCCAGCTCGCCTGCGCCCTTGGTGCGCAGCACTTCAAAGCCGACCACTTTTTGGCCGTCCTGCGTGGCTTCAGCGCGCACCTCGGTCGTGGTGTCCAGCACGCGCGCCACCTGGTCGAGCCGCACGTGACGGCCATCGGCCAGCGGGATGTCGATGGCGGCCAGTTCGGCAGCGGTTTTGACGGTGGCTACGGTGCGCACGGCCTGCTCGGCCCCGCCGACATCACCGCGCCCGCCCGGGGCGTCTTGCTGCACCAGCTTGAGGCGGCGCGACACATCGACCGCCGCCACATTCAGCGCGGCCATCTGTGCCGCGTTCAGCTCAATGCGGATCTCACGCTTGGTGCCACCGATGCGCTTGACCGCACCCACCCCCTTAACGCTGAGCAAGCGCTTGGTGACGGCATCGTCGACCAGCCAGCTCAGCGCCTGCTCGTCCAGGCGCGGCGTGGTGCCGTCTGCGGCCAGGGCGGGCGTGGCGGTGAAGGTCAGTACGGCGCGGCCCGCGGTGTTGATTTTCGTGACCTGGGGGTCGCGCATGTCGGCGGGCAAGTCGGCCCGGATACTGGCGATGGCGTCGCGGGTTTCCGACACGGCATCGCCCAGCGGCTTTTCAAGAATGAACTCGATGGCGATTTGCACCGAGCCGTCGAGCACGGTGGCGCTGATGTTTTTCACGCCCTGCAGGCTGGCCACTGCGTCTTCAATTTTGCGCGCCACATCGGTCTCGAGCTGGGCGGGTGCGGCGCCATCCAGTGCGGCGTTGACGATGACCACGGGCAGCTCAATATCCGGGAAATCCTGCACGGTGGTGGCTTTGAAGGCCAGCAGTCCGACCAGCGTGAGCAGCGCAAACAGCAGCAGCGCGGGCACCGGGTTTTTGATGGAGTAGGCGGAGAAATTCACATCCACTCCTTATTTGATAGCTGCAGAGGCAGTATTCGCCTGGACTAGCGCAGGTTTTGATGCAGAATTGGCCGCTGGAGCGCCTGCAGGCGCTGCGGGCGCTCCGCTGGCGGGCACCACTTTCACCAGGTCGCCGTCGTTCAAAAACCCCGCCCCGCTGGCCACCAGCGTCGCACTAGGGGCCACGCCCATCACCTCAATGCGTTCGCCCACCCGGCGGCCCACCTGCACCTTGCGCTGCGCCACCCGCTGGTCTGCGCCGAGCTCAAAGATATAGGAAAAGCCGTCACGCACGACCACCGCCTGCTGCGGAACAGTCAGCGCATTCGAGCTGCCAAAGTCAAACTCGCCTTTGGCAAACATCCCCGGTAACGCGGCCCCCACGCTCCCCACTTTGTGTGACTCGCTCCCCCCCGAGGGGGCGCTGCGCCTGCGGTCTGGCAAAGCCAGTCCCGCGGCCCCTGTTGGTGAAGTCGCAAGCCTCTGCTTTGTTGCTGCCTGCACCGGTGCGCCAGTGGTGCCACGCATGGGGGGCAAGTCCACATACACCAGCCCGGTGCGGGTTTGCGCGTCCACCGTGGGCGCCACCATGCGAACGGTGCCGGTGGTGGTTTGCCCACCGGGCAGCGTGATGCGGGCCGGCATGCCCACGGTGATGCGGCCCAGCTCGCTGGACGTGACCTCGGCGCGCCACTCCAGGCGCCCTTGGCGAATCATGCGAAACAGCTCGGCGCCATTGCCCAGCACCGCGCCCACGGTGGCGCTGCGGGCCGAGATCACGCCGTCGTCAGGCGCCAGCACCTGCGCAAAGCCCAGGCGCAGCTGCTGGCTGCCCAGCGTGCTTTTCAAAGCGTCCACGCGCGCCAACGCGGTTTTCTCCAGCGTGACGTACTGGTTGATCTGGCTGGCACTGAGCGCGCCCGTGGTCTGCAGGCTGCGCGCGCGGTCTGCGTTTGCCACGGCCTCGGCGGCGGTGGCTTGCGCCTCCAGCAGATTGGCGCGCGCCTGGGCCACATCGGCCTGGGGCGCAGCGGGTGAAAAGCGGGCCAGCACCTGGCCTTTGCGCACCACATCGCCCACATTGGCCCGCACCTCGGTCAGCCGCAGGCCGGTCGCTTCGGTGCCGATCAGCGCTTCCTGCCAGGCGGTCACGCTGCCGTTGGCGGCCAGCGTCACCGGCAGCGCGCTCAGGCTGGGCTGGGTGGTGGTGACGGTCAGGGCCGGCTTGGCGACAGGCTTGGGCGCATCGGCAGCACGGCTTTCAGTGCTGAACAGGCTGCTGGCCCAGGCGATACCTGCACTGACAGCTATGAATAAAAGAGCATGCTTCAGCCGGGGCAGTGTGGTGGTGATGGGCATGACGAGACGGGTGATGAGGGCAAAAGGGGCAAAAGGGGCAAAAGATGGGGTCATGGTTTGGCGGCGGATGTTGAGGGCGCAGCAGGGGCGGCGTCGCTGTTGGCGTCGGGAGAAGCAGCAGCGGTGGGGGCTGCCGTGTCATCAGGTGTGTTGGCGTTGGTTTGAAGCGTCCAGCCGCCTCCGGCCGCGCGGTACAGCGCCACCCAGGCGGCGCGGCGCTCGTTGTGCAGCGTGACCAGCGCGGTTTCGGCGCTCAGCAGGCTGCGCCGGGCGTCTTCTAGCTCGACCAGGCTAGCCAGCCCGCTCTGGTAGCGCGCCTGCGTGGCCACGAAGGAGCGGCGGTAGTTGCTGGCCGCGCTGCCCGAATCGCCCTGGCGCGCGGCGGTGCTGTCCAGGTTGACCAAGGCTTCTTCAACCTCTTGCACGGCGCGCCGCACCACGCTGCGGTACTGCACCACCGCTTGGTTGTAGGTGGCCACAGCCGCGTCGATGTTGGCGACGTTCATACCGCCATCAAAAACCGGCAGCGTTAGGTTCACCGGGCCAATCGACCAGGCGTTGAACAGCCGGTTGCGCCCATTGGTGCGGTTCTCTTGGCGCCCTAACGAGCCCGACAGCGTCAGGCGCGGGTAGCGTTGCGCCTGGGCGCTGCCCACGTCCTGGCTGGCCGCAGCCACCTCGCGTTCGGCGTTGAAGACGTCGGGCCGCTGGGACAGTGTGTCGGCTGGCAGGCTGGCGATCGTGCTGGTGATGGGGCTTGCTATTAAAAACAGAGCTGTATAGGCAGTAGATACCTGGGCGTCAGGGCTATTTGATGCTGATTTGGCGATTTTTTGCTGGATTTCGGCCTCTGGCAGGGCCGTCAGCGCCACCAGGGCCTTGGTTTGCACCGCGCAGTTGGCGCGCTGCTGGCTCAGGCGTGCAGCGGCTTCTGACGCACTGGCGCGGGCCAGCGCGGCCGTGGCCGGAGCGGTAAAGCCCGCCATGGCTGTGAGGTCCGACAGCCGTGCGGTCTCGGCTCGGCTGGCAGCATCGCGCTCGGCCAGCGTCGTTTGCTGGGCGCACGACGTCAGGCTGAAATACCGGGTGGCCACGTCGGCGGCCACCGACACCCGCGCGTCGTGCCACAGCGCCTGCGCGCCGCTGACGCGCTGCTCGGCAGCGGTGGCTGCGCTGCGCTCACGGCCAAACACGTCGATTTCCCAGGCGGTCTGCAGGCCCGCCGACAGCGTGGTGGGAATGGCGCCCGTCGGCACCGAGCGGGCCCGGGTGCCGCTGGCGGTGGCGCTCAGGGTGGGCAACAGGGCCGCGTCGGCGCTGGTCTGCGTCAGGCGCGCCTGGGCGATGCGGGCCTGCGCGGCGGCCACCGTGGCGCTGGCGGCTTGCCCGGCGTCAATCAGCTCGGTCAGCACCTGGTCATTGAACTGCTGCCACCACTGCGACAGCTGGGGCAGCTTGCCGCCGTGCGGCAAGCTGGCCTGCCATTGGCCGGGGGCCAGCGGCGACACACGGGCCGGCGGCGGCGTGAGCGCACAGCCCGCCAGGGCCAAGGAAAGGCAGCAAAGGAGCAAGGAGCGCACGAGAGGGCCTTTCGGATCACGGAAGGGGGCAATGAGAACCCGCGCAGACGGCGCTGGGATGAGACGCGACTGCGCAAGGATACGTGGGCGCGGGCGCTGCAGACACTTACCAGCTGCCAGGCAGGGGCAAATTGGGTGGTCAGGGCTGCGTTGGGGAAAAGTCACTCAACACAGAGATGCAGAGGCGCCGACGCGCAGAGAACGCAGAGTGCCGCAGAGAAAAGAGACGGAACAGCTTGTTTGTAATTCCTCTGCGCCACTCTGGGTTCTCCGCACCTCTGCGTGGCTGTTTTGCGGGCATTTGCGCCCGAAGGCTCCCGAGTTTGACACGAAAACAGTAAAACGCCCAGGTGTTCATTGCCTGGGCAGCTATTTAAATGATAGCGTTCAATTCCTGGGCAACGGCAAGCTCAACCCGCCGCTGCCCCCAGCGTCGCGTCCCACAGCGCGCGAATCGCGTCGCATTCGGTCTGCAGTTCGGCAGCGCTGACCTGGGTCGGCGCTTCGTTGAGGCGCGCTTGGTGCTGCACGCGGCGCAGCGTGCGGTAAGCCGTGGCGGCGTTGTCGCCCACACCTGGCGGCAGAAGCTGGCGGGCTTCGGCGCGCCGCAGCAGCGTGATATTGCCCAGGTTGGGCACCAGCTCCGCGTGGGTTGCCGCATGCAGCAGTACCAGGTATTGCACGGCAAACTCTGCGTCCACCATGCCCCCAAGGCTGTGTTTGACGTCGAACTTTCCGCCCTTGATGGGGTGAGCCGCCCGCACTTTGGCGCGCATGGCGACAATCTCGCGCTGCAGCGCCTGGGCGTCGCGCGGGGCGGTGATCACCCGGGTGCGGATGTCGTTGAAGCGCGCCGTCAGCTTGGGGTTGCCATACACGCACCGGGCACGCGTCATGGCCTGGTGCTCCCAGGTCCAGGCGGTGTTGCTGCCGCGCCCCAGCTGGTAGTTGGCATAGGCGTCCACGCTGGTCACCAGCAGGCCCGAGTTGCCGTTGGGCCGCAGGGCGGTGTCGATTTCGTACAGGTCACCTTCGGCGGTTTTCACCGTCAGCCAGTTGATGAGCTTGCGCACCAGCGCGCCATACACCTCGTCGGCCCGGTCATCGGCGTCGTCGTAGAGGAATACGATGTCTAAGTCGCTGCCGTAGCCCAGCTCGCGCCCGCCCAGCTTGCCGTACGCAATGATGGCGAACTGCGGCGGGGTCATCTCGGCTCGGTGCTTGTGCTTGAGCCGTTCCCAGCACCAGTCGGTGGCGGTCTGCAACATCACCGTGGCCAGCTCGCTCAGGTCGTCGGCCACATGCTCGACCGACAGCTTGCCTTCCAGGTCGCGCGCCAGGGTGCGAAACACCTCGGCGTGCTGGGCGCGGCGCAGGACGTTCAGGCAGGTTTCCTCGTCGTCCTCGCCGGTGCGCTTGAGCGACGCCAGCCGCAGCACCAGCTCGTCCTTGAACGTGCTCGCCTCGAATCGGCCGGTGAGCAGCTCGTCGCTGGCCAGCTCGTCAATCACGCCCGGGTGCTGCAGCAGGTAGCGTGCAGGCCATTTGGCCGAGCCGAGCAGGCGCAGCAGGCGCTCATGCACGGCCGGGCGTTCCAGCAGCAGGGCCAGGTAGCTCTCACGGCGCAGCAGCGCCTCCATCCAGTCCATCAAGCGGATCGCAGCGGTCTCAGACACCAGCCCGGCCATCAACCACTCCGCCGTGCGCTGCACCAGGCGGCTCAGGCGCGCGCTGGACTCTTCCCGCAGGGCGCTGATCCGCGCGTGCGCGCGCCAGCTGTGCAAGCGCTGGCGAAAGGACTCGGGCCACTGCGGAGGCAGGCGCAGCAGCAGGTCTTCCAGCGGGGCGGGCGGGCTTGCCGCGCCCGACGACGCATCCACGTTTTGGGTGCCCTTGCAGCCCTTGCAGTCCCGGTGGCCACCCAGCAGCGTGTCAAATTCTTCGGCGACCCGCTCGCGGTGCATGTCCAGGTCGTTCAGGAACGGGCAGTGGGCTGGCAGCAGGAGCCGCGAGGTGTGGGTGGCCGGGGTGGCGGGCGTTTGATACCCCAGGGTGTCGGCAATCCAGTGCAGGTCGTCGTCGCGGGTGGGCAGCACATGGGTTTGCTGGTCGTCCAGGTACTGGATGCGGTGCTCGGTGGCGCGCAGAAAGTGGTAAGCCTGCGCCAGGGCGTCGGCCGTGGCCTGCGGCATCAGGCCCGCTCTGGCCAGTTTTTGCAACGCCACCACCGTGCCGCGTGTGCGCAGCTCGGGGAATTGGCCCCCGCGCACCACCTGCAGCAGCTGCACGGTGAACTCGATTTCACGAATGCCGCCGCGCGACATCTTCACGTCGTTGGCGCGTTCGGGGTGGCCTGCACTGCGGCGCGCGGCATGCTCACGGATCTGCTTGTGCAGCACGCGCAGCGCGTCAAACACGTTGTAGTCGAGGTAGCGGCGAAACACAAAGGGCAGCACCGAGCCGCGCAGCGCCTGCGCCGAGCCGTCCACAATCACCGAGCTTGGCGCGACGACGCGGCTTTTGAGCCAGGCAAAGCGCTCCCACTCGCGGCCTTGGGACTGGAAGTAGCTGTCCAGGGCGGCAAGGGACATCGCCGGTGGGCCAGAACCGCCGTGCGGGCGCAACGCCAGGTCCATGCGAAACACAAAACCGTGCTCGGTGGACTCGCCAATCAGGGCGTACACCGCCTTGACCTGCGCGGCAAAAAACTCCTCGTTGGTGATCTGGCCGCGGCCCGGCACCTCGGCGTCCAGGCGGCCGGTGGTGTGGCCTTCGTGGTCGTAAATGTAGATCAGGTCAATGTCGCTCGACACATTGAGCTCGCGCCCGCCCAGCTTGCCCATGCCCACCACCCACAGATGGGCGCTCTGGCCGTCCGGGCCTTGCGGCACGCCGTGCCTAGCTGTCAGCGTGGCCGACGACTCCTGCAGCGCCACATCCAGCGCGACCTCGGCGAGCTGCGTCATGACGCGCATCACTTCGGCCAGCACGCCGCCTTCGTCGTGCGTCGGGCTCACGGTGTCGCAGTCGAGCACCACCAGCCGCTCCATCACCAGCTGACGCAGCACCCGCAGTGCCGCGCCGGTGGACAGGCCGGTTTGCCGCAGGGCGGCCAGTGTGGTGTGCAGGTCGGCCCGGGTGGGGGCGCCGAGGGGCAGCAGGGACAGCTCGGCGGGGTAGCGCCGGCGTATGCGCTGCACAAAGCGGCTGTAGCCAGACAGGGCCTGATCAGGAGGCGCGGGTATCTGCGTCGGGGCAATCGTTGACGGGTCGGTCATCAAGGCACTTCACATGTTTGTCGTTACAACTGACGTAGCGCGGTGTGGCCCTGGCTGGCCGACCGCTCAGCGCCACATCAGGGGCGCGGCGGTCATAATTCCGGTGTCCATGGTGCCTGTGATTTCCACGCCTCCCCTTTCGTCAGAACAGAGCGAAAAGCCGTCCCGCCGCTTGCACTGGGTGGCGTTCGCCTCGGGGGTGCTGATGTGGACTCTGGCCACCGCCTGGACGCTGTTCTTCATCACCTGGCTGATTCTTCACGGCTGGATTGTGCCGCGAATCGGGCAATGGCGTGGCCCGCTGGAAAGCGTCGCCAGCCAGGCGCTGGGTGTGCCGGTTCGCATCAGTAGCATCTCAGCGCGGTCAACCGGGCTGATCCCTTCGTTCGAGCTTCAGGGCGTCACGCTGCTGGATGTGCAGGGCCGGGTGGCCGTCAATTTGCCGCGCCTGTTGGGCACGCTGTCGCCACGTTCGCTGTTGGGGTTGGGGTTCGAGCAGCTGGTGGTGGACCAGCCCGAACTGGATGTGCGACGCACGGCAGACGGAAAAATCTATGTCGGCGGCCTGGACGTGTCCACTGGCCTGAACAGCAGTGCCAGCCACAGCCGCGCTGCGGACTGGCTGTTCGCGCAGCCCGAGGTGGTGCTGCGCGGCGGCCAGGTTCGCTGGACTGATGAGCTGCGCCGCGCGCCGCCGCTGGCGCTAACCGGTGTGGATTTTGTGATGCGCAACACAGCGTTTGGCCACGCGATGCGGCTGGACGCCTCGCCGCCGATCGACTGGGGCGCGCGTTTCACGGCCAGCGGCGTGTTCCGCCAGCCGCTCTTCAGCCGTGCTGCCGGTGATTTCGCCACCTGGTCGGGCCAGGTGTTTGCCAACTTTGGTGAAGCGGACCTGTCCCGCCTGCGGCAATTCCTCAAGCTCGACGCGCTGGGCACGCTGGCCCTTGACCTTCAGCGTGGCCACGGTGCGCTGCGCGGCTGGGCCGATGTCAGCCGTGGCCGGGTGACCGGTGGCACCGTCGACGTGGCGCTGCAGAACGTCGACATGCGCCTGGGACCGCACCTGGAGCCGCTGGCTTTTACCCAGGTGGCCGGGCGTGTGGGTGGCGTGCAACGCCCTGATGGTTTTGAGTTCAGCACCCAGGCGCTGAGCTTCACGATGGTGGATGGCCTGCAGTGGCCCGGCGGCAATCTGGCGCTGAGCCATACCGACAGCCAGGGCACCAGGCCGGCGCAAACCGACTTGAAGGCCGACCGGCTGGACCTGGCTGCACTGGCGCAAATTGCCACCCGCCTGCCCCTGGCTGCGGCGGTGCGCGCCGACATTGCCGCGTTCGCGCCGCGTGGCCGGGTCGAGGCGCTGCATGCCCGCTGGCAGGGGCCGCTGGGCGCGCCGGTGAGCTACAGCGCCAAAGGGAAGGTGGCCGGGCTGAGCGTGGCCTCGCTCGCGGCAGCATCTGTTGCTGCGGTGCCTGCGAGCGGCGCGGGCCCGGCAGCGGCTGCGCCGCACGCCGTGATCGGCCGGCCCGGCGTGTCGGGTGCGACCGTGGACTTTGACGTTACCCAGGCGGGCGGGCGGGCCACAGTGGCCCTGGCCGACGGTGCGCTTGAGCTTCCCGGTGTATTTGAAGACCCGCGCGTGCCGATGGATCAACTGTCGACCGAGGTGCTGTGGACGCGAGATGGCCTGAAAACGCAGGTGCAGCTGCGCAATCTGCAGTTCGCCAACGCCGACGCGCAGGGCCGCGCACAGATCAGCTGGCGCTCGGCCGACCCGCGGGGCCCGATGCCGCAGTCGAGCATCGTTGACGTCCAGGGCAGCCTGAGCCGCGCTAACGGCGCGCAGGTGCACCGCTATTTGCCGCTGGTGCTGCCCGAGCAGGCGCGCCACTACGTGCGCGACGCGGTGGTGCAGGGGCAGCTCAGCGATGTCAAGTTCAAGGTCGCCGGGCCGGTGCAGAAAATCCCGTTCGTCGATGCCAGCCTGGGGGATTTCCGGATCTCCGCCACGGTACAAAATGGCCAGCTGGCTTATGTGCCGCCGGCGCTGCAAAGCGCAGGCTCGGCGCCCTGGCCCGCCCTGGCCTCGCTCAATGGCGAATTGCTCTTCAACCATGCAGCCATTGACATCAAGGGCGTCACCGGCCGGCTGCTGGACATGCCCAACGTGCAGCTGCTCAAGGGCGATGCGCGCATTCCCGATCTGACCAAAAACACCACGGTGGAGGTCAACCTGGCGCTCAAGGGCCCGCTGGCCGAGGCGCTGCGCTTTGTCAACACCTCGCCGGTCGGGGGCTTGATCGGCCAGTCGCTGGCCGGTGCCACCGGCAGCGGCAATGCCGACTACCGGCTCAAGCTCAATTTGCCGGTGTTTGCGATCACCACGTCGCAGGTGGACGGCACCGTGGTACTGCCTGGCAACGAGGTGCGCTTTGCCGCCAACACGCCGACGTTGTCGCAGCTCAAGGGCACCGTGGCATTCAGCGAGCGCGGGTTTTCGGTGGCGGATGCCCGGGCACGCATGCTGGGCGGTGATGTGCGCATCGACGGCGGCATGCGGCCCGGCCCACGCCCGCTGACCGGGGCGCCAGATGCCGATGCGAGCGTGGCTTTCAAGGCTCAGGGCACGCTCACGGCGGATGGCGTGAAGCAGGCCAGCGAGTTGGGCCTGAATGGCACGCTGGCGCATCTGGTACGCAGCGCTGCCGGCAGCGCGAGCTACACCGCCACGCTGGGTTTTCGGCGCGGCGCCATGGAGTTCAGCGCGGCCAGCAGCTTGCAAGGGCTGGCACTTGATTTGCCCGCCCCGCTGGGCAAAACGGCTGACGATGTACTGCCCTTGCGCATCGAAAAAACTCTGCTGCCCGACAGCCTGGCCGCGGGCCAGAAGCTGCAGGATCAGCTGTTGCTGAGCCTGGGCGCGGCTGCACCTGCTGTAGCCAGCACGGCGCGCGCGGGTTTAGGCAATGTGGCGGGCAGCGTTGCAGCCATCGCCTATGTGCGCGATATCAGCGAGCCGGTGCCGCGCGTGCTTCGCGGCGCGCTGGTGGTAGGTCCGGCTGCGGCCGAAGGGACTCGTTTGCCCGACGCCGGTGTGGCCGCCAACATCAACTTGCCGGTGGTCGACCTCGATGCCTGGGAGGCCGTGCTGGACGACACGCCATTGGCGCCCACCGTATCGGCGATCCCGGCGGCGGGCAGTGCCTCCAACGCCGCCAGCACGGCCAACACAACCGTACCGACCAGCACCCCGTCGGCCTTCAGAAGCCGCACCAACGCCGCCGCGCAGGACTACTTGCCCACCACACTGGCCATTCGCGCGACCGAGCTGGTGTTGCAGGGCCACCGGCTCAACCGCGTGGTGGTCGGCGGCACGCGGGAGGGGACGGTGTGGCGCGCGAACGTGGACGCGGCCGAACTCAACGGCTATGTCGAGTTTCGTCAGCCCGGCCGGGCCAGTGCCAGCAGCCCAGCGGGCGGGCTGTCCGGGCGGCTGTATGCGCGGCTGTCGCGCCTGAACCTGGCGGCCGGTGCGGCCAGCGATGTGGAGGCGGTGCTCAATGAACAGCCGTCCAGC
The DNA here is from genome assembly GCA_031363755.1 of Polaromonas sp. Taxonomy (GTDB): domain Bacteria; phylum Pseudomonadota; class Gammaproteobacteria; order Burkholderiales; family Burkholderiaceae_C; genus Polaromonas. The sequence continues at coordinate 17,859 of JANLUZ010000041.1, forward strand.
ATTCCCGCCCTGGACATCGTGGTGGAAGACGTGGAGCTGCGCGGTCGCAAGCTCGGCCGCATCGAGATCGATGCTGTCAACCGCAGTGCCGGCGCGTCAGGCTCCGGGGTGCGCGAATGGCGTTTGAACAAGCTCAATGTGATCCTGCCCGAAGCCCGCTTGAGCGCGACCGGCACCTGGGCCGCGCTCAACGCCCAGGCCGACACCAGCCCAACCACAGGAGCCGCCCGCCCGGTGGCCGACCGCCGCCGCAGCGTGATGAAGTTCACCCTGGACATTGCCGACAGCGGGGAGTTGCTGCGGCGATTTGGTATGCCGGACGTGGTGCGCAATGGCAAGGGCAAGCTCGAAGGTCAGATCGCCTGGATCGGCTCGCCACTGAGCCTGGACTCCCCCACGCTGGCGGGGCAGCTCAATGTCAACATCGAGTCGGGCCAGTTCATCAAGGCCGACCCCGGGCTGGCCAAGCTGCTGGGCGTGCTGAGCCTGCAGTCGCTGCCGCGCCGGCTGACGCTTGATTTTCGCGATGTGTTTTCCGAAGGTTTTGCGTTCGACTTTGTGCGGGGCGACGTCAACATCGACCAGGGCCTCGCCAAAACCAACAACCTGCAGATGAGCGGCGTCAATGCGGCCGTGCTCATGGAGGGCAGCGCGGACGTGGCCCACGAAACCCAGAACCTTCGCGTCGTGGTGGTGCCCGAGATCAATGCCGGCACCGCCTCGCTAATAGCCACCGCCATCAACCCGGTGATTGGCCTGGGAACCTTTCTGGCGCAGGCGTTTTTGCGCAAGCCGCTGATGCAGGCGGCTACCCAGGAGTTCCAGGTGGACGGCACCTGGGCCGAGCCGCGCGTGACCAAAGTCGACCGCAGCGCAAAATCTGGCGACAAGACCCCGTCGGTCAATTGACCGCAGTCCCACCACGCGAGGAAAGCCCATGAAAGTTGCTGCCATCCAGATGGTGTCCACCCCCGACCTGCCGACCAACCTGCAGACGGCGGCGCGGCTGCTGCAGAACGCGGCGCAGCAAGGCGCCGAGCTGGCGGTGCTGCCCGAGTATTTTTGTGTCATGGGCCTGAAGGACACCGACAAACTGGCGCTTCAGGAGCCCTTTGGCAACGGCCCCATCCAGCGTTTTTTGAGTCAGCAGGCCAACGCGCTTGGCCTGTGGCTTGTGGGCGGCACGCTGCCGCTGGCGGCCCCGGACAGCGCCGACGGCAGCCGTGTGCGCAACGCCTCGTTGGTGTTTGACCCCAGCGGCCAGTGCGTGGCGCGCTACGACAAGATGCACCTGTTCCGATTTGCGCAGGGTCAGGAGGCGTACGACGAAACCCGCGTGCTGCAGAGAGGTGACACGCCGGTGAGCTTTTCACTGCCCTCGCGCGACGGCCACACCTACACCATCGGCCTGAGCGTGTGCTACGACCTTCGTTTCCCTGAGCTGTACCGCGCCCTGAAAGCGGATGTGCTGCTGGTGCCCAGCGCCTTCACCTACACCACAGGTCAGGCGCACTGGGACATATTGCTGCGCGCCCGCGCGATTGAAAACCTGGCCTTTGTGGTGGCCGCTGCCCAGGGTGGCGTGCATGAAAACGGCCGGCGCACCTGGGGCCACAGCCTGGTCGCCAGTCCGTGGGGGCAGGTGCTGGCGCAGCACAGCGAAGGCGAGGGCGTGGTGCTGGCGGACGTCGACGCCAGCGTGCTGGCCGACATGCGGCGCCAGCTGCCTGCGCTCAGCCACCGCAGGCTGTGAGGTAGCTTGGTTGCTGGCTCGGCCTGATCTGCTGCGTCTGTCGTTTTCCTTTCCATTTCCTTTTTTCAGGTCACCCGCCCGATGACGATCTTGTCCACGCTGCGCCAGGTGCTGCGGCATCTGCCGCACTGGCGGCGTTGGCGTCTGGCCGGGTGGAACAGCCCGCGCTGGTCGCTGTGGGCGCTGCTGGTGATGCTGGTGGCGGTGCTGCTGGTGATCCTGGTGTGGCTGGCCGGGCGGTATGAGTCCAGCCTGGTGCAGGGTCGGCTGAAGCACGACGCGGGCGAAATCGTCACCGACATCCGTTCGGCGCTGAACCGCAACATCCAGACCTTTCAAGCGCATCATTCGGGAGGCGGCTCACCGCGCGCCTGGCGTGACATGGCCGCCAGCATGGTGCGCGACCACCGCGAAATCGTGCGCCTCGAATGGCGCAGCAACGCGCTGGGCACGCTGGCTTTTGTAGAAACGCCCTACCGCAGCTCAGCGTTTGAGCGACTCGGCCGCAGCAGCGTGGACGCCGATGTGGCCCTGACCTGCAGCGCCGCCCGGCGTCTGAACGGCTCGGCCTATTCCAGCAGTTACTTTTTGCCGATGGCCGACGGCCTGGGGCTGGAGGTCATGGACATGTGCATGCCGCTGCTGGTGGCCGGGCAACCGAGCGGCTATGCCGTGGCCACCTACGCGCTGCAGGACATGCTGGCCGAGCTGGTGGTCAAGCAATTGGCGCGTGGCGTGGGGCTCTCGTTCACCGAAGCCGACGGCACGCGGCTGGCAATGTATGGCAGCGCACCGCGCGGCAGCCGCGTGTTTGTCGCCCAGCAGCTGTTGGACCTGCCCGGCAACACGCTGGTGCTTCGCATGGAAAGCCGCTCGGGTGCGCCAGCGTTGTTTCCGAATGTGCTGACAGCGCTGGTCGGCGCGCTGACGCTGGCGCTGGTTTGCGTGCTGGTCCTGCTGGCCAGAGACATGCGCCGACGCCAGAAAGTGGAAGTTGACCTCGGCGAGGCGCTGGCTTTTCGCAAGGCCATGGAGGATTCGGTGCTCACCGGCCTGCGCGCACGTGACCTGCAGGGCCGCATCACCTATGTCAATCAGGCGTTTTGCCGCATGGTGGGCCTGAGCGCGCACGAGTTGCTCAACGAGAGCTTTCCCTCGTCCTACTGGCCGCCCGAGCTGGCCGACGCCTACCACCAGCGCCAGAAAATCCGTCTGGCCAGCGGCAACCTGCCGCGTGAAGGCCACGAGTCGGTGTTCATGCGGCGCGACGGGGCGCGCTTCCCGGTGCTCATCATGGAAGCACCGCTGATCAACGCCGCAGGCCTGCAAACGGGCTGGATGAGCGCCATCCTGGACGTGAGCGAGCAGCGGCGCATCGAAGAGCTTTCACGCGCCAGCCAAGACCGCCTTCAGGCCACCGCCCGGCTCGCCATGGTGGGCGAGATGGCCTCGCTCCTCAGCCACGAGCTCAACCAGCCGCTGGCCGCGATTTCAAGCTACGCCGTGGGCTCGCTCAACCGCCTGCAGGAACCCGCTGAGGCCCACTCCGCGCACCTGTCCGCCCCAGCAGCAGCCGTCGCCAGCGATTTGTCGCAAGACCTGCAGCTCGCCATGCGCCGCATTGCAGAGCAAGCCGAGCGCGCGGGCCGGGTCATCAAAAGCGTCCACGACTTCGTGCGCCGGCGAGACCGCGACCGCGAATGCGTGGCGCCCCAGGCGCTGATTGAGGCCATCATGCCGCTGGTGGTGCTGCAGGCGCGCAAGCTGTCGGTGCGCATCCATACCGAGGTAGACCCGCGCTCGCCCCCGGTGCTGTGTGACAGCACCATGGTCGAGCAGGTGCTGCTCAACCTGTGCCGCAACGGCATGCAGGCCATGCAAGGCCACTTCAACGGCGCTGACGACCCTGTCAACGCTGGGATAGAGCGCGTGCTGCGCCTGCGGGTGCGGCCCGCCGCGCCGGGCGCCCAGCGGCAATGGGTGGAGTTTTCGGTCACCGACGGCGGCACCGGCATTTCGACGGACGTGGCCCGGCAGCTGTTCACGCCCTTTTTCACCACCCGCGAAGAAGGCATGGGCCTAGGCCTGAGCCTGTGCCGCACGGTGGTGGAGCAGCATGGCGGCGCCCTCGTGTTTGCGCCCGCCTTGCCGCAAGGCACCGTTTTCACGTTCACGCTGCCCGTCCAGGATTCTGGCTTGAGCCTGCCCGACGGCGGCCACTCCGAGCGCGCCACAGATCCCCGCCCCTGAAAGACCCACGATGCAACCCACGCACAACGCCACCATCTACATCGTTGACGACGATGCCGGGGTGCGTGAGGCCCTGGCCTGGCTGCTGCGCATGCGGCGCCTGCACAGCGAAACGTTTGCCAGCGCCGAAGCTTTCGACACGCTCGCGCAGGTGCTGCACACCAACAGCGTTCGCGCCCCGTCCTGCCTGCTGCTCGACGTGCGCATGCCGGGGCTCAGCGGGCTGGGCCTGTTTGACAAGCTCATCGACTACGGCCTGTTGCCCACGCTGCCCGTGATATTTCTGACCGGCCACGCCGACGTTCGCACGGCGGTAGACGCCGTCAAGCGCGGCGCTTTTGACTTCTGCGAAAAACCGTTTTCCGACAACGCCCTGGTTGACCGCGTCGAGCAGGCCCTGGCCCAGTCCGCCGCCGTGCTGGCCCAGAACAGCCAGGTGGTGAGCCTGCAAAGCCAGCTGGGCGGCCTGACCGAGCGCGAACGCGACGTGATGCGCCTGGTGGTGGGTGGCCTGCCCAATAAGCTGGTGGCCGACCAGCTCGACATCAGCGTGCGCACGGTAGAGGTTCACCGCGCCCGCGTGTTCGACAAGATGGGCGTGAAGTCAGCGGTGGAGCTGGCGAACTTGCTGCGGAATGTGTAGCTGGGTCAGGCCGCAGTTGGGGCTATTTAATTCAATTTAGCTACTAAAAATATAGCTAATAAGGCAATAAACGCCTGGTCTACAGGGTGATTTGATCTAAAAAATAAGATTTTTAGCTGCTTGAGGTTTGCATTGGCGATCAGCAGGCTCGTTTTAGAGTTTTTTAAACCAAAAGCACCGGTCGTCCATGTCTTACTTACCTTCGTCGCTATCAAAAAATAGTGAAATCTGCTCAGTCAGCGTGATCTGGTGGGCCAGCAGTGTCCGTAGAGTCGGTGCAGTGCCGTGGTCGGCGGCAGAGTCAACCGCTAGGGCGCACACCGAACGGTCGCGTATGCGGCAATGCCCTCCTGCTCAGGCAGGCAAAGCTGCATGGTCCCGACACGATGGAACATGGCGCGGCGGGCTTGCTCTCGTGATTTGATGAACAATCGCGGTTGGTCTACTTCCCGCAGCGCACTTACTCCTTGCTGTCGTCGCGCTTCACATTGTCCTTCGCCTCGTCAGTCAATTCCCCATGTTTGCGCCCTGAAAACATCGTCCACCAAATAATGAAAACGAAAATCAGCAGGGCGCCCAGCGCTTCCAGCAACAGCAGTGTCATGAAATGTCCGTGGTTCGGGGGCGGGGTGATGAAACGCGTGGCAATTATCGCGTCGGCTGGTGCGCTGGTGCTGCTGGCGGCATGCAGCACGCCCATGTCGCAAAGCCCGACTGATGCGCCGCTGTCCACCGTGCCCGGCGCACAGGCAGCCTACCCCGGCGACACCGGCCCGTTGCCGCCGCCCATCGCCCAGGCCAAAAGCCGCTGGACGCCGGTGCGCTGGGCCGAGCTGCCAGGTTTTGACGACGACGCGCTGCACGAAGCCTGGAACGCCTGGATCAAGAACTGTGAACGCCCCGGCCCGCGCCTGGCCCCGTTGTGCGCGGATGTGCGCCGCCTCAGCATTGCTACCGGGCCGGAGCAGCGCGCCTGGATGCTGGCGCGGCTGCAGCCCTACCGCGTGGAGTCGGTGCAGGGCAGCCCGGAAGGCCAGCTCACCAGCTACTACGAGCCGGTGCTCAGGGCCAGTCGCCAGCCGACGGGTGAGTTCACTGTGCCGCTGTTTCGCCCACCGGCGGGCTTGGGCAGCCGAAAGCCGTGGTTTTCTCGCCAGGAGATTGACACGCTGCCCGAGGCCCGGGCCGCGCTGGCGGGCCGCGAAATCGCCTGGGTGGCCGACCCGATCGACGCGATGTCGCTGCACATCCAGGGCTCGGGCCGGCTGACGATGGGGGAACCCAACGGCGCCCAGCGCACGGTGCGGGTGGCGTTCGCTGGCACGAACGAGCAGCCTTTCAAAAGCATCACGCAGTGGCTGGCCGACCAGGGCCAGGGGCGCATGCTGGCGCCCTGGACAGAATCCACCAAAGCCTGGGCTGCGCAAAACCCGCAGCGCGTGCAGCAGCTGCTGTGGAGCAACCCGCGCTATGTGTTCTTCCGGGAAGAGCCGCTCAGTGATTTTGAGGCGTCGTTTGGCCCCAAGGGCGCGCAGGGCGTGGCGCTGACGCCTGGCCGCTCGATTGCGGTGGACCCTGGCAGCATTCCCTACGGCACGCCGGTGTGGCTGGCCTCCAGCGGCCGCGCGGTCAATTTGCAAAAACTCGTGTTTGCGCAAGACACCGGCAGCGCTATCGTCGGGGCGGTGCGGGCGGATTACTTCGCGGGCACTGGCGTTGACGCTGGCCAGCTGGCCGCCCGCGTTAACCAGCCGCTGCGGCTCTGGGTGTTGTGGCCGAAATGATGGACCCCACGGCGTTAACTTGTTTGCTGGCACCCGAAGGGGATGTGGTGGCTTGTGTGAAGACGCACTTCCCCAACGCCTTGGCCGTCTGGGCGTTTGGCAGTGTCATCAAAGGCACGCCACTGCCCGACAGCGACCTGGACTTGGCAGTGCTGGTGGCGGGTTATGCGCCTGCTTTGGCCTTGTGGGATGCTGCGTCAGCGCTGGCCTCGCGGGTAGGCTGTCCAGTTGACCTGCTCGACCTACGGCAGGCCAGCACCGTGATGCAGCACCAGGTCATCACCACGGGCCGCTGCCTGTGGGCGCAGCAGCCCGAGGGGGTGCAATTCGAGCTGTTTGTATTGAACGAGAAACTGGCGCTGGACGCGGCGCGCGCCGCACGGCTGGCTGACATCAAAAAAACGGGGACGATTTATGCATGACGATGTGTTGTTGAACAAGGCCGCCACGATTGAGCGCTGCGTGGCCCGTGCGCGTGAGGAATATGCGGCAGCAGGGGACGCCTTCCTGACGAATTTCACGCACCAGGACGCCGCTATTTTGAACATCCAGCGCGCGTGCGAGGCCGCATTGGACATAGGCCACCATCTGATTCGTCGCGAAGCGCTGGGTCTGCCGCAAAGCGCACGCGACGTTTTTGATCTGCTGGCCTCCAGCGGCTGGATCGATACCGGACTGGCCGAAGCCATGAAAAAGATGGTGGGTTTTCGCAACATATCGGTGCATGACTACCTGCGCCTGCTGGTGCCCATTGCCATCAACGTGATCACGCAGCACCTGGGCGAATTCCTTCAGTTCAGCGCTGGCATTTTGATGCGAGACGCCCAGAAGTCATGAGCTGCCATGCAACGCTGCGCCTTTTGGCACCATCGCTGCTGGCCGCATTTGTTATCGCTTTGTTAACAGCTTGCGCCACGCCCATAAGCCCAACCCCCGCGCCGTCCCAAATTGCTGCCGCAGCAGCACCGCCCGCTGCTGCGACCGACCTGGCCTACCGCTGTGACCGGGGTGGTGATTTCAGCGTTCGCTTTGCGGACAACGCCGCGATGCTGACCGGGCCGCGTGGGCGGCATGAGCTGCTGCGTGACGCCGGTGGATTGACGCCTGCGCAAACGGTCTACAGCAGCGCCCAGCTGCGCGTTGAGTTTGGGCTCGGCGTACAAAGCCGAGAGGCCGTGCTGCATGAGCGGCAGCCACAGGCCGTGGCGCATTGCGTCAAAAACTGATTGCTATGAATGTAATAGCTGCCCAGGCAATAAATACCTGGGCTAGCGGCACTTTTGGCATAAAAAACAGCTTTTTTCGAGTTTTCAGGCGCTTTTGGCGGTCGAAACGCGTGGTTTGCCGCTCACTGAACGCAAAAAAGCGACCCACTCGCGCCCGTCGCTTTTGAGCGCATTGGCACCGCAGTGCCAACACTGCGCGCCAACTACAGCCCGATCACATCGCCATCGTCCTTCGGGGTCATCAGCGTGGCTGAACGGGGGCGCGCCGACCCGCTATCCAGGCCGTTGCCCGGCCAGTTGCTTTCAAACGTTCCGGCCGTGAACATGCTGGCCGAGGTGTTTTCGCCCGGGTGCTGAATGCTCACGAACAGCGCCTTGCCATCCGGCGACTCGGCCACGCTGTTGACGTCTGAGCTCGTGGGGGGCGGTCAAAAAGCGCTTGACGAACCAGGACGCGTCGGCTTTTGCGTTGTGATGAAGGTGTCACAAAACCGCCGTCATTCCGTCATATTGCGACGTTATTCTGAACGTCGATATTTTTGATCTTTGAAAGCACAGAATGAAACTTCAACTTTTAGCCACAAGCCTGTTGGTCGCTTTCGGAGTGGCTGCTTGCGGCTCCGGCACCACCGTACCCACGGCCGAAGTGGCTGCCGTTCCCAAAAACGTGATTTTCTTTTTGGGTGATGGTTATGGCATCGTGCCGATGACAGCCGCCCGCGTTTATGCGGAGGGCGAAGATGGCACGCTGGCCATCGATACCTTGCCCGAAACCGCCTTCATCAAAACCTTTTCTCTGGACGCGCAGGTCACTGACAGCGCCCCGTCGATGGCAGCCTACATGACGGGCGTGAAAACCCGCAACGAAGTGCTGGGCATGGACGGCGACACGTTGGCCATCGCACCGGGCAAAGACGCCACCACTGGCGTGTCCAACGCGGTGAATAACTGCCCTGCGACAGGCAACGGCAAGGCCTCTGGCACCCTGCTGGAACAAGCCATTGCCAGCGGCATGGGAACCGGCGTGGTCTCCACTGCCCGCCTGACGCACGCCACCCCTGCCGCGACCTACGCCCACGTGTGTCACCGCAACACCGAGTATGAAATTGCCCGCCAGGCCACCCCAGGCGGCGCCGGTTTCAACGGTGCGCTGGGCGCCGGCGTGGACGTGTTGATGGGAGGCGTCAGCCAGTACTGGACGCCTTACAGCGCCACCACCAACAAGTCGGGCCGCCCCGATGGCCGCGACCTGGTCGCTGAAATGAAGGCCAAGGGGTACACCTTTGCCAACGACTTGGCCACGACCAAAGCTGCGCCGACCACAGCAGGCAGCAAGCTGCTGGCGCTGTACGATTTTGCCGCCAGCGAAGGCCACATGTCGTACGAGCTGGACCGCGACCCGGCCAAAGAGCCGAGCCTGAGCGAGATGACCACGAAAGCCATGGATGTGCTGGCCACCAACAAGAAAGGTTACTTTTTGATGGTCGAGGGCGGACGAATTGACCACGCCCTGCACAGCACCAACGCCGCACGCGCACTGGCCGAGGCCAAGGCCTTTGACGACGCCATCAAAGCCGCTATTGCCAAGGCCAAACTGACGGACCCAGACTTGAAAAACACGCTGATTGTGGTGACCGCTGACCACGACCACACCATGGTGATGAACGGCTACAGCGCCCTGACCGGCAAGACCACGGCCACCAACCCCGGCATTTTGGGCTTGATGCGTGACTACAGCGCCCCCACTACGCCAGCACTTGACGCAGACGGCTCGCCATTCACCAACCTGTTGTTTGGCAACGGTGAAAACCGCATCAACAGCACCCGCGCCGGTCTGCTGGGCAGCATGACTGACCTCGTGGTGTCTGACAAAAACTACCGCCAGGAGGCGGCGGTTCAAACCGCAATTGGCAGTGAAACCCATGGCGGTGCCGACGTCTTCCTTGGCGCGGTGGGCATGAAGGCAGATACGTTTTTTGGCGTGCTCGACAACACCGCCGTCTTCGGTCTGGTCAAGTCGGCGATGGGCCTGTAAGCCCCAAGTTGACCCAAAGCACCACAACTTCCACCGAACTCACATCAGGAATTTATTATGTTTAAACAAAGACTCTTGCCGCTTGCCCTGGCAGCCTTGTTGCCCACCGCCAGCTTTGCCGCAGGCGAAGCCAAGAACGTCATTTTCTTTTTGGGTGACGGCATGGGCCCCGTGACCGTCACAGCAGCGCGTATTTTGAAATACAAGGAAGAGGGCTCGCTGAACATGGACAAGCTGTCTCGCACGGCGCGCATCAAAACCTACTCGCTCGACGCGCAAACTACCGACAGCGCACCGTCCATGGCCGCGTACATGACGGGCGTCAAGACTCGCAACGAAACGCTGTCACTTGACGCTGTGACTAAAGCGGTTGCACCCAGCCGGGACGCGACGACGGGTGTGGGCAATTCAGTCAACAACTGCCCCGCAACCGGCAACGGCGCGGCCTCGGCCACGCTGCTGGAGCTGGCGATTGCCAAGGGCAAAGCCACCGGCGTGGTGTCCACGGCGCGCCTGACCCACGCCACACCTGCAGCGACCTACGCCCACGTGTGCCACCGCAACGCCGAATACGAAATTGCCCGCCAAGCGGCCCCGGGCGGCCCCGGCTACAACGCGGCTTTGGGCACCGGGGTCGATGTATTGATGGGTGGCATCAGCCAGTACTGGACGCCGTTTAACGCCACCAGCAACAAATCGGGCCGACCTGACGGCCGCGATCTGGTGGCTGAAATGAAGGCCAAAGGCTATAACTTCGTCAGTGACTTGACCACGCTGAACGCAGCCCCGGCTGTTGCGGGCACCAGGCTGTTGGGTCTGTATGACTTTGCGGTGGCGCAAGGCCACATGTCTTACAACCTGGACCGTGACGCGACCAAGGAACCGAGTTTGGCGCAAATGACCGTCAAGTCGCTGGACATCTTGTCTAAAAACGCCAACGGCTTTTTCCTGATGGTTGAAGGCGGCCGCATTGACCACGCCTTGCACGAAACCAATGCGGCCCGCGCGCTGGACGAAACCATCGCTTTTGACGATGCCATCAAGGCCGCCCTCGACAAGGTCAAAACCTTTGACCCCACGCTGGCCAACACCCTTATTGTGGTTACGGCTGACCACGACCACACGATGGCCTTCAATGGCTACGGCAAACGCGGCGACTCGCCGCTGGGCCTGAGCAACAGCTACGTGGACGGAGCGCCCAACAAAGACAAAAACGGCCAGCCCTACACCACCCTCGTGTTCGGTGGCGGCGCCAATCGGCCCGACACGCGCGGCGCGCTCACGGCCCCCATCGTGACCGACATCAACTACCTGCAGGAAGTGGCTGTGCGCCGTGGCAGCAAGGGCAGCGAAACCCACGGTGGCGGCGACGTGATGCTGTTGTCCACTGGTGCGGGCTCTGCCGGTTTCAAAGGCACGCTGGACAACACCAAGGTGTTTGGTCTGGTCAAGTCCGCAGCGGGTTATTGAGATGGCTGGCACCCACTGCGTCAGGCGCATCGCCACCCTTGCAGGCCTGGGCATCGCGGCCTTGGTTTGCGCCGCCGGTGTGGCTGCGCAAACTGCGCTAGCCTTGCAAGGCGTGGTCAGCTACGAAACCCGTCAAGTGACCAAAGCCGGTATCACCCGAGTTGAGACCTGGCAGGAAAACATGTACCGCCAGGGCGGTACGGTGTGGACCGAGCGCATCGTGGCGACCAGCGCCTTGGCGGCTCACGCGGCGCATGACAAAAGCGGCAAGCCCGAGCCGGGCCACAAGCACCTCGACATTGACACTGCCGCACGGTGGCTGCAAAAAGACAGCGCTGGCGTGCTGACCCTGCGCTATGTCGACAAACACGATAACGTGGTGGTGAGCGTTCCCAAGGCAGAGTTCGGCGCCGTTGGTTTTGACGGGCGATGGGACACTGCTGCCTACCTGGTGCCGCCCGACTTGGTCGCGAAAATGAAGCCGACCGGTGCACTTTCCAGCAATGCTGTGTGGCGCACCGAGCAGGCCAAAGACTGGACGCACCGGGTGCTTTGGTCGGAGACCCGACAAGCTGCCTTGCAAATCGAGTCAAAAAAGACGGACGGCAGCTTCAGCCGCACCATCCGGCTCAAACCCAGCACCACTGTGGCCAGCACGGCACCTTGGGAAAAGCTGAGCGGCTTTGAGCAAAAGAAATACGACGACTACATGGATTGACGGCGTGCCGCGCTGGGTTGGCCAGTCAACACCGGAAACAACGGGGCACGCTCACCCCGACGGCTGGTAGCGATGGGTTGTGCCAGGATGGTCTGCAGGTCATCGCTGACGGAGACGTACTGCGGGCCGAGCGCCGTGGGTTGTACAAGTTAGATTGCTATATAAAAAATAGCTGCTAAGGCAATAAACACCTGGGCTAGAGGCTAATTTGACTTAATTTTTAGCCAAATCGGCTGTCAAATGCCCCAGCGGCAGCGCACTGCTGGCTTTGACTTCACCGAGTGAAAAGCTGGTGTGCAGGTCTTTCACATTCGGCAGGTTGATGAGCACATCGCGTGCGAACTGGCTGAAGGTGTTCAGGTCACGGCTGACGACCTGCAGCTCGAAGGTGCCGGTGCCGCTGATGTAGTGGCAGCTGACGACTTCGGGGATGCAGCGGATCGCCTCTTCAAGCGCCAGCAGCACGTCGCCGCTGTTGCGGGCGGCGTCGAGTCGCACAAAGGCCAGCACGCCCAGGCCGATCTTGTGGCGGTTGATCTCGGCGCGGTAGCCAGTGATGAAGCCGTGCTCTTCCAATGCCCGCACCCGCCGCCAGCACGGCGCACTCGACAGGCCAATGCGCTGCGCCAGCTCGGTGTTGGTCAGGCGCGCGTCGTTTTGCAGCTCGTGCAGGATGGCGAGGTCAAACTTGTCTAAGGTGGTCATTTGACGTAATTTACAGCAAGAATCTTGCGCAGAGCCGCTGAATCAGGGCATTAAACGCAAAGACTTATTGGCTGGTAAAGCCTAAACTTTCCAACCATAAGCCTGTCGCTTGAACAGGCCACCCCACCGGAGACAACGATGAACGCACCCCTGCCCGAGCACGTCCGCCGCGCGCTTGAAACCACCACGCTGGACGACAAGTACGCACTGAGCGAAGGCCGCGCCTTCATGAGCGGGGTGCAGGCGCTGGTGCGGTTGCCCATGCTGCAGCGCGTGCGGGATGTGGCTGCTGGCCTGAACACGGCGGGCTTCATCAGTGGCTACCGGGGCAGCCCGCTGGGCAACTATGACCAGGCGCTGTGGGCGGCCAAAAAGCATCTGGCGGCGCAGCATGTGGTGTTTCAGCCCGGCGTCAACGAAGAGCTGGCGGCCACCGCGCTGTGGGGCACGCAGCAGGTCGGCCTGTACCCGCAAAGCCAGAAGTACGATGGCGTGTTCGGCATCTGGTACGGCAAGGGCCCGGGCGTCGACCGCTGCTCGGACGTGTTCAAACACGCCAACATGGCGGGCACGTCGCCACACGGCGGGGTGATTGCGATTGCGGGCGACGACCATGTGTCGAAAAGCTCGACTGCGCCGCACCAGAGCGACCACATCTTCAAGGCTTGCGGCATGCCGGTGTTTTTCCCTTCCAGCGTGCAGGACATTCTGGACATGGGGCTGCATGCGTTTGCGATGAGCCGGTTTTCAGGCGTGTGGGCGGGCATGAAGACGATCCAGGAGGTGGTGGAGTCGTCGAGTTCGGTGTCGGTGGATGCTGACCGCGTGAAGATCATCACGCCGGACGATTTTGAAATGCCGCCCGGCGGCCTGCATATCCGCTGGCCTGATGTGCCGCTGGTACAAGAGGCGCGCCTGATGGACTTCAAGTGGTATGCCGCGCTGGCGTACATCCGCGCCAACAAGCTCAACTACAACGTCATTTCAACGCCCAAGGATCGCTTCGGCATCATCGCCAGCGGCAAGGCCTTCAACGACACGCGCCAGGCGCTGCATGACCTGGGGCTGAGCGACGCGGTGTGCCAGGACTTGGGCATTCGCCTGCACAAGGTCAACGTGGTCTGGCCGCTGGAAGCCAGCATGACGCGCGACTTTGCCCTGGGCCTGCAAGAAATTCTGGTGGTCGAGGAAAAGCGCCAGGTCATTGAATACCAGATCAAGGAAGAGCTGTACAACTGGCGCGCCGACGTGCGGCCCACGGTGCTGGGCAAGTTTGACGAACCCGAGAGCGACGAGTCGGGTGGTGAACGGGGAGGTGAATGGGGCCAGTCCAACCCAAGCGGCAACTGGCTGCTGCGCGCCAAGGCAGATTTGACGCCTGCCATCATCGCCAAGGCGATTGCCAAGCGCCTGAAAAAACTCGGTGTTCCCGAGCACATTGCCCGCCGCATGGACGAGCGCCTGGCCGTGGTGGACGCCCGGGAGCGCGCACTCAGCAGCACCCAGATCGACACCGGCGAGCGCGCGCCCTGGTTTTGCAGCGGCTGCCCGCACAACACCAGCACCCGCGTGCCCGAAGGCTCACGCGCCGTGGGCGGCATTGGCTGCCATTACATGGCCACCTGGATGGACCGCTCGACCAGCACCTTCACCCAGATGGGCGGTGAGGGCGTGAGCTGGGTCGGCCAGGCCCCGTTCACCACGGACACCCACGTGTTCGCCAACCTGGGCGACGGCACCTACTTTCACAGCGGGCTGCTGGCGATTCGCCAGGCAATTGCCGCCGGCGTGAACATCACCTACAAAATTCTGTACAACGACGCGGTGGCCATGACGGGCGGCCAGCAGGTTGGCGAGCGGCCGGAAGGCCATTCGGTGCTGCAGATCATGCAAAGCCTGGTGGCCGAGGGTGTGTCGAAATTGGTCATCGTCACCGACGAGCCCGA
>JANLUZ010000047.1:0-8983 GCA_031363755.1 Polaromonas sp.
GCCGAACTTTGCACCCATCCTGGCGCAGTTTGCCACCAGCCTGAACCAGAACCCGGTGACCACCGTCACTATCGTTGGTCACACCGACGCCACCGGGTCCGACGCCATCAACAACCCGCTGTCGATCGACCGCGCCGACGCGACACGTGACTACCTGGTCAGCCGCGGTGTGGCCCGCACCCGCATCGCCACCGACGGCCGGGGCTCCCGCGAGCCGGTGGCCGACAACAACACCGCCCAGGGCCGTGACAAAAATCGCCGGGTTGAAATTTACGTGGCCGAGCAGGTCGCAGCGCGCTGAGCTTCCCCGCCTTTTAAAAAGCACCTTCGGGTGCTTTTTTTACGCCTTGTCGCCGTCGCTCTGCGCAGCCCGAAAGCGCGCTTCTTCCTGCAGGCGCAGCACCCGCCGCTGTACTTTGCCGGTGGTGGTCATGGGCAGCGCGTCGACAAATTCGATTTCTTTCGGGTATTCATACGGGGCCAGCCGTTGCTTGACGTGTTCCTGCAGCTGGGCGATGATTTTGGCTTCAAATTTGGCTGTAGTCCAGGCGTTTACTGCCTGGGAAGCTATGAATTCAGAAGCAAGCACCACATACGCCTTCACGACGGCGCCGCGAGCCGCATCAGGCTTGGGCACCACTGCCGCGTTGGCCACCGCCGGGTGCTTGACCAGGCAGTTCTCGATCTCGCCGGGGCCAATGCGGTAGCCCGCCGCCTTGAACACGTCGTCTGCCCGGCCTTCGTACCAAAGGTAGCCTTCAGCGTCACGCCGCGCCAAATCCCCGGTGCGGCACCAGTCGCCTGTGAATTTGGCCGCTGTGGCGGCGTCATTCTTCCAGTAGCCCAAAAACAGCACCGGGTCGAGCGCGCCATGCACATCGAATCGGTTCACCGCTACGTCGCCGGGCACACCGACCGCGCATTCCTCGCCGTTGTCGTCGATCACTGCCACCCGGTGCCCGGGGTAGGCTTTGCCCATGCTGCCGGGCTTGGCGGGCCAGAACCTGTTGCAATTGCCGACGACGTAGTTGATTTCCGTCTGCCCGAACATTTCATTGACGCCCACGCCCAGAGAATCACGGCAGTAGTCAAATACCGCGTCGCCCACCGCCTCACCAGCGCTCATCAGCGCCTGCAAATTCAGCGTGAACTGGCGGCGTGGGTGCGGGTAGGCCTTCATCATGGCTTTGAGGGCGGTGGGGAACAAATACGTGTGCGTCACGCCCTGGGACTGCATCATCGTGAAGGCGGCTTCGGGGCTGAAACGCCCGCTGTAGGCGACGATGGGGCGGCCAAAATAAAGCGTGGGCAGCAGTGCGTCCATCAACCCGCCCGTCCACGCCCAGTCGGCAGGGCTCCAGAAAACCGCGTCCGAGCGGTCGTTGCGCACGCCATCAAAGCCAAACCAGTTCTGGCTGCACACAAAGCCCGTGAGGTTGCCGATCAGGCCCCGGTGGGCGATCAGCGCGCCTTTGGGGGGGCCGGTGGTGCCGCTGGTGTAGATCAGCACCGCCGCCTCGTCGGCAAGCGTGTCGACCACAGGGAAAGCGGCGCGACTTGCAGCGGGCCGGGCGGCGACGGCGGCATCAACATCGCCCCGCCCCGCTGCACCGCCCATGGCCACCACCGTGTGCAGCGCCGGGCACTCGGGGCGCACCGGCTGCAGCGCGCCCATGGCGCTTTCGTCGGCCAGGGCCACCACGGCCCCGCTGTCATACAGGCGAAACGCCAGCGCTTCCGGCCCAAACAACATCGACAACGGCACTGCCACAGCGCCCATCTGAAACACCGCCATGTAGGCCACCGCTGTTTCAAACCGCTGCGGCATGACGATGGCCACCCGGTCGCCGCGCTGCACGCCCAGGGCCCTCAACTGGTGGCTAACGGCGTCTGCAGCCGCTTGAAGCGCAGAAAAAGAGTAAAAAGTGCTCGTTGTCCAGGTATTCATTGCCTGGACAGCTATCTTTTCAGGAGCTTCCGGGTGGGCAGCGGCAGCGCGTGCCCAGCGGGCACAGCACACCTCGGCGATGTTGAAGTGGGTGTCGGCGGGCCACCCGAAGCCCTGGTGCAGGGTGGCATGGTGGTCCGGCCCGGCACCCGGCGCTGGGGCGGGTGGCTTGTCCCTGTTTTGACTGCGTGCGGCGCCGGGTCTATTTATCATCGGCTCAATGTACAAAGAAAAACGAATGTCCCGCAGCGAGTTTGTCCCGATACGCGGGCTGAATTACCACGTCCGCGTCTGGCCCGGAAGCGACGCCATGGCCGCCAGCGCCCGGCCGCCGCTGGTGCTGGTGCACGGCTGGATGGACGTGGCCGCCTCCTACCAGTTCATGGTGGACGCGTTGTCTAGCGCCTTTGCCGATGGCCGCACCATCATTGCCCCCGACTGGCGCGGCTTTGGGCAAACGCCTTCGGCCATCAGCGCGCAGGCCGACACCTATTGGTTTGCGGACTACCTCGCCGACCTCGACTTTTTGCTCGACCACTACGCTCCCGACCAGGCCATTGACCTGGTCGGCCACAGCATGGGCGGCAATGTCGCCATGCTGTATTCGGGCGTTCGGCCCGCCCGAATTCGCCGCCTGGTCAACCTGGAAGGCTTTGGCATGCCCGCCAAGGACGCCAGCGCCGCCCCAAGCCGTTACGCGAAGTGGTTTGACGAGCTCAAAACCCTGCACCGGGGCGAGCTGACGCTCAAAGCCTATGCCAGTCTGGAAGGCGTGGCCCAGCGCCTGATGAAAACCAACCGCCGCCTGCCCGAAGACAAGGCCCACTGGCTGGCCAGCCACTGGTCGCAGCCCAACAGCGCGGGCAAGTGGGAAATCCTCGGGGAGGCCGGCCACAAGGTCAACAGCGCCAACCTGTACCGCGTCGAGGAAACCCTGGCGATTTACCGGCACATCACCGCGCCCGTGCTGGCGGTTGAGGCGTCAAGCGACTCCATGGGCCTGTGGTGGAAAGGCCAGTACGACTTGAGCGAGTACCACGAGCGCCTTAAACAGGTGCCGCAAGCCCGCGTGGCACGGCTTGAAGACGCTGGCCACATGCTGCACCATGACCAGCCCGCCGAGCTGGCACGGCTGATTGAAGACTTCCTGGCCTGAGCCCGCGCAGCGCATCTCGCGCCAAGGGTGACGTCATCCTGACGTGAGAAAATACAGCATTGGGCCACGTTGGCCGACTCTTTTTTTTCAGGATATTTCCCCATGGAAGCAGAACACATCAATGCCATTAGCAACCAGCTCGCCGACCTGAGCCTGCGCGTCAATGAACTCCGGGGGTATCTTTGACTACCCTGCCAAAGAACGTAAGTTAAGCGAAGTCAACGCCGCGCTGGAAGACCCGAAGGTCTGGGACGAGCCCAAGCGCGCGCAAGAGCTGGGCCGCGAGAAAAAGTCGCTCGAAGACGTGGTGCTGGTCATTGACCGCTTGACGTCTGAATTGACGGACAACACCGAACTTTTTGACATGTCAAAAAGCGACGGTGACGAGGCCGGCATGCGGTCGATTGAAGGCGACGCCGCGCGGGTGCTGGTCGAAGTCGAGAAGATGGAATTTCGACGGATGTTCAACAACCCGGCCGACCCCCTGCCCTGCTTCCTGGACATTCAGGCCGGCGCGGGCGGCACAGAAGCCTGCGACTGGGCCAGCATGCTGCTGCGCCAGTACCTCAAGTACGCCGAACGCAAGGGCTTCAAAACCACCATCGAAGACGAAACCGCAGGCGACACGGCAGGCATCAAGGGCGCGACGATCAAGATCGACGGCGAATACGCCTTTGGCCTGCTGCGCACCGAAACCGGCGTGCACCGCCTGGTGCGCAAGTCGCCGTTCGACTCGTCAGGCGGCAGGCACACCTCATTCGCGTCAGTGTTTGTGTACCCCGAGATCGACGACTCGATCGAGATCGACATCAACCCCAGCGACGTGCGCACCGACACCTTCCGGGCCAGCGGCGCGGGCGGCCAGCACATCAACAAGACCGACTCGGCTGTGCGCCTGACGCACATCCCCACCGGCATCGTCGTGCAGTGCCAGGACGGCCGCAGCCAGCACAGCAACCGAGACGTCGCCTGGAAACGCTTGCGTTCACGGCTTTATGACTTTGAGTTGCGCAAGCAGCAAGAAGCGCAGCAAAAGCTCGAAGACACCAAAACCGACGTCGGCTGGGGCCATCAGATCCGCAGCTACGTGCTTGACCAGAGCCGCATCAAAGACCTGCGCACCAACTACGAAACCTCGGCCACGCAGAAGGTGCTGGACGGGGACCTGGATCCGTTTATTGAGGCGTCGCTCAAGCAGGGTGTTTGATGCGGCAGGTGGGCGCGCTACAATCGTGACACACTTTATAAAACGGTGACACACCATGCAAACCATGAACGTCCGCGAGTTTCGCAACACCATTCCGCACCTGAAAGAAACCCTGGCCCGCGAGCACGAGCTGGTGCTGGTGTCACGCGGTGAAACGGTTGCGCGAATCTTGCCGGCCGATGCACCGCAACGGCTGCAGTCCTTGAAATGGCTGCGCGACCAGGCCGGTCCCATCCCCTCCGACATGACCGCGATGGTCCGCGACGAGCGGGACCGGCGGGGCACATAAGCGGTGCTTGCTTACATTGACACCAGTGCATTGATGAAGCGTTTCATCACAGAGGCGCATTCAGATGCCATTGACACGCTACTTCAGTCAGACCAATACCGTTTGGTGGTTTCCTCGTTGACAGTGACTGAGTTTCGGTCCGTGCTGAAGCGACGGCTGCGTGAAAACACCATCAATTCGGTCTTCGCGGGCAAGGCGATCCGCCAGTTGCTCGAAGAAATTGCCAGTGGGGCGCTGAGATGCCATGCCATTAACTCTGCAATTTTCAATTTAGCAGGGGAATTAATCGACTCACTGGCCGCGCCGCTGGGCACATTGGACGCACTGCACCTGGCCTGTGCCAAAGCAGCGGGTGCTGGTGCGATGATTTCATCTGACAAACAACTGCTTCGGGCAGCTGTTGAGGCAGATATGCAAATCGTCGACTTCAGCTGACACCCACTTCTTTTCGATCAAACCTGCAAAGGCAAACCATTTATGACCCACCTCGAAGTTGCTCCGGCCAACAGTATCCAACGCCAAGACTACACGCCGCCCGCCTACTGGATCGACACGGTCGACCTGTGTTTTGATCTGGACCCGGTCAAGACCCGCGTGCTCAACAAAATGACGCTGCGCCGCAACCCGGACGTACCGGTGCAACCGCTGCGTCTTGACGGCGAAGCGCTGAACCTGGCGCGTGTGCAGGTCAACGGCCAGGGCACGTCGTTCAAGCTGGACGGCAACCAGCTGGTGCTGTGTGACCTGCCCGACGCGTTTGAGTTGGAGATTTTCACCACCACCAACCCGTCGAAAAACACCCAACTCATGGGCCTGTATGTGAGCCAGGATTCGTTTTTCACGCAGTGTGAGGCCGAGGGCTTTCGCCGCATCACCTACTTTTTGGACCGCCCCGATGTGATGGCCAGCTACACCGTGACGCTGCGCGCCGACAAGGACAAATACCCGGTGCTGCTGTCCAACGGCAACCTGGTGGAAGAAGGCTTGCTTGACGATGGCCGCCACTTCGCCAAATGGGTGGACCCGCACCGCAAGCCGGCCTATTTGTTTGCGCTGGTGGCAGGCCAATTGGTCAGCCGCGAGCAGCGCATCACCTCGCGTGCCGGCAAGGACCACACGCTGCAGGTGTACGTGCGCCCGGGTGACCTGGACAAAACCGAACACGCGATGAACTCGCTGATGTATTCCGTGGCGTGGGACGAAGCCCGCTTTGGGCTGCCGCTCGACCTGGAGCGCTTCATGATTGTGGCCACCAGCGACTTCAACATGGGCGCGATGGAAAACAAGGGCCTGAACATCTTCAACACCAAGTACGTGCTGGCCAACCAGGCCACCGCAACGGACGTGGACTTTGGCAACATTGAAAGCGTGGTCGGCCACGAATACTTTCACAACTGGACAGGTAACCGCATCACCTGCCGCGACTGGTTCCAGCTGAGCCTGAAAGAGGGCCTGACCGTGTTCCGCGACCAGGAATTCAGCATGGACCTGTGCCCAACGCCATCGGGCCGGGCTGTCAAGCGCATTGAAGACGTTCGGGTGTTGCGCACCGCTCAATTCCCCGAAGACGCGGGCCCGATGGCGCACCCGGTGCGGCCCGACAGTTATGTCGAGATCAGCAACTTCTACACCGTGACCATCTACGAAAAAGGCTCGGAAGTCGTTCGCATGATGCAGACCCTGGTCGCCACTCCCGCAGACCCGATTGGGCGCGCCAACTTCGCCAAAGGCATGACGCTGTACTTCGCTCGCCACGATGGCAGCGCGGTGACCTGCGACGACTTTGCGCAGGCCATTGCCGACGCCAACCCCGAATCGCACCTGGCGCGCCTGCTGCCCCAATTCAAGCGCTGGTACAGCCAGGCCGGCACCCCGCGCGTGCACGCAGAAGGCGCGTATGACGCCGCCGCCCACACCTACACACTGCACCTTCGCCAAAGCTGCACGCCCACCCCAGGCCAGGCCACCAAAGAGCCGTTTGTGGTCCCGATCACACTGGGCTTGCTGGACGCCGACGGCAAGGACCTGCCACTGACGCTGGCTGGTGAGACGGCTCCGAATGACGGCGCCCCCCAGCAGCGCACGCTGGTGCTCACGGAAGCGACCGAATTTTTCACCTTCACCGGCATTGCCGCCGAGCCGGTGCCATCCATCTTGCGTGGCTTTTCCGCCCCGATAGTGCTGGAGTTTGCGTATACCGACGCGCAACTGCTGCATCAGCTCAAGCACGACAGCGATCCGTTCAACCGCTGGGAAGCCGGTCAGCGCCTGGCGGTGACACAGGCGCTCAGTGCTATTCAATCAATAGCTAGAGAGGCAGCAAATACCTGGACCTCACCGCTAAATGATGCCTATTTAGACGCCATGCGCGAGGTTTTGGCCCACCCCACACTGGACGCGGCCTTCAAAGAGCTGGTGTTGACCCTGCCGTCTGAAACTTACCTGGCCGACCAGCTTGCGGTGGTCGACCCGCAGCACATTCACACCGTGCGTGAAGCCATGCGCCTGCAACTGGCCACCGCCTTGACAGCCGACTGGGAAGCCGTGTACGCGGCGCACCAAGACACCGGCACCTACACGCCGGACGCCGTGTCGTCTGGCCGACGCGCCCTGGCCGGCATGGCCTTGAGCCACCTGTGCCTGGCAGCGCTCGCGAGCCCAGGCGCTGCGAATGATTGGCCTGCCAAAACGCTGCAACGCTTCGAGAACGCCAGCAACATGACCGACCGTTTCAGCGCGCTGTCGGCCCTGGTCACCAGCGGCAGCCCACTGGCAGCGCAGGCGCTGGCGCGTTTTCACGCCATGTTCGCCAACGAAGCCCTGGTCATCGACAAGTGGTTCAGCCTGCAGGTGGCAGCACCCGACCGCACCGGCAACGTGCTGCCGAAAGTCAAGGCGCTGATGAAGCACCCCGACTTCAGCCTGCGCAACCCCAACCGCGCGCGCAGCGTGATCAGCACCTTCGCAGCCAACCCGGCGGCTTTTCACCGCATGGACGCGGCCGGCTACGTGTTCTGGAGCGAGCGCGTCATTGAACTGGACGCGATGAACCCACAAGTTGCCGCCCGCCTCGCCCGTGCGCTTGACCGCTGGAGCCGCCTGGCCGAGCCCTACCGCAGCGCCGCACGCGAGGCGATTGCCCGTGTCGCCGCCAAAACCGGCTTGAGCAAAGACACCCACGAAGTCATCAGCCGCGCGTTGGCCGACTGACCCACCCCTTAAGACTCACTGAGACTCACCGAGATCACCATGTCGAAAAAAATATCACTGACCCGTTATCTGGTCGAACAACAGCGCCTTGAAGGCCATATTCCCCCCGAGCTGCGCCTGTTGCTGGAGGTGGTGGCACGCGCTTGCAAAAGCATCAGCCAGGCCGTCACCCAAGGCGCTCTGGGCAGCGCCATGGGCACCGCCTACAGTGAGAACGTGCAGGGCGAAGTGCAAAAAAAGCTCGACATCATTGCCAACGAAGTGCTGATCGAAGCCAACGAATGGGGTGGCCACCTGGCGGCCATGGCTTCAGAAGAGATGGACAGCATTTACCTCGTGCCCAACCGCTACCCGCAGGGCGAATACCTGCTGCTTTTTGACCCGCTCGACGGCTCCAGCAACATCGACGTCAACGTCAGCATTGGCACCATCTTCAGCGTGCTGAAAAAGCCCGAAGGCCATGCAGGCGTGCAAGAAAGCGACTTTTTGCAGCCCGGTACCGCCCAGGTGGCGGCAGGCTACTGCGTCTACGGCCCGCAGACGACGCTGGTGCTAACCGTGGGCGACGGCGTGGTCATGTTCACCCTTGACCGCGAACAGGGCTCATTCGTGCTGACCGAAGAAAACATTTGCATCCCGGAAGACACCAAAGAATTCGCCATCAACATGAGCAACATGCGCCACTGGGACGCCCCGGTGAAGCGCTACATCGACGAAAATCTGGCCGGTGTGGAAGGCCCACGCGGCAAAGACTTCAACATGCGCTGGGTGGCATCGATGGTGGCCGACGTGCACCGCATTTTGTCGCGCGGCGGCGTGTTTCTGTACCCCTGGGACAAGCGCGAACCCGACAAGCCAGGCAAGCTGCGCCTGATGTACGAGGCCAACCCCATGAGCTGGCTCATCGAACAAGCCGGCGGCGCCTCCACCAACGGCCGCGAACGCATTTTGGACATTCAGCCGGTCAAGCTGCACGAACGCGTGAGCGTGGTGCTCGGCTCAAAAAACGAAGTCGAACGCGTCACCGCTTACCACCGCGAGGCCAGCGCAGCCACGTCCCAGGCCGGGCTATAATCCAAGGCTGTACAAAAACAAGCCGGTGTAGCTCAGTCGGTAGAGCAGCTCATTCGTAATGAGAAGGTCGGGTGTTCGATTCATCTCTCCGGCACCAAT